>NZ_JASBOG010000001.1:0-315990 GCF_039907185.1 Corynebacterium sp. c8Ua_99
GCCTGAAAGTGTCATAAACTCACGCAGTTTCACATTTGCAGCCAAAAGCCCCGAACCACCAAAGTGGAACGGGGCGAACGGGCATCTAAGCAACGCTAGGCGGAGAAGCCCGGTGGCGGTTCAGCGCACTGCCCCACCATCCACTACGGGCTACTACCTACCCAGCTAGTACACGACGCCGAATACCCACTGCAGGAGCGTCAGCGATGCCACAGAAATCACGATCAGTGCGACGACGTTCAGCCAGACACCGGCCTTGACCATGTTGTCCATGCTGACGTAGCCGGAGCCGTAGGCGATGGCGTTCGGCGGTGTTGCAACCGGCATCATGAATGCCGAAGTAGCTGCCAGTGCAACTGGAACTGCGAAGATCATCTGGTCGTGGCCCAGACCGATTGCCATCGCACCAACCAGCGGCAGGAAGGTCGCGGCCGTCGCGGTGTTAGAGGTGAACTCGGTCAGGAACAGCACAACGGCGCCGACGACAACCACGAGTGCAGCCACTGGCATCCAGCCGAGAGTAGACAGCTGCTCGCCAATCCAGTCCGACAGCCCAGAGGCACCGAACTGTGAGGACAGCGCCAGGCCACCACCGAACAGCAGCAGCACACCCCACGGCAGCTCCAACGCATTTTCCCAGCGCATGAGCTTCACGCCATTAGGGCCACCCGGAATAAGGAACAACGCAATACCCACGGTCATTGCGATAACCGCATCGGCAATCTTGGTGTCGGGCAGCAGCACCGGAACAAAGACCCACGCCAGTGCCGCCGCGATAAACACCAGGAGCACTCGGCGCTCTCCAGTCGACATACGGCCAAGGCGCTTCAACTCGTCACGCATGAGTTCGCGCCCACCTGGAATATGCGTAATCTCCGGCTTAAACAGAACATTTGTCAGCAAAAACCATGCACAGAGCATGAGCACAACCGCCACCGGGACACCCAGCAGCATCCACTGGCCGAACCCAATGTTGACACCCTGCTCCGCCATGTAGGCCGCCAGCATCGCGTTCGGCGGAGTACCAATAATCGTGCCCAGCGAGCCAATCGATGCCGCGTAAGCGATACCCAGCATCAGCGCGATACCGAAGTTTGACTTTGGCATCGGGTCATAGCTTGACGACGACTCCTCGGCCTCCTCCAGCGCATCCCCACCGGGGGTTTCAGCGACGGATTCACTCGCAGAGCCCGTATCCTCTGCAGGAACCTTTTCATCGTGCAGCATTCGGACAATGAGGCTCAGGACGGACACACCGATTGGCAGCATCATCACGGCCGTGGCCGTGTTGGAGACCCACATCGACAGGAAGCCAGTAGCCACCATGAAGCCGAGAATCAGCATTTTTGGTGACGACCCCATGAGCACCAGAACCCACAATGCGACGCGCTTGTGGAGGTTCCAACGCTGCATCGCCAGCGCCAACAGGAAGCCGCCCATAAAGAGGAAGATGGTCGGGTCTGTGTACTTGCCCGAGAAATCCTTAATCTCAGCGAGGTTGAGAATCGGGAATAGAGCCAGCGGCAGCAGAGCCGTAACGGCAATCGGGATAGCCTCGGACATCCACCACACGGCCATAAGCACTGCTACACCTGCGGTTGCACGCAGGTTGTGATCGAGCTCAGCCGGCATAAAGAAGTACACGAGCAGGGCCAGGATGATACCGAGTCCTAGACCGGTGCGCTTACGGAAAAGCTCCCGGCTGAGGTATCCACGGTCTTGTTGGCCCGGTGACAGTTCCGGGGAGTTGTCGCGCGTAGATGTCGCTGCCACGATTCACGCTCCTATTTAATAATCAGCAGACATCCTGTATTGCACGCGTGTTCAAACGTTTACCGCATGTAGGGGATGCCAAATGTGGGTACTTTCTGACACCAATATCATTACCAACACTCGGCCAAATATGAGATTTCACTAAGAAACCCCCGGCCGAAACTGCAGGCAGTTGGGCTTCGGGGGTGGATTACGGGGTTAGCTCATTTCCTGATTGCGTATTTGGCGTTGACCGAAAACTCCGGGCACAAAGTAAGACCGCCATTGATGTCGCTTCCGAACTCACTCCGATTGCTTCATTGGCTGATCAGTACCCATCTGCTTAGAGATGCACTCGGCATACTCTCCAGAGGTGCGCTCGAACTTCTCGCACTTCGACATCGCATCTGATGTCGACGAATACAGCATCAGCGACACCACGGCGGCCGCAATACCCGTCACAATGCCGACCACGCCCAATCCGAACGAACCGCTGATGACCGCGTCTCCCCCAGCTGCCTGCACGCGCTTCTTCGCACTCATTGCCTTCGCCATCGCGATGATGCCTAGAACAATGCCAAAGACACCGAGGATGCCACCAACAATCATCCAGGACATCAAGAGTCCGCCGACGCCAAAGATCAGCGCCAGCACGCCAATAGTCCGACCGTCATTGCCTGGTACAGCCGACAAACCACCGCCGGTCAATTCCGACGGCCTCGACTTATCACTGCTTGCCGACATTCTTCTCTCCACCATAGATTGCTTAGTTCGTTTGAAACCCTACCAATTACGCAGGTAGCTGATGCGATCACGCAACTGTTCCTCCGTACATAGCGCAGTCGGCGGGCCACCACAGGCGCGCCGAACCTCGTTATGCACTTGACCATGTGGCTTACCTGTCCGCGCCGCCGTCATCGACACCAGCGTATTGAGCTCCTTCCGCAACTTCGGCAACACCTCACTGGCCACCTTCTGCGGCCTTGGGTACGCTGATCCCTCAATCCGGTGCACCGCGCCCCCTTCGCCCCCGCTTGACGACGATTCCCTCGCCTCCTCGCGGGCTTCCTTCTCTCGGGCACTGGCGGCTTTAAGCTGTTCATCCTGCCGCTGACGCAGCAAGAGTCGCATCTGATCGGCGTCGAGAAGCCCTGGCAAACCCAGATAATCGGCCTCTTCGGCGGAACCGGCAACGGTTGCGGTGCCGTAGGAGGAGCCGTCGTAGATGAGGTAGTCAAGTTCAGCATCCGCGCCAATGGATTCGTAGGCCGGCAGCAATTCGTCGGGCTCATCCTTGCGGCGATTGGCCTCAGCGACCAAGTCATCTTCCCAGCCTTCCGAAGGCCGATCCGGCTTGCCGAGCACGTGGTTGCGCTGCACCTCCATCTGCGAGGCCAAGTCGAGCAGCACCGGGATCGACGGCAAGAAGACCGAAGCAGTCTCCCCTGGCATGCGGCTTCGCACGAATCGTCCGATAGCCTGCGCGAAGAATAGTGGAGTCGAGGAACTGGTCGCGTACACGCCGACCGCCAGCCTCGGCACGTCCACGCCTTCGGAGACCATGCGCACGGCCACCATCCACTCATCGGTGGACTCGGAGAAAGTCTTGATTCGTTCCGACGAGCCCGGTTCATCCGAGAGCACCAACGCCACCGGCGTAGAGGCAATCTGCTCGAGAATGCGTTTGTACGCACGAGCAGTTGCCGCATCGGAGGCGATGACCAGACCACCCGCGTCCGGGATATGCTGCCTCATCTGCGAGAGACGGGTGTGCGCTGCCCGCAGCACAGATGGCATCCACTCGCCCTTTGGGTCAAGCGCGGTGCGCCAAGCACGCGTGGTCTCCTCTGGGCTCATCACGGTGCCCAGTCGCGCAGCGAACTCATCACCCGCGCTATCACGCCAGCGAGCTTCACCGGAATAAGCCAAAAAGACCACTGGGCGCACGACGCCGTCGGCAAGCGCATTGGAATAGCCGTACGTGTAATCGGCGACGGAACGCGAGTAACCATCGCCGTCCGGCGAGTAGCGAACAAACGGAATCGCCGCGTCATCGGAGCGGAACGGCGTACCAGTTAGGCACAGGCGGCGTTCGACATCGCCGTAAGCTTCGGAAATACCGTCGCCCCAGCTCTTGGCATCGCCGCCATGGTGCACCTCGTCCAGAATCACCAATGTCGGCCGAGCGGTGGCTACGGCATGGTGCTTAAACGGATGCACTGCGACTTGGGCGTAGGTCACAACAATTCCCTGGTAGGAGGGGTTTACCACACCCTTGGCGTTGGTGAATTTGGGATCCAACGCAATCCCCGAACGAGCAGCGGAAGCAGCCCACTGCACTTTCAGGTGCTCAGTGGGAACCACGACGATGATGCGCTCGACGATCCGGCGCGACAGCAACTCACTGGCGATACGCAAGGCGAAGGTCGTCTTACCTGCGCCCGGTGTCGCCACTGCAAGGAAGTCCTTGGGGTTAGTCGCCAGGTATTTGTCGAGGGCCTCCTGCTGCCATTTACGAAGCCCGCTCACTTGCGACGCAGGGACTTGTAAATCCGCTCGCAGTCAGGGCATACCGGTGAACCCGGCTTCGCTGACTTCTTCACAGGGAAGGTTTCACCGCACAGAGCAACGACGTAGGAGCCGTTGACCGCGGAGTTCACGATCTGGTCCTTCTTGACGTAATGGAAGAACTTCGGGGTATCGTCCCTCGTCGACTCATCGACGCGGGTATCGGTGCGTTCAATCGTCTTTGTCGTCTTCAATGGAGTGCTCACAGATTCCAATTGTGCCCCATCGGTCAAATTATGCCCAGTGCCCCAGGTGCTGGCCGCTGCTGACTGCTGCCTTCCACAGCCATCCACAACATCGCTACGACTACGCGAGCATGCGGCTGCAACGGACATAGCTAGTTGAGACGACCCCACGCCACAGGCGTATGCTAGACAACCATGGCGCGAATCAATGACCGTCGCGACTCCGCGCTGCCGAAACGCGGAAGTTCCCGGCGACGCAAGAAAGACGCGGCGTTGATTACCGACGCCCGCGGCTCTCGGATTCGCAACTATGACCACCGCCGCCACGTCTACGCGGCTCTGCAATGGTCTCGCATTCCGCTGCTGCTTCTTTCCGGCGCTTTTTATCTGTGGTGGGATGTGCCGTGGATTGCAGCGATTCTCATGGTCGTCTCCGTACCCATGCCGTGGATCGCGGTTGTTATCGCCAATGGCGTTGGAGAACCCGCGGACAAGCGTAAGCCGCGCGTCTACAAGCCTGGAGTTGTACGCGAGCAAAACCGCAAATGGGAGGAGCAGCAACGCCAGCGCGCCCTCAAGGAAGCGGAGATGCGCGCGCTCGGTTCTGCCGCCAGTACCGAAGACACCGACGCACCGCCGCAGTCCGGTAACGAGACCATCTCACCCCCCTTCGATGATGCAAATGTCATCGATATGCCGGAAGACGACGATCCGTCGTCAAGCTCCCCTAACTAGCCCCTCCGCCCCGCTTTACGACGAAGGTAGTGCCTACGATGACCTTTTCCCCCTCCACCTTCACCCCACCGACTGATCAGCAGCTTCGTGATTTTGTCGACTGTGCGGAGGAATTTGCCACCGCGCTCAGGCGCCTTGAGTTTTCCAGCGAGTCACTGCGTCGAGTCCTAGGCGCCGAGGGACTGGCCGCGCTGGACCGCGGTGAGCCCGGCGTTGTCGATGTTCTACTTACCGAAACTGAGGGCGTTTCTGCGGACACTGTGACCGCGTTGCGTCTTTTCATCCTGGGCGATTTCGCCGACGCACAGCAGCTATTTGGGGCTGAGCTGACAGCCAAGTTACTGGGCAGCGGCATACTTGCCGGCACCGCCACCAACGCACAGGTGTGTATCGATGTGCGCCCGGTCGAGATTGCGGGAGTCGACCGTATTGTCTTTTCCGACCGCGATGCCTCTATGAGCGATCACGTTCCTGGACCCAATCATGTCTTGGGCGTAGGGCGGGCTTCCCGCTCCCTCCTCGATATTTCGCCGACCTCGGCGGTGGAATCCGTACTCGACCTCGGTGCCGGTTGTGGCGTCCAGAGCCTTGCCCAGCCTGATGCAAAGTCGATTGTCGCGACGGACATTCACCCCCGGGCGCTGTTTTTTGCCCGCGCTACTTTCGCAGCAAATGGCTTCGCCCAGGCGCAGGCCGTCGAAGGCTCGTGGTTTGAACCGGTTGCAGGCAAGAAGTTTGACCGCATTGTGGCGAACCCGCCGTTCGTCGTAGGGCTGCCAAGTGTGGAACATGTTTACCGTGACTCAGGATTGAATCTGGACGGTGCCACCGAACTTATGATCCGCGGTCTGGCCGACCATCTCACCGACGGCGGCACGGCGCATCTGCTCGGTGCTTGGGCCCATATCGAAGGCGAAAGTTGGCAACAGCGCATCGCCTCTTGGCTCCCTGCTGAAGGCCTAGAAGTGTGGGTAACACAACGAGATGTCGCCACGCCGGCGGAATACATCGGCACCTGGCTTCGAGACGAGTCCATCGACCCCCGCAGCCCAGAAGGCTGCGAGCGCTCCCGTGCCTGGCTGGAGCACTTCCGCAACAGCGGCGTGACAGGCATCGGGTTCGGCTACATCACGGTTCAGCGCATCGACGGCCCGACTTCCGCTGTGTGTGAAGAAATGCCTCAGCCTTTGGCCGCTCCCTTCGCCGCCGAAGCCGAGGAGTATCTCGGCCGCGCCGAATGGCTTCGTACACAAACTGCTGACACCATCCTCGAAGCTGCCTTTACTGTGCGACCCGGCGTCGCCTTAGAACGCGTTTCGCTTGCCGACGTCGACAGCGGCCAGGGCTTCACTGAGTTCGATACGCGCATCTCACGCACCGACGGCCCCGCCTGGACACACTCAATCGATGAGTCCGTCGCAACCATCCTGGGTGCACTGCATCCCGAAGCTGCCCTGGGCTCCGTCATCGACATCATGGCAATGTTTGGAGCCTTTGATGAGTCCGAAGTCCCTGCAATCAAGGACGCCCTAGTTCCCATCGTCGTTGACTTGGTTCGCCATGGTCTGATTCTCCCCACCGAGCTCTTGGAGGATAAACAGTAAATGAAAGCCGTTCTCACCCGAGTTAAATCCGCGTCAGTCACTGTCGACGGCTCCGTTGTTGGCCACGTTGACGGAGGCGATACCGGCGCCATTTTGGCGCTCGTAGGTGTTGGCCGCGAGGACACTGCCGATGCTTGGGAAACGATGGCCCGCAAGATCGCGGAGCTGCGCATTCTGGATGGCGAGCTCAGCGCTGTCGACGCTGGCGCCCCGGTGCTCGTTGTTAGCCAATTCACGTTGATGGGGGCGACAAAGAAGGGACGGCGGCCGTCGTGGGTAGACGCGGCTCCGGGCCCAGAGGCCGAACCCGTCATAGAAAAAATTGTCGAGAACTTGCGCAATCGTGGCTTGACGGTCGCAACGGGACAATTTGGAGCGATGATGGAGGTCGCATCCGTCAATGATGGCCCCTTTACAGTTCTCGTAGAATGCTAGTCGCGGCAGTTTTTCTTAACATTATATTTGCATGGCAAAATTACCCTATTGACATTCATCAACTTTCACGGGAACATTTCCGTAACTCCGTGCGTTGTAGTTATTGAGTCCACTTAAAAATCCAGGAGGCAGATTCATGAAGAGTGCCGATATTCAAAATGACGAACTGGAAGGTCAGCCACGGGACAAGGGGCGCCGCACTGGCAATAACTCCAATCCGTCCGCCGATTTGGTTCGTGTGTATTTGAACGGCATCGGAAAGACTGCTCTTCTCAGCGCTGAAGAAGAGGTGGAACTTTCTAAGCGCATTGAAGCCGGTGTATACGCCGAGCATTTGCTGCAGACCGGCGCGAAAATGACCCGCGCAAAGAAGCGTGATGTCAAGATTTTGGCAAAGGAAGGTAAGGCTGCACGCGCCCACCTACTCGAAGCCAATCTCCGTCTTGTGGTCTCGCTGGCGAAGCGCTACACCAACCGCGGTATGCCTCTGCTGGATCTAATCCAGGAGGGCAACTTGGGCCTCATCCGCGCCATGGAAAAGTTCGACTACACCAAGGGTTTCAAGTTCTCCACTTACGCAACGTGGTGGATTCGCCAAGCTATTACCCGCGGTATGGCTGATCAGTCGCGCACCATTCGCCTCCCTGTTCATTTGGTTGAGCAGGTCAACAAGATTTCTCGTATCAAGCGTGAGCTCTACCAGCAGCTCGGCCGTGAGGCTACGAATGAGGAATTGGCAGAGGAATCCGGCATTCCAGAGGCCAAGATTGAGATGCTGCTGCGTCAGTCCCGCGACCCGGTGAGCTTGGACATGCCGGTGGGCACTGATGAGGAAGCTCCTCTGGGAGACTTCATTGAGGATTCAGAGGCAACTGATGCCGAGGAGGCAGTTGTCGCTTCCCTGCGTCACCACGATGTCCGCAAGGTTCTGTCCACTCTCGAGATTCGAGAGCAGGAAGTTATTAAGCTCCGCTACGGTCTCGACGATGGCCTGCCCCGCACGCTGGATCAGATTGGCCGCCACTTTGGCCTGTCTCGAGAGCGCGTCCGCCAGATTGAGCGGGAAGTTATGTCCAAGCTCCGCGAGGGTGACCGTGCTGACAAGCTGCGTGAGTACGCAAACTAACGCCACATGGCGGTGACATCGATAGGGTTCCTAATTTCAGCCCTGAGATAGAGCTGGACTTCAATGCCGACCCCGTGCCGGAGTTTCATCCACACTGGCGGTCGGCGTTTTCGTCTGCACGTCGAACTTTCGACATCGCGTACGCTCCCTTCCGTCTCAGCAGCGCCCACCGAACCAAGCTTTTCGCTGCCTAATCAGCACCAAAGCCACTAGATTTGCGAGCCCTAACATCTTTCTTGCGCAAGTGTGGTTATCCTAATACTTGAGTGAAAACTTTTAAGACTGTGTTATCGGAGGAAAACCGTGAGGGATTTGGTTGACACCACGGAAATGTACTTACGTACGATTTTCGAACTCGAAGAAGAGGGCATCATTCCTTTGCGTGCTCGCATTGCCGAACGCCTTGAGCAGTCGGGGCCGACCGTTAGCCAAACCGTTGCGCGCATGGAGCGCGATGGCCTTCTCGTAGTTGCCCCAGATCGCAGCTTGCAGCTTTCCGACGAGGGCCGCAGGCTGGCCACGGCTGTCATGCGTAAGCACCGCCTAGCTGAGCGCCTACTTACGGATGTCATTGGCCTCGAATGGGACAAGGTTCACGACGAAGCCTGCCGCTGGGAGCACGTAATGAGTGACGAGGTCGAGCGCAAACTTCTCGACGTGCTTGACTCTTACACACGCTCCCCATTCGGCAATCCGATTCCCGGTTTGGGAGACCTCGGTGGGACTCAGTCACCAGAGTCGTTAGAGAACGTTCGCCGACTGTCCGATCTAAACCCCGGCGAGTACACCGTTGAGATCGTCCAGATTAACGAAATCCTGCAGGTCGAGCAGAGCTACATGAAGCGTCTCCACAAGGCTGGAATTATGCCGGGTACTGAGGCACTTGCCGAGGTTGCCGCCGGCCGCGTGACTCTCGCCCGTGGTGATCATTCTCTTGACATTCCGGATACTCTGTCTCACGCAATCATGGTGATTATCAAATGAAACTCCTCGTCACTGGTGGTGCCGGCTACGTCGGTAGCGTGTGCTCGGCAGTATTGATTTCTCTTGGCCACGACGTCACCATTCTGGACAACTTCTCTGTTGGCAACCGTGATGCGGTGCCAGAGGGCGCGACCCTAGTCGAAGGCGATGTGGCGGACAAGGCCTACGAGGTTCTGTCCTCCGACAGCTTCGACGGCGTCGTTCATTTCGCTGCGAAATCGCTTGTTGGCGAGTCTGTCGAAGTTCCTTCCGACTACTGGCACAACAATGTGGGCCAAACCCTGAAGCTACTCGACGCGATGCGTGATACCGGTACGAATAACCTGGTGTTCTCTTCGACAGCTGCAACCTACGGCGAGCCAGAGAAGACACCAATTACCGAAGACATGCCAACCGCGCCGACCAACCCTTACGGTGCCACCAAGCTGGCCATGGACTACGCCATCGCCTCTTACGCCAAGGCATACAACATCGGCGCTACCAGCTTGCGTTATTTCAATGTGGCGGGTGCCTGGGGCGGTTTTGGAGAAAACCGTGAGGTGGAAACTCACCTCATCCCACTGGTACTGCAGGTTGCGCTCGGTCACCGCGACAAGATTATGGTCTTTGGCAATGACTGGCCGACTCCGGACGGCACCGCGGTGCGTGACTACATCCACATCAAAGACCTCGCCGATGCGCATGTCTTGGCACTAGAGTCCAACACGCCGGGAACCCACCGTATCTTTAACCTCGGTTCCGGCGACGGCTTTTCAGTTCGCCAGGTCATTGAAACCTGCCGTAAGGTCACCGGTCACCCGATTCCCGCTGAGGATGCACCGCGTAGAGCCGGTGATCCGGCAACCCTTATTGCCTCTTCTCAGCGTGCCATGGACGAGCTCGGATGGAAGCCCAACCAGACGGAGCTTGAAACCATCGTCGCCGATGCATGGGAGTACACCAAGAACCTCGGCGACCGAGCCCACTCGGCGCACCGCTAGGTACTGCAGTACAGCTTGCAGGGTCGCTAATCAATACGCGGCATTTTCACCTTGTATACCCTGCGCAGTACCTCTTGTGCTGCTCCAAGAATTGTGCCGACGCACCTCGGCACAATTTGATTGGCGACCGCAATTTCCAGCAACTGAGTCAGTGAATGATTCGGTTGCTCCCCCGCTGCCTCATCGAGAGCTGTTTGCGCAAAGTTCTCCAGCCCAGCCGCGAACTTTGCGATGGCAAAACACGCTAAAGCGTTAGCACGCAGGCTGCCGCGGTGGACGATTGCGGCCTCGCGCCAGATTTCTCCCATTGATTGCGCCAACTGCGTAGTAATGAAAATCATGGACATATCGCGCAAGGTGACGTTGGTCAGTGCTGCTGCAATGGCATATCCTGCGTTTTCATCGCGCACCGCCTCATGTGCATCCATCACACCATCGGCCACGTTTTCCACGGCGGTTTTGAGCATGTCGAAGTGCTCAATGAGCGCGGGATTGTCCGAACCAATTTTGAGCTTCCTCGGCTGCTCAACGGCTGTCGCTCGTTCCCGGAGGCGTTCAATCAGAGCCCTGTCTTTACTGTCGTGGAATTGGCCACCTCGAAAATAGCTGCGGTACTCCTCATAGTTTTTGAAAATCTGCTCTCCCTGCCGGGAGATTAGATTTGCATTGTCGGTCATCAGACTGTCACCGACAATGCCGACGATCTCTCCCTGCTCGTCCGTGACAACTTCCCCCGCAGCAATAGTGGCAACGCCCGCCAAACGCACCTCATGCAGGCCGCCTTCTCGCAGCCAGCCTGTAATAGGTGTGGAGTCCTTTTCAATCCCCCAGGATTCGTCGATGATAAACACATCTGCGTGAGTGCATCCTTCATCGAGCAGGAAGTCCGCGGCTGCCCGCACCAAGTCAGGATTGTTCTCCATCGAAGCCACATCCTTGATCAGCATCGGGCCAGCATGCGCTGTCGGGTCAAACTCAACCTTGCCATCGATGAGATCTTCGACCTGCTGACGGTACAACGCCGCAATCACTACTTGCCCCCGCGGATAGAATCCAACGATTCCCGGCAGGTTCGTCAGAAAGACACTCGGCTCAATTTCAGGCTTTTGTCCTGCACCGAAGTTCTTTTTGTTTCCCATTAATTCCTTACCCCTTTTCCCCCATTGGAATAGCTCGACAGCGGACAATCCTCTCGCCATCTGGTGGCTCTCATTGTTATCGAATCCGCAACAGCCTTGCTTGTGCGCGACCGGAAGAATCGGCCCATCTGTGGACTACTTTCAACTTGTGGATAACTGGAATAATTTCTGCGGTATCGTGGTTGTTTACTTCAAATGACGAAAAATGTGATGCAGGAGGTAGTCGTACGTGAGTGATCCGACCGACAAGCCTCAGGGCAATATGTACGAGGTAGTTTTTCCGGTTCCTGACGTAACGGGAAGTGAGGGCCATCTGACCCTGGTCATTGCACTTAGCGGTTATGCGGATGCCGGTAATGCCGTCTCGGAATCAGCTAGTTTCCTCTTGGATGCTCTCGAGCACCGTCCATTGGTGAACTTTTCTATCGACGAGCTGATTGATTATCGTTCTCGCCGTCCCTCTGTGACGATGAACCACGACCAGATTGTGGATGTATCCGATTTGAACCTGTCACTCAATGTGGTTCGCGACAACGTCGGTAAGCCGTTCTTGCTGCTTTCTGGCCCTGAGCCAGACATGCGGTGGGAGGCTTTCTCGACTGCCGTGGCAGATTTGGCGGAGCGCTACGATGTCGGTCGGACTGTGTCGCTGTACTCGGCGCCGATGACGGTTCCGCACACCCGACCGCTGGGCATCATCGCCCACGGCACAGATAAGCAGAAACTCGGTGATATGCATACCTGGGGAAACCGCGTCACAGTTCCGGGTGCTGCGAGCCTGAACATTGAGTACGAGCTCGCAAGCCGCGGTTGTGATGCCTTTGGTTTCACCGCACAGGTGCCACACTATGTCGCGGCCTCTGAGTATCCGCTGGCGTCACTGCGGCTGTTGCAGGAGGTAGCAAAACTAGCCAAGCTCGAGCTCCCGCTTGAGGCGTTGGAGAAGGAATCCGCGCGGGTGGCGGAGCTGCTCAATACGCAGACGAATGATTCCGGCGAGGTCTCTCAGCTGGTCAATCTTCTCGAGGAACAGTACGACCAGGAAGTTCAACGTCGTCAAGAGCTGGAGACTTCTCCCCTGCTTGGACCTAACGGCGAGATGCCTTCGGCCGACGAGATTGGCGCTGAGTTCGAAAGGTTCCTCGCTTCTCAACCGCTGCGCCCAGTAGAGGATTCTTCCTCGCTTGACGACGAGGCGGAGACCCCGGCCAACTCGGATTCCTCGGCAACTACATCAGAGGACACTGACGCACACTCGGAAGAATCCGAGTCGGCCTCGGCGGATGATAGGTCTGCGGAGTTTTCTGCAGACGGCACTGCCGAACAGCCTGAGTCAGAACAGCCTCGGGAAGAGCAGGCGGAAAGCGAAGAATCCGGTGAACCGGAACAACCTCGCCGTCGGCGCGGCTGGAAGCCCTGGTTCCGCTTCTAATCCGGGGTTACCGCTAGGGTGGGAAGCGTGTCACTATCTGAAATGCTTCCCGACCTAGCTGAGGTTCCAGAGTCCCTTTTCGACGATGCGATTATGGACTCGTTCATTGCCTGGACCAGGGATCAGGGCATCACGCTCTACCCGGCCCAGGAGGAGGCCGCTATTGGTCTCGCTGGTGGCGACCACGTCATCCTTGCCACTCCGACAGGGTCGGGCAAGTCCATGGTGGCTATTGCTGCCCACTTCTGCGCGCTTGCCCGTGGCCAACGCAGCTTTTACACAGCGCCTATTAAGGCCTTGGTCAGCGAGAAGTTCTTTGCCCTCTGCGAGGTCTTTGGCGCTGAGAACGTCGGTATGATGACCGGCGATGCCACCGTCAACGGTGGTGCACCCATCATCTGCGCAACTGCGGAAATTGTCGCCAATATCGCCCTGCGCGACGGGGCCGACGCCGATATTGACCAGGTGGTAATGGATGAATTCCACTTCTATGCGGATCCCGATCGCGGGTGGGCATGGCAAGTGCCCTTGCTCGAGCTTTCCCGTTGCCAATTCCTGTTGATGTCCGCCACTCTCGGCGATACTCAAAAGTTTGAGACGGATTTGAAGGAACGCACGGGACTCGACGTCAACCTCGTTACAGGTACGACGCGCCCGGTACCGCTGGATTTCCACTATGTCTAC
Organism: Corynebacterium sp. c8Ua_99; assembly: GCF_039907185.1. Lineage (NCBI taxonomy): Bacteria > Bacillati > Actinomycetota > Actinomycetes > Mycobacteriales > Corynebacteriaceae > Corynebacterium > Corynebacterium sp. c8Ua_99. The sequence goes on from NZ_JASBOG010000001.1 coordinate 13,625, forward strand.
ACACCAGTTCATGACACGCTGGCGGAGTTGTTGGAATCCGGCAAAGCCCCAATCTACATCGTCTTTTTCTCCCAGCGCCAAGCAGCTGAACAGGCTCAAGCACTGACCGGTCTGAAGCTGCTGACGAAGGAGGAGAAGGAGCGGATTCGCGAAGAGATTGGCGATTTCCGGTTTACCACGGCCTTTGGTCGAGTTCTTTCCAAGTTGGTGCGCCAGGGCATTGGCGTCCACCATGCGGGAATGCTGCCGAAGTACCGTCGTTTGGTTGAGCGTCTCTCTCAGACTGGTCTGCTGAAGGTCATCTGTGGCACGGATACCCTCGGCGTCGGCATTAACGTGCCTATTCGCACGGTGCTGATTACCGGTTTGGCCAAGTTCGATGGCCGTCGTAGCCGTATTCTCAAGTCACGCGAGTTCCACCAGATCGCTGGACGCGCCGGCCGTGCTGGCTACGACACCGAGGGCACCGTAGTTGTCGAAGCACCTGAACACGAAATCGAAAACGCCAAGCTGCGGCGCCGTGCCGGCCAGGATGAGGCCAAACTGAAGAAGTTGCGGCTGAAGTCCGTTCCCAAGGGCGAAGTGACATGGTCGGAGAAGACCTTCGACAAAATCGTTTCTCAGCCACCGGAGCCGCTGACCAGCCGCTTTGCAGTTACCAACGGTATGTTGCTCAACGTCATTGCACGTGGTGGCGATACCTACGAACACATGCGTCATCTGCTGCGCACCAATCACGACACCCGCCACCAGCAAAATGAGGCTATTCTGACCGCAATTGAGCTCTACCGCGGTTTGGTCAACGCCGGAATCGTCGTCACGCATGGCGAGGGCGATGACTGCCGCCCCGAGCTGACAATGGAGCTGCAGCGTGACTTCGCGCTCAATCAGCCGCTGTCGCCTTTCGCCATCGCCGCGCTCGAACTGTTGGATAAGGACAGCCCGAACTACGCACTCGATGTCATCAGTGTGTTTGAGTCAATTCTGGAAGACCCTCGCCCACTGCTCATCGCGCAGCAGAAAAAGGCACGCGGTGAAGAAATCGCCGCGCTCAAGGCCGAGGGTGTTGATTACACCGAACGTATGAACATCGTCGAAGACATCACATGGCCGATGCCGCTTGCCGACGAGCTGGAGGGTGCATTCGACACCTATGCTCAAGGTCACCCGTGGGTGCGTGAGTTTTCGCTGTCGCCCAAGTCAGTAGTGCGCGAGATGGTGGAAAAGGCCATGACTTTCTCGGACGTGGTATCTGAGTACGGAATTGCCCGCTCCGAAGGTATTTTCCTGCGCTATCTCACCGATGCCTGGCGCACTTTGCGACACACTCTCCCTCCGGAAGCCGCTAACGAGGAACTCCGGGACATTGTGGAATGGCTCGGCGAGCTCGTTGTGCAGGTGGATAACTCCCTGGTGGATGAATGGGCGCAGATGGCCGATCCGGACAAGCCATTGGACGAGGAAACTCTCAAGGAAGCGGCTTTTGGCACCGACGAGTCGCGGCCCCTTACAGGCAACGAACGTGCATTTACCCGTATGGTGCGCAATCTCATGTTTCGCCACGTGCAGCTCTTTGCCTTTGAAAAGGAGGAGGAGCTGGCCGACCTGGACAACTACCTCGACGACGCACCTGATTGGCCTGCCGCGATGGATGACTACTTCGATGAATACGATGACCTAGGGATCGATGCAAAGGCTCGCGGCGGCGATATGATTTCGATTGACCGCAAGGCTGGTGAGGGCCTATGGCATGTGATCCAGATACTCGATGACCCTGAGGGCGACCACGGCTGGCGCTTTGAAGCGGGCGTTGACTTGGCTGCATCTGATGAATACGGCGAGGTCAGGTTGGCATCGCTGCGAATTATTCAGGGATAAACGCGAAAAACCGGGCTGGAACTACCAGCCCGGTTTTGCTTATTTCATACGCTACTGCGGCATGCGCCAAGAGAGCTTTAGGCAACAGCGTCTATGTAGGCCTGCCGTACCAGTTCAGCAATTCGATTGAACTCGCCGCCGCGTACCGATGATGCGCGGTGAACCAGCCCAATGGTGCGTCCCGGCCGTGCCGGACCTTCGAATCGCGCAACAGCCAGGCCGGGACGGTCGGCCTCAATCTTGACAGCCGATTCCGGTACAAGCGACTGCCCCAACCCACCGGCAACACACTGCACGACGGTCGATAGAGAAGCCGCCCGTGTTTCCAAGCTGGAGGTCTCGCCGTGAACAGCATCGACCTTGCGACAAATATCCAACACTTGGTCGCGCAGGCAATGACCGTCGTCAAGCAGAAGCAAGTCCAAGTCTCTGATTGCCTCAAGCTTTACCTCTTCCTTACCTGCCAGCGGATGATCCTCTGGCACGACGATGTAGAACTCTTCGTCGTAGAGGTAGATCTCTTCAAAGGAAGGCACATCGGACGGCAGTGCCATGATGGCTGCATCAATGGTGCCGGAGCGAAGTGATTCGATGAGGCGCTCGGTCGGCTCTTCGACGATCCTAGGCTTTAGATCTGGCAGCTCGTCACGAACCAACTGGAGGAAGTTGGGCAGCACGTATGGAGCAACCGTAGGGATAACACCAATGGATAGTGGTCCGGACAAATCATCTGTACGGCCAGAGGCGCGAGCAACGATCTCGTCAACAATTTCAGATGCTTGGCGGGCATATGGAATCAGACCGCGACCGAGTGGCGTCACCAGCACTCGGCGAGTCGAACGCTCTACAAGCTGCACCCCCAGTCCCTGCTCAAGGGTGGAAAGCGCTTGTGACAGGCTGGGCTGTGAAATGCCGAGGCGGGCAGCGGCTTGACCGAAGTGACCGGTATCGGCAATCGCGACAAAGGCACGTAACTGAGGCAAAGTGGGCCGATAATCTCTATTACGCATACCTATAAGCCTACACGAGCTTATTAACTTTTTCCTCTTGACGGTTCGGGAATCCATAGGCATAATGGTGTGTGACCCCAAAAGGAATACATTCAGGAGGATTCCATGGCAATTTTGACTGTTGGCGACAAGTTCCCCGAGTTTTCTCTGACCGCTCTGAAGGGCGGCAACCTGCGTGATGCAAACGCTTCTTCTCCGGATGACTACTTCGAGCAGGTAACCAATGAGTCCTACGAGGGTAAGTGGAAGGTCGTCTTCTTCTACCCGAAGGACTTCACCTTTGTCTGCCCGACTGAGATTGCTGCATTCGGCAAGCTGAATGAGGAATTCGAGGACCGTGACACCGTTATTCTCGGTGGCTCTGGCGACAACGAGTTCTCCCACTTCAACTGGCGTGCAACCCACGAGGAACTGCTGGACATCCCGTTCCCGATGTTCTCCGACATCCGCCATGACCTGATGCGTGCACTCGGCGTCGAGAACGCTGACGGTGTTGCAGACCGCGCAACCTTCATCATTGACCCGGACGGCATCATTCAGTTCGTTTCCGTTACCCCGGACGCTGTCGGTCGTAACGTTGACGAGGTTCTGCGTGTTCTCGACGCTCTTCAGTCTGAAGAGGTCTGCGCATGTAACTGGCAGAAGAATGACCCGACCAAGAACATCGACAAGATGGACGTTCTGAAGCAGGAGCTGAAGTAACTCATATGAGCATCGATAACCTTCGTTCCGGTCTACCGGAGTACGCCAAGGACATGAAGCTGAACCTTGGCACTCTCACCCGTTCTACGGAACTCTCCGAGCAGCAGCTGTGGGGTACCCTGCTTGCATCCGCTGCTGCCACCCGCAACGAGACCGTTTTCTCCGAGATCGCTGAGGAAGCCAAGGAGCACCTGTCTGACGAGGCTTTCGAGTCTGCGCTTGGTGCGGCCACCGTTATGGGCATGAACAACGTTGCTTACCGCACTCGCCACATGCTCGGTGATGACTACGCACAGGTCAAGTTCGGCCTGCGCATGAACATCATCTCCAATCCGGGTGTCGAGAAGGAAGACTTCGAGCTGTGGTCTCTGGCAGTTTCTGCCATCAACGGCTGTGAAGCTTGCGTGACTTCTCACGCAAAGGTCGTCCGCGATGCTGGTCTGACCAAGGAGCAGGTCTGGGAAGCTGTGAAGATTGCAGGCACCGTCTCTGGTGTTGCACAGGCTGTCTTCGCCGAGGCTACCCGCTAAATATTCGGAGCATAGGTTCGGCTTTTGATAGCCGAACGCTCCCCCGCAGAATTACCTGCTGACGAAATAGCGCCCAAGGAACCAATTTGTACCGGTTCCTTGGGCGCTTTTTCTTGTTCGTTTTTGGCTACTGCTGTGGCGGGTAATAACCCGGATTCTCCTGGGCTTCATTGATAACCCGCCGGCCACCGATGAGCTGACGGTAGATGTGTACTTGCACTAGGAGAGCAAGCGGGACTGTGTACAACATACCGATATAGAAGAGCATTGCACCTGCGGAAGAAACAATCGACGTCAGAATGAATGCAACGAGCATCGTCCAATACTGAGGCTTCACCAAGCGCCATGCGACGACCGGAGCCTCAAGTGCTGTTGCTCGACCATCAAAAACAAGAAGCGGCATAGTCGCTGTGATTGGCATGATGAAGATGGACAGCACAAATACCAACAGGTAGCCGATGGGAATCATCGCAGCTGCAGCTTCACTGCCGTTGGCAGACAGGGATGCTCCAGCGATGAAGAGTGCCATCCCCGGAAGCATGGCGAGCAGCCCCACCAGGAACGTGACAATGTAGGCACCGATAAGAGATCCCCACCGGTTTACACGGAAGAAAGTACCGTAGCTCGGCACTCGCCCGTCGACAGCTTCGAACGCACCGCGCAGCATGAATGCCTGCATCGCGAACATGCCCACCGCAAATAGCAGTGCCATCGCGCCGAGAGTCGCGAACATCGACCCTAGATCCTCAAACGGAACATCGCCTGGATAGTTCGGCTCAAAGTCCGGATCGAAGTCACCAGATGCAAAGAGAATTGCCGCTGCGCCAACAATCAGGGCAACTAGTACGGCGAAGAACGTCAGCATGATGCCAAGCCAGGAAGCAAAATTGCTGTTTAGACTACGAAACGCCGCGGAAAAGGCACGTCCAATGTCGACCTTCGTCGACCCCTGTGCCACAGGCTTCACCGGCGGCTCATCGCCACCTGGCATGTTGACACCTGGAGCAAGCGCGCCGGCTGCAGGATTCCCACCTGCCGGTTGCTGCCAGTAGCTCGAGTCCGCACCATGGGGTTGCCCGGCATAACTATCGCGAGACTCGCCAGTTCCATAAGAAGGAATTTCGCCATAAGCCTGTTCACGGCCGTAAGCCTGATTCCACTGTGGCGAATCCTCTGGTCCACGCGGGCCATGTTGTGCGTCCGAATCGAACCCGTAAGGGTTGTAATCCTGCGAACCATTGTTGGGAAAACCGTGACTCTGGGAGTCATAGTTATTGGACTCATTGTCCCGGCTGCCGTCACCGTAAGGATCGTTGTTGCTATATGGATCGTTTGAGGTATTCATGAAGCAAATTGCTCCTGCCAAATTGACGTATACATACAAATAATGCGCACAACGGACTATACGTGAGACAAGGCCTTGACGAGATTTTAAAGGCCGAAGTATAAGTCACATTGTGCGCATGGACGTATTTAATTGGACGTTCTTACACGAGCTCCACCGCGGCGACTCCCTCGAATGGGTTCAGCGAATCACCGGCACCCAACGCGCTACCACGCACGATGATGTCATACTTGCCCGGCGCGACTCCTCCGGTCTCCCAAGTGACCTTGGCGGTGGTATGAATACCGTCCTTGGCAAACTCAATGACAGTTGCCTGGTCCCAGTCGTCAGAAACGATCTCACCGCGGTCATTCTTGATAAGTAGGTAGCCGTCTTCCAGTCGCAAGTCGTTATTCGGATTTGCCGCGACGAATTGGGCAACGGCCTTCTGCCCTACCGTGACGCTTGCAGTCGATTCGAGCACGTCACCAAAATTCTTGCCCATTGGTGCGGAATCGATAATCTTTCCTCCTGCTGGCGACGGCGGGATGATGCCAGTGAGATCACCTGCAGCACTACCCGGGTCGACAGCCATGCCGTCGGCAAGCGCGTGGGCGAGATCGTGATAGATGGAGATCATCGCACTGAGCGTGTACTTGCCGAAAGCCGTCGCGCCGCCCTCGTAGTCCTGCTGATCGTATTCCTCTGGGGTAACGACGTAGTGTCCATAGCTGTTGGTGTAGCCCTGGCAGATGACAGTGTCGATTGGAACGCCGAGGACTTCGGCGACGTGCTGACGCATGCGGTAACCCGACATCGTGGTGGGTTCAAGGCCGTTGGTGATCAAGGTGAAGCCACCGATGCGGGTGATGGAGAACATATGGGTCTGCTGGAGAAGACCATCGATGTAGCCCACTGGCAGCAGGCACTCTTTCTCACCCTGAATCTCCCCGATATTCTTCGGGAGTACGACGTTATTGAGCTGACGTACCCACGGTGTGCCTCCACGCTGACCCTCGTTGAAACCTAGGGCCGGTTCGCCGCCGCCGTCCTCCTGGCTACTGGCTGCGAAGGCCGCACCGAGGATTGCAGGTCCAGTGCGGTGTGGCTGGCCATCGGGCGTGAATTGGCCATCGATGTCGACATCGCCGAGGTTGACCCACTTGTGGACGGTGGAGATCCCGCCTCCTGGCAGTGCAATGGTCTGGCCTTGGGTAGCGTCAATCTGACGCTGACCGAGAATGCGGGCGGACTCTGCTTCGTCTCCGTTGCCGGGACCCGAATTTGGCACGAGCCCCATGTTCGGGCTGATGTCACCCGGGCACGACATGGTAAATGCGGCGACAAAGGGGGCATCGGCCGGCTCACGGTGGGTAACCCCGCGGTCGACCTCGACCTTCCATGCTGCGTAGCCCTTGTTGTCGCCGTCGATGATGGTGTGCTCGGGGCCGAAGGTGGTCGGATGAATTCCATACCAGTTAATGAATCCGACTTCGCGGCCACCGCGACTCACGTGCAGTGTATGGCTTTCCGGGTTGACTCCGTCGGGGAAGCGACGCAGTTCTTCTTCAGGGTTACGCTTAAATGCCTCCAGGGAGCGGTTGACACCCGCATCCTGGGCAAGCCCCTTGGTCAGGTGGATAGTCGACGGCTGGTAATCAGCGTGTGCACGTTCAATCGCCTTGACCACACCAACGACCACAGCTTCGAAAGTGACGGGACGGAATCCGAGAGTAGTCAGGTCCACCATAAGATGGCCCGATGTACCACCCGGCGCGACATGCGTATGAGATGCGCAGATAAGCACGTTGCCCTCGTGGTAGAGGTCTCCGAAGAGAGCTCGCAGTCGCCGCAGAACTTCCATCTGGATGGACTGGAACATGAGCCCCATATCTGCGGTGACATGGACGACACGGTTGTCGTCGTCATCACCGAAGATGAATGCACGCGCCATCTGGCGAAGACGCAGACCCGAGGTGGTCTGGTCCATGACCGCATACCCGTTCATGCCAGCGCCAAGTGGCTCACCTGTCATGTCAGCCATTCCTCGACCGACATTCAAATTGGTGGTCGAATTCCCCGCGGCGGCAGAAGCCCCGTTTGCAGGAGCGGCGTTTGCCTTTGATGCACCATTTACGGCAGGCATCATACTCGCAGCTGACACGGCAGTTGCTCCGACGAGGAAGCCTCGCCTGCCCACTTGGTACGGGGCGCGTGCGGTTGGTTCTGCCGAATTCGACGATGATGCCATCTGGGGATCAAGCATGTCACATCCTCTTCATATTTCTTTTTGAATATCAATATGTTGGACTTTAATCAGACAATCCCCTACGCGTGGCCTAATAAGCCAAAGTTTCCAAAATTCCCCCCGCGACAGCAGTAACCGATACGACATTCGTAAGGCGGTATCACTACCATGGACACAGTAGAATTTCGCAAGCTTTAGCGCGCTCCCCCGCAGACACAACTTCAGAAAGGGCACCATGGCTCAGGCTGTCGGTTTTAACCGCGAAAAGTACATCGAAATGCAATCCGTTCATATTAAGAAGCGGCGCGCAGACATCGCAGGTGAAGGCGGCAAGCTCTATCTCGAAATGGGCGGCAAGCTATTTGATGACATGCATGCCTCGCGCGTGCTCCCCGGCTTCACGCCTGACAATAAAATCGCTATGCTCGATCGCCTCAAAGACGATCTGGAAATCATGGTGTGCATCAATGCCAAGGATCTGGAGCGCCACAAGGTCCGCGCTGACCTCGACATCACTTACGAAGACGATGTGCTGCGCCTCGTCGATGTCTTTCGGGAACGCGGATTTCTAGTCGACAGCGTCGTCGTCACGCAGCTTTCCGACGACAACACCCTGGCAAAGAACTTCATTGAGCGCCTACAGCGACTCGGATTGAGCGTCATCCGCCATCGCAATATCGAGGGCTACCCGACAAACACGGAGAAAATCGTCAGTGAAGCCGGCTTCGGGCTGAATGAATGGGCGCAAACGACGCGGGACTTGGTCGTTGTTACAGCGCCGGGCCCGGGCTCTGGAAAGCTGGCGACCTGTCTATCGCAGATTTACCACGATCACAAACACGGAATTCGTTCCGGTTACGCAAAATTTGAGACCTTCCCTATCTGGAACCTGGCGCTCGAACACCCGGTAAATCTGGCCTACGAGGCGGCAACGGCTGATCTCGATGACATCAATCTCATCGACCCTTTTCATTTGGCCGCCTATGACACCAAGGTCACCAGCTATAACCGCGATGTCGAGGTCTTCCCACTGCTGCGCACTCTGTTGGAGAAGCTCGCAGGCGAGTCGCCGTACAAGTCACCGACCGACATGGGCGTCAATATGGCCGGTTACTGTATTGACGATGACGAAGTGTGCCGAGAGGCATCCAACCAGGAAATCGTTCGCCGTTACTACAAGGCTCTTGTCGACGAACACAAGAACAGCGCAGACGACGAAGTCTCACAGCGCATTGCCATGATTATGAGCAAGGCCAACGTGTCGACAGCCGCCCGCCGAGTCGTCGCACCAGCTCTTGAAGTTGAGAAATCTACCGGGGCACCGGGCAGCGCAATCGAATTGCACGATGGCACAATCATCACGGGCAAGACTTCTGAACTACTCGGATGCTCAGCAGCAATGCTCCTCAACGCTCTCAAGAAGCTCGCCAATATCGACCCGGACTTGCACTTGCTCTCCCCTGCTGCCATCGAGCCAATCCAAACGCTTAAGACGCATCACCTGGGCAGCCGCAACCCCCGCTTGCATACCGACGAGGTTCTTATCGCCCTTTCCGTGTCGGCGGCCACCAGCGACGATGCCCGCGCAGCCCTCGCCGAGCTGAAGAACCTTCGAAACTGCGATGTCCACACCACCACCATTCTGGGCAGCGTGGACGAAACAATTTTCCGCAACCTCGGCGTCCTAGTTACTTCGGAGCCTAAGTACCAGAAGAAGGCTCTCTATCAGAAGCACTAAACCAAACCAGCAGTTCACACCGAAAATAGGATAACTGGGAGAGCAGACTAGAATAGTCCCCGTGAGCATCAGCAAGATTCTTCTGTACTACCAGTTCGCCCCGCTGTCCGATCCGCGTGCCATCATGCTGTGGCAGCGTGATCTTTGCGAGTCGTTAGGGCTCAAGGGCCGCATTCTGGTGTCCGAGCACGGCATCAATGGCACCGTCGGCGGTGATCTCGATGCCTGCAAGAGGTACATCAAGAAAACCAAGCAGTACCCCGCTTTTCACTCCATGCAGTTCAAGTGGAGCGAAGGCGGCGCTGATGACTTTCCAAAACTCTCCGTCAAGGTTCGCGACGAAATCGTCGCTTTCGGGGCTCCGGGCGAGCTGAAAGTCGATGTCGATGGTGTCATTGGCGGCGGCACACATTTGAAGCCGGAAGAGGTCAATAAACTGGTCGAGGAACGCGGCGACGATGTCATCTTCTTCGATGGCCGCAACGCAATGGAAGCCGAGATTGGCAAGTTTAAAAACGCTGTCGTCCCGGACGTAAAGACCACGCACGACTTCATCGACGAACTGGAATCCGGTAAGTACGACTGGATGAAGGACAAGCCGGTTATCTCCTACTGCACCGGCGGCATCCGCTGCGAGATCCTCTCCGCACTTATGAAGAACCGCGGTTTCGAAGAGGTCTACCAAATCGACGGCGGTATTGTGCGCTACGGCGAAAAGTTTGGCAATAAGGGGCTGTGGGAAGGCTCTCTCTATGTCTTCGACAAGCGCATGCATATGGAGTTTGGCGATGGCATCGAAGACGAGGACTACGTACAGCTCGGGCACTGCGTCCACTGCGGCAAGCCCACAAACACCTTCCAGAACTGCATCAACGAAGATACCTGCCGTCGTCAGGTACTTATTTGCGATGATTGCTGGAAGCACACCGAGACACAGCACTGTGGGCGCGAGGACTGCAAGGAAGTTGCCGACGAGCTAGCGGCGGCAAAGTAGGACGCTCCCTGCTGCCATCGGACTATCTCGAGCACCTCTTAATCAGCACAGATGTGGGTTGTCTCCCCAGACGCGGCTAATCTAGTAGGCAACCATGAGTACTCCTAGCCGTTCTGATAAACCAGCTCCACGTGCCCAGTCGGGAAACCACCACTCCGGCCACCGCAATTCCGCCAGGCCACAGCGCTCTGGCAAACCTGCTAAGGACACGCGTAAAAAGGAGCTCTACCAGCTCGCTGATCAATTGCCGATTCGGGAGGCTCAGTCCTTCCGACGCCGGCTAAAGCGAGCATCCGCGCCGAAGGCGCTGTCTGCAATCTCTGCAGACCTCGACTTTGCGCTGGAGCGGTTAGAAGATCGTCGTAAAGCGATTCCTCGCATCACCTACCCTGCCCAGTTGCCGGTGTCCGCGCGCCGCGACGACATTGCAGAGGCAATTGAAAACAACCAGGTCGTCATTATTGCTGGTGAGACTGGCTCTGGTAAGACTACGCAGATCCCGAAGATATGCCTCGAACTGGGACGCGGCGTGCGGGGCAAGATTGGTCACACTCAGCCACGTCGTATTGCGGCGCGTTCCGTCGCGGAGCGCATCGCTCATGAGCTGGGCGAAAAGATTGGACAGCACGTCGGCTATGCAGTGCGTTTTGACGATCGCGTGGGCAAGGATACCTGCATCAAACTGATGACCGACGGTATCCTGCTGGCCGAAATTGGCCGCGACCGGCTGCTGCGCGAGTACGACACCATCATCATCGATGAGGCGCACGAGCGCAGCCTCAACATCGACTTCCTGCTGGGATATTTAAAGCATATTCTGCCGCAGCGTCCAGATCTGAAAATCATTATCACTTCCGCGACGATTGATCCGGAACGGTTCGCTCGTCATTTCGCGCCTGACGACGAGCACCCTGCGCCCATCATCGAGGTGTCAGGGCGCACCTACCCGGTGGAAATCCGCTATCGCCCGCTGGTGCGGACCGTTGTTGCGAAGAATGGGCAGGAAAAGGAAGTCGCCATCGAGCAGATCGATGGTGTAATCGCTGCGTGTGAAGAGCTGATGCGGCTTGGCGACGGCGATATCCTGGTGTTCTTTTCGGGTGAGCGAGAGATCCGAGAAGCTGCCGAAGCCATCGAGGGCAAACACTGGAAAGGTGTAGAAGCCGTTCCACTATTCGGTCGGCTATCTAATGCAGAGCAGCATCGGATCTTCACTCCGCATTCCGGGCGTCGCATTGTGCTGGCGACCAACATTGCGGAAACGTCGCTGACGGTCCCTGGTATCGAGTATGTCGTCGATACTGGTACCGCACGCATTTCCCGCTACTCCACCCGCACGAAGGTGCAGCGCCTGCCAGTTGAGGACATCAGCCAGGCATCCGCGAATCAGCGCTCTGGACGCTGTGGCCGTGTAGCTGATGGTGTGGCGATTCGTCTCTACAGCGAAGAGGATTTTCTCTCGCGCCCCGAGTTTACGGATCCGGAGATTCTGCGCACCAATCTCGCTTCGGTTGTACTGCAAATGATTTCACTGCGGCTTGGCGCGATTGAGGACTTCCCCTTTGTCCAGCCACCAGAGCACAAAGCAATCCGCGATGGCATTAACCTGCTCACAGAGCTTCAGGCTATTACCACCACGTCGGGGTCTGATGCCCCCGAGCTGACGGACATCGGCCGACAAATTGCCCGTATCCCAGTCGACCCGCGTCTTGCCCGCATGCTGGTCGAAGGGTACGAGAACACCACTCTTGGGGCGGTAACCGTCATTGTCGCCGCTTTGTCTCTGCAGGATGTTCGCGAACGTCCACTGGAGTTCCAAGCTCAGGCAGATCAGCTACATGCCCGTTTTAAGGACACCACCAGCGACTTCAACTCCCTACTGAAGCTCTGGGAGTACCTGGAGGAAAAGCGTCGCGAGCTTAGCGGTAACCAATTCCGCAAGATGTGCAAGCGCGAGTACCTCCACTATCTGCGCGTTCGCGAGTGGCAGGACTTGGTGCGTCAGCTCCACCAGGCAACGGCCGAGCTGGGCTGGCATCTTTCGGCCCGCAGCTCAACCAACGGTGTCGACAATCCCGACGAGGTGGCAAAGTCACTGTTACCGGGTCTGTTATCGATGATTGGTACGCGCGAGGGCGAGGGCAAGGAATTTACTGGCACCCGCAACACTAAGTTCCTCATTCACCCCTCGTCCGCGTTGGCAAAGAAGCCGCCTCGCTGGGTGATGGCTGCGGAAATCGTCGAGACCTCGCGCACTTTTGCGCGCAACGTCGGCACGATTCAGCCGCAGTGGCTAGAGAAGGTAGCCCCTCATCTGCTCAAGCACCAGTACTCAAAGCCTCACTGGTCTACTAAGCGCGGTGCAGCGATGGCTTACCAGAAGTCGACGCTCTACGGCGTGCCCGTGGTGGTTGACCGTTTGATGCCTTATCACCGAGTCAATGCCGACGCCGCCCGCTCGATCTTCATTCGCTCTGCGCTTGTCGACGGCGAATGGAACACACATCACGAGTTCTTTAAGAACAATCAAGACAAACTTGCCGAAGCCGAGAAGATCGAGGAAAAGCAGCGTTCCCGCGGCATTGTCGTCGATGACGACGTGCTCTACGCGTTCTACGACTCCAAGCTGCCCGCCTCTATCACCACGGCCACCAATTTTGACCGCTGGTGGAAGAAAACTAAGCCCAAGCAGCCAAATCTACTGGACTTTGATCCCAATAAGCTGCTCAACCCCGAAGCCGGCGACATCGACGACAACGCCTTCCCCGAAATGTGGCAGCAGGGCTCGGTCGATTTCTCTCTGTCCTATAAATTCGAACCGGGCGCCCCTGATGACGGTGTGACTCTCCGTGTCCCCGTGCCTCTTCTTGCAGGTCTGCGTGAAGATGGCTTCGACTGGCAGGTACCAGGTCTTCGCGCTGAGCTCGCGGAAGCCTACATTCGCACTCTGCCGAAGGCACTGCGGAAGTCCGTTGTCCCCGCCCCGGATTTCGCACGCCGCGCGCTGGAGACGATGACTCCGTACTCAGGCCGCTTCGTCGATGTTTTTGCCGATGCTTTACGACGACTCGGAGGCTCGGGCATCAATGGTGCAGACTTTGCCCCTTCGAAACTGCCAGCACACTTGCGCTTTAACTACGCAGTGGTTGACCGCCATGGAAAGATCGTCGATCAGAGCCGGGATCTTGCTGCGCTTCGAGACAAGCATGCCCCGACGGTCTCAACTGCTGTGTCGAAACGTTCGAAGTCTGCAGCACGCGAAGCTGTGAAAAAGTGGACTTCAGAGAACTTGGGCGCCGTCTCAGAAACGGTCAAAAGTACTGTCGACGGTCAGTCCGTCACGATGTATCCGACGCTGGTGACCACCAAGGATGGCGTGGCCATTGAGGTCAAACCAACTAAGGCTCAGGCTGAGGCGACGTTGGCGACCACAAACTTGACAATGCTATTGCGGGATTGCCCAGTAAATGGTGCACAAATGACTAAGGGGCTTCCACTCCAGCAACGTGTTGGCGTGGACGCATGGCCACATGGGGGCGCCGATGGGCTTGTCGAGGACTGCCGTGTCGCAGTGATTCGCGACCGTATGATGGCTGCCGGTGGCCCGGTCCGCGATCCGAAGGAATTCGACAAACTACTCGAACACGTTCGTTCTGGAGTCGCCTCAGAGGTGCGCCAATTGGTCGTCGGCGTTGCCCAGGCAATGCCTCGTTATGTCTCGGTGGTGAATCAGCTAAACAAGTGGGAAGGCGATGCCATTGACGATATGCGTCGCCAGCTGGAGTTCATGTTCCCTAAGGGCGCTGTGGCAAGGCACGGTTGGCAGCACCTACGACATTTGCCACGTTATCTCCAAGCGATGGAGATTCGGCTTGAGGAAATGAACCGTGACCCGGACCGTGATGCTGAACGTGAGGATGAGGTGACTGAGGCCCGCGAATACTTGGCGGCAAAGCTTCAGCAGCTACCTAAGGCACGTTCGAATTCCGCGGAGGTACGGGATATTCAGTGGCTCATCCAAGAACTGCGTGTCAGCCTTTTCGCACAACGCTTGGGTACCGCCCAGAGCGTATCCCTGACTCGAGTAAAGAAACGTGTGGATAAACTGCGTTAGTCCTTTTTTACCTCGTTGCCATTAGCCTGCGGCCCTTTCCCCTTCCGCATGCTGGCAATCTCTTGCGCGAAATCGTCCGCGGAGGAAAAGGACTTGTACACCGAAGCGAAGCGGAGATAGCCAACTTCGTCCAGTTCTTTGAGCGGCTCAAGGATGGCAAGGCCAATATCGTTTGAGTCCACCCGGGGCGTGCCTTTCTCGCGGAGGCTCTCCTCCACTTTTTGTGCAAGTTTCTTCAGCTGAGACTCTGATACTTCGCGCCCCTGGCACGCACGTCGAACACCCTGGATGACCTTTTCACGGTTGAACTCCTCAGGGATTCCATCCCGTTTAACGACCATCAGCTGCGAGCGTTCAATCGTAGAAAAACGTTTACCGCAATTCAGGCATTCTCTCCGGCGACGAATCCCCATACCGTTATCTATTAACCGTGAGTCCAAGACTCGTGTCTGATCATGATGACAAAACTGGCAATACACAGTCTCCAGTCTACGTCCCACCCCAACGCAGGAAACCGGAATGATTATTGTGCGGAGTACGAAGCGTACGTGGACGTAAAGGTGCTTTCGACTGCCTCATTTTGCCCTTGTTCAAAGACCATGCTGCCGACAATTCCGAAGAAAGCACCAAGCCCTAGAGCCCATACCGCCATCAGGCGAGTCAGGTTAGTGCCTTCGGATACATCACTACGATTGGACTGCTGCGCCCTGCTAACGGATAGAGACGGACGCCCGTAGTTGACCGAGACATGACTGGGCCGCGACCTGTCCCTCCGCATTCGCGCCGATGAAGCCCCATTTCGATTGCGCTCTGCAATACGTGCACGCTGACCGGGCCGAACGATGTGCTGTGTGCAAGACGCACTACGTTCACCCCACACCAACGGGGCTTTCCGTGTCGTCCGAGCAGAGCGCTCAGAAACTTGAGAAAAGTCAATATCAGATGTGCTGCTAACACCTAGTGCGGTTGAAACCGTAGACATCATGTTTTCTCCCTTTCCAACGTTGACTCTCCCACCGTTGCCGGCCTGGAGAGAATAAGAGTTGTACGACCGTTTCCCGACGCTGTGGAGACTATGTCCAAGGGCGGATGCGGAGAATCCGTCTAGACCTTTTCATCAAACGACTGTTCGAGTAACTTGTCATGTTTGATTTATAACACCATGTTCGAACGTTGTCTACTGCTATCCGGATTTATTTTCGATTTTCGACATCGGCACCGCCTCCGAGCACGGATAATGTACATCTTTTCCAAAGAGTTTAAAGACGCACGGTGTTCGATGCTCGACGATTCGAACAGTTTTGAGTTATGATTCATTCGAAAGAGTTTGAGAAGGGATGTTCCATGGCTCAAAAGAAGAAAGCGAACCCTAAAACACTCACCGATCGGCAGCGTCGGATTCTTGACGTCATTTCGGATGCCGTCGTACTTCGCGGATACCCACCGAGCATTCGAGAAATTGGGGATGCTGTGGGCTTGAATTCCACCTCGTCGGTGGCATACCAACTCAAGGAGTTGGAGAAGAAGGGCTTTCTTCGCCGCGACCCACACAAACCCCGCGCGGTAAACGTAAGGGATTCGAAGTCCTCCGCTGGCACTTTCACTCCGGTAAAGCCTGGGCCAAAGGCTACTGGCACCACCCAAACTCCCGAGATGCCAGAGGACATGCCAGAGCCAATCTTCGTTCCTATCGTTGGACAGATTGCGGCTGGCAACCCTATTTTGGCGGAGCAGCATGTGGAAAGTCACATGGCACTTCCGATGGAGATTACGGGCTCTGGTCAGCTATACCTGCTCAAGGTCGTGGGTGATTCCATGGTTGACGCGGGCATTCTCGACGGAGACTGGGTGGTAGTCCGTTCCCAAGACGTGGTCGAACAGGGAGATTTTGTTGCAGCCCTGTTTGAAGATGAAGCAACAGTCAAGGAATGGCACGAAGACGCTGCTGGCAAGTGGCTCATGCCCCATAATCGCGCCTTTGACCCACTCCCCGCGGAGCACGCCAAGATCCTCGGCAAGATTGTCAGCGTCCTACGCAGCCTCTAATTTCCCACATTTTCGTTGCCCGAAACAGACATAAACGGGCATACTGGGAACAGATAGTAAAGCTGAGATTTCTTAACAGCTAAGGAGCGGGGAATGTACGCAGAGGAACGCCGCCGGAAGATTGCGTCTTTGACAGCAGTCGAAGGGCGCGTGACGGTCGCTGATCTTGCGGAAGCTTTCGATGTCACAGCAGAGACGATTCGCCGTGACCTAGCTCAGTTGGATGCAGAGGGCGCAGTTCACCGCGTACACGGTGGCGCTGTGGCTACTCGTTCTTTTCAGACTGTTGAGTTTTCAGTTGCCGCTCGAAAGAACGCGCAAAAGGACGCGAAGCTCTCTATTGCCCGCTGTGCTGCGGATTTTCTGCCTGACTCTGGTGGTGGAATTTTTCTCGATGCTGGAACTACCACCGAGGCTCTTGCAGAGCTGATGGTCCACTCCCCTGATAACCGCCGTTGGTCGGTTGTCACAAACTCTCTTCCCAACGCCATCACACTCGCAGGATCGAACCGCATTGAGCTTCAACTCCTTGGCGGCCAAGTTCGCGTCATTACTCAGGCGGTTGCTGGCGATACGGCACTCCGCACTCTCGCGGTTATGCGTGCCGATGTCGCTTTCATTGGTTCTAATGCCTTGACAATTGACCACGGTCTTTCTACTGCTGATCCACAGGAAGCGGCGGTAAAGCGCGCGATGATTACGAATGCGCGCAAGGTCATCGTTATGGCGGACTCGACGAAACTTGGCCGCGACTTCCTCGTCAGCTTTGCAGCATTGGAAGATATCGACGTCGTGATTACAGATTCCTCTGCCCCGGAACAGTTCGTCAATGACCTCAGGGAGCAAGGTGTCGAGGTTGTGGTTGCTTCATGATCCTGACCTTGACTGTAAATCCGTCAATCGATCGACTTGCTCGACTCGATACGGAGCTCAAGCGAGGTGGCGTGTTCCGTCTACCAATGGCTGAGGACATGGCTGGTGGCAAGGGAATTAATGTGTCCAAGGCGTTGCACTACGCCGGAGAAAAGACGCTCGCGCTCTACCCGGCATCGGACTCCGGAAAATTCACGCGCCTGTTGGAAGTCTCTGGCATACCTCATGAAGCCATCAACACGACTAACGAAGCCCGCGTTAATCTCACACTCGCAGAGCCAGATGGGACGACCACCAAGCTCAATTCCCCTGGCATGACATTGACGAAAGCGCACCGTAGGCGTGTCCTGGAGAAACTTATCCACCATGCTAAACACGCCACGTGGGTAGTTTTCGCAGGTTCATTGCCCCCTGGTGTCCCCAGGGATTTTTACGTTCAATGCACCGAGGCGGTGTATTCGGTCAACCCGAATATTCGTGTTGCTATGGATACGAGCGACGGCCCACTGACTGAGGTCGTTCGCGCATTTCCAAAGGTGCGACCTTTCTTGATGAAGCCGAACGCCTACGAACTTGGTCAAATCATTGATCAGGACGGCGAAGAACTTGAGGCCGCTGCAGCCGAAGGGAACTATCTTCCCGTAGCGCAGGCTGCTCGTGCGCTGAACGAGCTTGGCGTTTCCGAAGTCCTGGCCACTCTCGGCGAAGCAGGGGCGGTGCTTTCAGTGAAGTCAGGCGGTTGTTTCGCTGCTACCTCCCCCTCGATAGTCGCTCAGTCGACGGTCGGTGCTGGAGACTGTGCTTTGGCCGGCTACGTTATGTCCCGCGAACGCGGTGATAGCTACCAAGATGCACTAACCACCGCCGTAGCTTATGGGGCGGCGGCAACCAGTCTTCCCGGTACGACCATCCCCTATCCAGAACAGGTTCACCCCGAGGCCGGCCGGTTATGGCAGCTCGACACTTAGCTTTTCGATGCCTAGATAAGGAGCATTAGAAAACCATGTCTTCTTCGGCAGATTTTTCCGCTATTGCATCAGACCTAGCCGATGAGTCGACAGTGTTCCTTGACCTAGATATCGGTCCGCAAAAGGAGAAGATCCTTAACTATCTCATCGCTAAAGCTGTAGAGACCGGCCGCGCCACCGACAGCAACGGCATCGTCGCAGCAGCCCTCGAACGCGAAGAGAAGGCCCCGACAGGTCTGTCGGGAGGGATAGCCATCCCCCACTGCCGCCATGAGGACTGGTCGAAGCCGACCCTGATGTTTGCCCGCTTAACCAGCGCTACAGAATTCACCACACCAGATGGGCCGGCGGACCTGCTCTTTTTCATTGGTGTCCCATCTAGTAACAGCGATGTCCACGTCGATATTCTGGCCGCACTCGCAAAAGCACTTCGCGATAAGGGGTTTCGCGCAGCTCTTCGCGGTGCTGAAAGCGATGAAGAGACTGCCCGGATCATTAGCGAGCACGTCACCAAAGCGCCTCGTCGGAAAGCGAAAAAACCTCCGGCGAAGACCAATATCGTCGCCATCACGGCCTGCCCCACGGGCATCGCACACACTTATTTGGCAGCCGAAGCGCTTACTGGCGCGGCAGAAAGCATGTCTGATGTCACACTAACTGTAGAGACGCAGGGCTCGGCAGGAACCCAGGAAGCCCCCGCAGAGGCAATTGTCCGGGCCGACGTGCTAGTAATCGCAGCCGATATTGGGGTTACGGGGCTTAAGCGCTTCAGCGATAAACCACAGGTCAAAGTGCCAATTCGTAAGGCAGTCAATGAACCTACTGCGGTTATTAAACAAGCGAAGGCAAAAGCAGAACAATCACGGGTTCGCGCCTACGACCGAAAGGCGCCGCAACCTAAGGATGACCACGACAAGGAGGCCGGTTCGCAAACCGGTACTACAGGCGCAGACCCTTCATCTGAGAGGGTACAAGCAACTACGAAGGTGGGGGCACATAAATCATCGTTAGGCGGTGACAAAGCCTTCGGACACTGGGTTCGTGATGCCATTATGACCGGTGTCAGCTATATGGTGCCGTTCGTGGCCGCATCGGGGTTGTTGATTGCGCTGGGATTCCTCGTCGGCGGTCATCAGGTTGGTGTAGTAGCTGACGCCGTGACTAGGGATTTGCGGCTGCCGGAGATTATCGGACTCGATGCCCCGATTGCTGTGCCGACAGAAGATCTCGGCACCGTGCTAATTGATCGTAGTGGGCTGTGGCTGTATCTCGGCTCGGCGCTTTTTGCCATTGGCAACCACGGCATGCAGGTCATTGTGGCTGTAATGAGTGCTTATATCGCCTTTGGCATGGCTGGCAGAGCCGGCATTGCACCAGGCTTTATTGGCGGTGCCATCGCGGTCACGGTTGGCGCCGGCTTCCTTGGGGGCCTGGTGACAGGCATCCTGGCGGGACTAGTTGTAGCCCTACTGTTGAGGATGAAAGTCCCGGACTGGCTGCGACCGCTGATGCCGGTTGTCGTGATTCCTATGCTCGGCGCTATGTCCGTTGGGCTCACCATGTACCTGCTGCTCGGGATGCCGCTGGCGTGGCTGATGACGGCTCTGCAGCAGTGGCTGCAATCACTGGATACGACGGCGGCGTTCCTGTTCGGTGGTCTTCTCGGCGCAATGATGTGCGTGGATATGGGCGGAATGATCAACAAGGCTGCTTATCTTTTTGCCGTCGCAAACATCGCCTCAGCAGATCCCGCATCATGGAAGGTCATGGCCGCTGTGATGGCGGCGGGCATGGTACCTCCATTGGCTACATCTCTGGCAGTTGTGCTCCGACCAAAGCTGTTCAGTTCGGCGGAGCGTCAAAACGGCAAAGCGGGCTGGGTGCTCGGTGCGGCCTTCATTTCAGAGGGAGTAATTCCCTTCGCCGCCGCAGATCCGCTACGTGTGATTCCGTCGATTGTGATTGGCGGTGCCGTCACCGGTGGCACCTCAATGGCTTTGGGTGCGGCCACACGTGTTCCGCACGGAGGTATTTTTGTGCTGTTTGCAATCGACAACCCTGTCGCATGGCTTACTGCAATCGTCTTGGGCAGCATAGTGGCAGCAATTCTCGTTGTGGCAGCTAAAAGCCTGTGGCCGCGGCAAGTCAGCACCGATAATCAAAACCTAGAAGCAGACGTTTCAGCGGAAGCGTAGTTTTTACCGCACCGGCTGGTTTATCCCAACGAGCATTTCTACGATTTTCAGCAAACATTCCCCAACCCATCCGGGCAACCTATTAAGCTCAGAAATGGCATCGAGGAAATCGAGAAGCAGAAAGGCAGGATGCCGCTCGCATGGTTACTCAACATGTCCACGTCGGCTCCAAGGTGGGTATTCATGCCCGCCCTGCAACGGTCATCGCTGAGCGTGCCTCCCGTTTTCAGGAAGAAATTCTGGTCGAGCTCCTTGACTCAGACGAGCCCGACAACGAACCGGCCGATGCTTCATCCTCGTTGATGCTCATGGCACTCGGTGCCGAATTCGGCGATGAAGTCACTGTGACCAGTAGCAACGCGGTTGCGGTAGAGAAAATCGCCGAACTCATCGCCCAAGATCTGAGCGATTAAAAGCAATCAGCTTAACGACGAAACATCGTGGCAACGGTCACGTGGTTCCGTCGTTAAGCATTCGTGCGAGATTCTGCCCTGGACGGGTGGCCTACGAGCGGTTCTCACCGATGCGGTTGTAGAGCCAGTTCAAAATTGGATAGCCGATAATAATGCCGACCGAACCCCAAGCAATGCCCTCCAGCGTCAGCGAACCAATGTCGAGGGTGAGGTTACCGATACCCGCGATCAGCGCGGTGGCGGCAGCGGTGAGATTAACCGGGTTGTTGAAGTCGACCTTTTCGTCCATCCAGATGCGCACACCGAGCAAACCGATCAGGCCGTAGAGCACCATCGTTGCCCCACCGAGCACGCCGGTAGGAATGGTCAAGATGAGTGCGCCGAACTTTGGAATGAAAGCCAGTGCAATGGCGGTGAAAGCTGCCACCCAGTAAGCTGCGGTCGAATAGACACGGGTAGCGGCCATAACACCGATATTTTCAGCGTAGGTAGTGGTACCAGAACCACCAGCTGAACCGGCGATGGTGGTGGCTAGACCGTCTGCAATAAGAGCATCGCCAGCGATGTCATCGAGGTTTCGGCCGGTCATGGCAGCAACAGCCTTGACGTGACCGACATTCTCTGCGATGAGTACTACGATGACGGGCAGACCAATCAGCATCGCATTGAAGTGGAACTCCGGCGCGTGGAATGCGGGCAGACCAATCCAGGCGGCATTGCCGACAGTTTCTGTAGCCTCGGGCGAGAGATTTCCAGTGGCAGCGGCGAAGACCCAGCCGATTAGTACGCCGATAAGGACACCCAGACGGCTGACCATACCGCGGCCAGCGACGGTTGCGAAGACAATGGATGCCATCGTGACAAATGCGACCAACGGCTGAGTGGCGAAGTTCTCCGTGGCGGCAGGCGCCAGGTTAAGTCCGATGAGAGCGACGATGGCACCGGTTACTGCAGGTGGCATCACTGCATCGAGGACACGCTTGCCGGCGAACTTTACAACGCAGCCAACGAGCATGAGCGCGATGCCGGCGCAGAGCACGACACCGAGCTGAACACCAATACCCTGCGCCTGTGTCGCGGTCAGTGGTGCGATGAAGGCAAACGACGAGCCCAGGTAAGAGGGCAAGCGGTTTCGGGTGATTAGCAGGAAGACAATCGTGCCGATACCCGAGAACAGCAGTGTGGTATTGACTGGGAAACCAGTCAACAGCGGCACCAGAAGAGTTGCACCAAACATGGCAATGACGTGCTGTGCGCCAATGCCAATTGTACGAGGCCAATCGAGGCGTTCGTTGGGAGCCACCACGGCTCCCGGTGCAATCTTTCGACCGTCACCGTGAATATCCCAACCGAAAAGACGGCCACGTTCGGCGTTTTCAGCAGGCGGATTTGCGGAGGTTCCCTGTTGGGTCTCCGCGTCAGAAGTAGAATTCATGGTTGTAATGCTAGTGGATGCCCACCGCAGATCACGCCACGGATACCGCATTAAACCCAGGACTGCCGGAGCTCTTTGTCGCTCTCCCTATTCCAACTCCGCTCTCCCTATTCCGACTAGGCGTCGTTGCTACTATCCTCATTCGCATCCGCCGTGAAGTGAGGATCCGCTGCAGGTTCGATGCGGTATGCCGACAGTTCATCCGCGAGGCTAGTGGGCAAACGCACATCCATCTGGGTGCCTTGCTCTGTCCATGTCTCCGACAGCACGGTCGCATCTTCGTGGAGCATGGAGACAATATTGCCCTTGTCATAGGGGATCAACATGTGGACGTGAGACTCCAGCTCATTGAGTGCAAGCTCGAGTCGGGTCTCCAGTTCACCGATCCCCTCACCCGTTCGCGCAGAGACAAAGACCGCATCATCGAGCTGGTGACGCAGTTGCGCCAGAGTGATGCCATCGGCCTTGTCCACCTTGTTGACTACCAACAGCTCGGGCGGAATCTCGGCCTTTTCTTCCTCCGCGATTTCGTTGATGACTTTGTTGACAGCCTTAATCTGCTCCAGCGGGAATGGGTCAGAGGAGTCTACGACGTGCATGATGACGTCGGCTTCGAGCACCTCTTCCAAGGTCGAGCGAAAAGCTTCAATGAGCTGCGTCGGCAAGTGGCGAACAAATCCGACCGTATCGGTCATAATCACCGTGCGACCGTCGCGAAGCTTGGTGCGACGAGTCGTCGGATCCAGCGTCGCAAACAGCGCGTCTTCCACCAGCACACCAGCGCCTGTCAGTGCGTTGAGCAACGAAGATTTACCCGCGTTGGTGTAGCCGACAATTGCCACGCGCGGCAGGTGTCCAGCCTTACGACGTGCGCGCTTGATCTCACGCGCAGTCTTCATGCCAGCTAATTCCTTGCGGATTCGCGCCATATCTTGGCGTAGGCGCTGACGATCGGTTTCGATCTTAGTTTCACCCGGACCACGCAGACCCACGCCGCCGTTGGAGCCCGCGCGACCACCAGCCTGACGCGATAGGTTGCCGCCCCAGCCGCGCAGACGCGTGTACAGGTACTGCATTTGTGCCAGCGAGACCTGCGCCTTGCCCTCCTTGGACTTCGCGTGCTGAGCAAAGATATCCAGAATCAGCATGGTGCGGTCAATAACCTTGGCGTCAAGGCGATCCTCCAGCGCCACCAACTGGCCGGGAGACAGCTCACCGTCGCAAATAACTGTATCTGCGCCGGTAGAGGCGACAATATCGCGAAGCTCGTTGAGCTTGCCGGATCCCACGTAAGTACCAGGGTCCGGCTTATCGCGACGCTGCAGCACCATCTCTAAAACTTCCGAACCTGCAGTCTCTGCCAGTGCGGCGAGCTCCTCCATCGCCACTTCGGCTTCCTGCAGGGTCCCGGATGTCCAGACACCGAGCAGCACAACGCGTTCCAGTCGGAGCTGACGGTACTCGACCATCACTTCTTCAGACTCAGTATGTGCTACTGACCTGGTCAGCCGGCGCAGAGAGGAACGCGCCTCCAGATCCAAATCACCGACGGTAGGTTCCCTTTGCGTGCCGACGTTCGTTGCGAACGCATCCCCGGAGGCACTATCAGCGTTTTCGCCAGCATCATTAGCGTCGATGAAAAAACCGTCCATCTCGTGCGAGGTGCGAGCTTGCTGCGACGTTTCGCCGCTGACCTCATCAAAGTTGTTGGAAAAATTCGTCATACTAGCTGCTATTGTCGCATGACAAGCCAAATTCTCCGCATTGTGTGCGGAGAATACCGAGCCGAAGCTCAAGACTTAGGCTGCAGAAGGTGGCCTGCGTGTCAGAACCAGTGCGACCGGACCACTATTAGAACTACCGCCAGCACACGTACCACTGTCGGACATTCCACAGTTGGAACAACCTCCGCCTGGGCACATGCCACCGAGGGATTCTCGGCGCAGTTGGCCGGTGTGTTCCATGCGGTCAAGGATGAGGTCTACCGTTGCTCGCTGCAGGCCAGTGATTTCGCAAATCTTGCGTCGGGAGCTAATGCCCTGCGCAATTGCATCTTGAACGGCTTCTGAAGGCCGACGAGTAACCGTCGTATTCTTCCTGGCTCTAAAGAGTCCCACGGCGATAGCTCCTTTCCGTATCGCGATTCTTGTTGGATCTGATTTCTAGTTCGCAAGTGTGACTTAGTAGCTTTGCCGAAGCTACTAGGAATCGACGAGGCTTTACAGGAACAGCTTCAACCCTTGGAAAACAATCACGGCCAGTGCCCATGCAACGACCAGCTGCGCTAGCAAACCGAAGCCCGTCCACTTCAAGCCGATCTCTCGACGTTGTGCCGCGAGCGTAGCCACGCACGGTGTGTAAGCCAGCAGGAAGATCATGTAGGCCCAGACTGCTGCCAATCCGTGTCCATCGGATGCATTGTCAAAGTCACGTCGAATATTCTCCGCGAGCGGGCTGGAGGCCTGTTCGCTCGAATTGGAGTCGGTGACGTCCTCCACTGCATAGGTCTGTGCCCAGGTAGAAATGACGGCTTCCTTGGCCACAAAGCCCGTCACCAACGGACCTGTCAGAGACCATGTACCGAAACCTGCCGGGTTAAACACAGGAGCAATAGTTTCGCTGACTGCACCGTATGCGGAGTCCTGCGGTGCCAGGTCTTCATCGGCAAAGGAGTGCCCGGAGACAACCGGAATAGACATCAGTAGCCATACGACGATGACGGTGCTGACGATGATTCCACTAGCGGTCTGCAGGAAGCCCTTCAGACGCATCCACATCACAGATAGTGCCAGCCGCGCGGTCGGAAGCTGGTAGGTTGGCAGGTCAATGACCAGCGGTTCCGACGGCATGGTGCGCCACAGGGTCTTACGCAGTGCAAGGCCGGTCAGAACGATCAGCAGAATCGAGATCACGTACATAGCGAAGACGACTGTGCCCGCGTGTTCCGGGAAGAACACCGCACCCAACATGACATACACGGTTAGGCGCGCCGAGCAGGAGGTAAACGGAACCAGTAGAGCCGTCAAAATGCGGTGGCGCGGATTACTCAGCACACGTGTTGCCGAAATCGCTGGCACGTTACAACCAAAGCCAACAATGAGCGGAATAAATGCCTTACCCGGAAGACCAATTGCACGCATGACACGGTCAGCCACCACGGCTGCACGCGCCATATACCCTGAATCCTCGAGTACTGCGAGGCACAGGAACATGAGTGCCATCAGCGGAACGAAGGTCAGCACCATGCCGACACCACCGATGATGCCGTTTACAAGCAGCCCGGTGACAATCGGATGGTCCCATCCCACCGCTTCTAATCCACGGGTAACCAAATCTGCGAAATTACCGGTAATAAGGGTTTCCAAACCGTCCTGCAACGGTGCTGCTACCGTCGTCGTGATTTGGAAGACTGCCCACATAACTGCCAGGAACACAATCGGTCCGAGCACCGGGTGAAGAACCACGTTATCAATGCGGTCGGAGAAAGTCTGGCGATCTTCCACCCCGCCCGTAGATGCCGCAACCGCCGCATCAATCGCGGCAAAGCGTGCGTCGTCCAGGCGTTCAATCGATTCGCCATCGACCTGGCGAATCGGTGACGACACCGAACTACATCCGTCCAGAGCCGCTGCTACCGCGTCGGCCAACCGCGCCATTCCCGCTTTACGACGGGGATCCAGCGCTACCACCGGCATCCCCATAGCTGACTGCAATGCGTCCGGATTCACATCGATGCCCTTGGCCTTGGCAACATCTATTTTGGTCAGAGCCAGAACGATGCGCTGGGGCTGTTCCGCCAATTCCGCGGCCATGTAGAGACCACGGCCCAGTGCCGTGGCGTCGACAACGACAACGACGAGATCCGGGCGTTCTTCTTCCGGTTTCTCGATGAGCATCTCGCGAGTGAGCTCTTCGTCCGGGCTCATGGCATCCAGCGAGTAAGCACCTGGGAAATCGATGACATCGTACTCAGCGGCATCGGTCTTCCACGCGCCGCGGCTGACCTCTACGGTCGTACCAGGCCAATTGCCCATCTGCGCTTTCGCACCAGTCAAACTATTGAACAGTGTTGACTTACCGGAGTTCGGTGCGCCGACTACTGCGACAACAGGTGCACCATCCTTTGCTGGTGCTCCGCCACTGCATGCATGGCAGCTGGGCGTGGATGCGAATTTTCGCGTTGAGGAATCCGTAGGTGTTGTCATTGTTTACTTTCAGGAGGGAGGTGAGAAAAGAGATGTAGGGGACCTAACCCACGACGGACATCTTGTGCAGCGTGCTGGCATCGATGGCGTAGCGCGTTGCGCCAGCATGGACGATTCGCCCACCGCCGCTGGTGCTCCGTCCCACAGTGACACTCATTCCAGGGCGAAGCCCCAGTTGCGAAAGCCTGCGGCACAGGCGCTCATCCACATGCGACGCTCCCAGAGTGACGGTTACCCCCACCGGGACGTCGGCAAGCGACTGAATGTCATCCGACTGTTTTCGAGACCGCAATCCGAGCATGAGAAACCTCGCTTATATAGATAAGAATTAAGCTAAGCAAATCGTGTTTACGGAGATGAGCTTACTCTTAGGCATGCCTAAATGGAATAAACCGGGCACACCTAAGGAAAGTTATTTATGCCACACTTAATATTTGCCTATTTAGCGTGGCAGAATTGTTAGTCCCATCCGAATAGTTGCCGCGGCGTGGAGGAATGGTTCTAGGTACCCCAGAGCACAATGTGCTCACGTGCGATTCGTTAGTTCGCAGATGAAGATATGGGAAGTATCATCGAAAAGTATGACTACTGACTTGCGAAGCATTGGCATGGACTACCCCAGCTGGCGAGACGCGATGGAAGCCGCGATTGCCAGTGACAATCTGTCGGTCATCGGCGAGGTCCGCGGTGGCCAGCTGGTCCGTTTCGAAGATTCCTCTGGTGCGCGTCTGCACATCCTGGGTGTTGAACCATTTTCTACCTACGCCGGCTTCGCGGGCAGCCCGACCGTCACTGCCCATGTATCCAGCGTGGACGATGTCTTGGCGCTCGTGGAAATCGTCGAGGATGATCCCTCCTCGGATAACTTTGACAAGGTCATCGAGGTCGCTACCTGCCTGCTGTCACAGGGGCCAATGATTGTTGATACCGGAACTCAGACTTTTGAGCATGTCGCGCTATCAGCTCTAGCAACTGATTTCACCCTCGACGCATCCATCGAAGAGTACGAGAAGCGCACCGGGGCAATCCCGACAACATTGGACTTCGAAGGTGCTAAGGCAATTGTCGGAGATCAGGTCGGGAAGGCATCGCCTAGCGCAACCGTGAAACTGGCTGGTGTTATCAATAACTCCCGCAAGCATGTCAATGAGCTAACCGGCAAGAAGTTCTGGGTGCTCAACCTTGCTCTGCCGACTCCTATGGACGTACTTGTCCCCGGCGGCGACGAAGCTCCCCAGCCAGGCATGGTCGTTTCCGGTACTTTCTCACTGACCGGTGAGATCATTCCGCCTCAAGGTTGCGGAGGCGGCTGTGGCGATGGCGGCTGTGGTTGTGGCGACGGTGGCTGCGGCGGACACTAGTCCGCTGATTCCCCACCGCTTCCACTACCCCGCTAGTGCTCCTGCAGCACTAGCTACCAGTCACAGGGCTTCCAGCTCAATATCGCCGAGCGTGTGAATCACGCTCGGCCCGGTCAAGGTCGCCGAGAAGTCCCCATCCGCATTGCTGGCCTTGTGGACATCCACAGTCACCACACCGCCGGGCACCTTGACTGTCACAGCCCCCTCAATCCGGCCGGCATCGGCCAGCGCGGCAATAGCTGCCGCAACCGTACCGGTGCCACACGAGCGGGTCTCACCAACTCCACGTTCAATTACTCGCATGGACACCGAATCAGAGGCATCCAGCGGGGTGACAATTTCCACATTGAGGCCGTTCGGGAACATGGCTTCGTCGGCACGCACTGGCTTCGCGACACTACCCGCCGCTTCCAATTCCAGCTCCGCCAGAGCGGCGGCATTTAGGCCAGGCATGACGCAGGCCAAATGCGGATTTCCCACGTCGACACCAATCCCGGCGAATTTCTGGGCATTGTTGCCCGAACCAATGAACGCAGTAGCGAGGCCGAGGACTTCCGGCTGGCCCATATCCACCCCAACGACCGCGTGCCTGCGGCTGAGCTCATCAATCGAAACAGCGCGCAGCCCTGCTCGAGTGCCCACCCGCAAAGTTCCGTCGACGACACTGTCCGGGCTGTGAATCGCGGCAATATAGTGTGCAAAGACGCGGACACCATTCCCGCACATCTCGGCAATAGAACCGTCACTATTGCGGTAGTCCATAAACCAATCGTCGGCTTTAACGCCCTCCGGCAATGCCGCCAAAACACCGGCATCGACGAGTTTCCCCGCACGGGCAACCCGCAGGACGCCGTCAGCGCCAAGACCTCGCTGTCGATCGCACACTGCTGCGACCAGTGATTCGGTCAAATCAATCGACACCAAATCATCTGGAAAAATCAAGAAATCGTTTTGCGTACCGTGGCCTTTGGCAAATGAAACCATGCCCTTGATGCTAGCGGGAGGCCCGAATCTCTTACAGACCAAGTGCGGAAAACGCCTGTCCCGGCACGTCACCGGCAGCGTCTAGCCACATGATCCGATGATCACGGTTGAACCAGGAGCGCTGACGTCGCACATACCTGCGCGTACCAGTAATCGTGCGTTCACAAGCCGTATCCAGGTCGTAAACCCCATCGAAGTAGTCCAGCACCTGCGCATAGCCGATCGCGCGACTAGCGGTCACACCTTCGCGCAACCCTTGCGCAATCAAACTCTCAGTTTCTTCCACCAGGCCAGCGGCAAACATGCCCCGCGTACGCTGTTCAATCCGCGGATTTAGCCATTCCGCCTGCGTGCGCAACCCCAATATGCGAGTGTTCCACCGCGGTGGCTTATCAATCGACGGCTTCGACGCTGCAAAAGGTTTGCCCGTGAGCTCGATGACCTCCAGGGCGCGGACGGTGCGCCGCGGGTCATTGGTCTCAATAATTGCCGCCGCATCCGGATCAATCTCTGCCAGCCGATCATGCAACGCCGCCGGACCGATCTCGTCCTGCACTGTCTCCCACTTCGTACGTACTTCAGGGTCCGTAGGTGGGAACTGCCAGTCGTCCACCAACGCCTGCACATACATCATCGACCCGCCGACAAGGATGGGGACTTTCCCCCGCGCGCGAATGGCCTCAACATCCGCGACCGCCTCACGCTGATACGTCGCCACACTCGCCGGCTGCGTCACGTTCAGCACATCGAGTTGGTGGTGCGGAATCCCCCGCCGCTGGTCCACCGACAGCTTCGCTGTTCCGATATCCATTCCTCGATAGAGCTGCATCGAATCAACATTGACGACCTCACCGCCAAGCTGCTCCGCAAGTACCAGCCCCAAATCCGACTTTCCCGACGCCGTCGGCCCTACCACCGCAATCGGCACCGGCAAGCTCTCACTCTCGAAAGCCGTCACTACCCAGTTCACACTCCTGCACAAAAACTAAAATCGCGCGCTCTTACTTCGCAACACACCGCCAGCTGGCCACGTGGTAGCCGATTCCATAAGGCGCCCCGTCATAGTAAGAACGCTTTACGACGGTCAATCCAGACCCCTTCCAGCTTTCAGCAGCTTTACTCAGCTGCTGCCATAACTCGGCTGCGTACGCGCCGGGAGCTGGAAACACAATATTTTCCACGTTAATACTTGAGCAGTCCTGACCAGCAATCAGACTGCACAGCGCATCAACCTCCGCTGCACCTTCAATTACGCCGACCGGGGAATCGTCCGCAAGGCCGAATGCGCCGTCGACAAGCACAAGCAGACGCGTGTGACCGGCAGCGAGTGCCTCAGCGATAGAGTCGAAGCACGTTGCCTGAATGACGCGGCCAGTGGGTCCTTCAGAATTCCGTCGCGCGTAGTCTTCGATAAGCCAGCGTCCCAGCAGCTCAGGTAATTCGGTTCCGCCTGACACCGTGACATCAACCCCATACGGAGAAAAACTGCCGGGTGCGCTGGTCTGGTGCGGGGACTTCGCCTGCATCCTGCCAGTGATAATAGCGACCGCGCCGGGCTCCCCGGGTTCGTCATCTGTCCACAGCGTCGCGACGGTTTCACGGGCATGACGGCGCAATTCCGTGGCGATAGGTGCAAAACCACCCAGCTCCTCGACGATGAGGAGCGCACGCGGAACGATAACAAGCCGAGGCAAACGCGAATTCACGTCCTCAACGCTACCGTGAGGGGCTAGTCGATGCCTTAATCCGGCGGTGTTACGCGCGCTGTGCCAAAATTTTTGGGATACTCGAGCACATACCGTAAGTGTTTGATGGCAGCCGTGTCGCGCGGCAGTTCTGCATGAAGATTGGAAGAGGTTTACCCACTATGACCGGTACCAGCAATTCCCCTAAGCCAGGTCCACGCCCGGGTCCACGTCCGGGACCTCGACCAGGCTCAATGCCGGCTCATCGTAAGGCCCCTGGAGCTACTCCAGCGCCTGCGGGGTCGGCCGCTGTGGCACATGCCGTCCACAATGATCCAAAGAAGTTTGGCCGCATTGACGGAGACGGCACTGTTTGGCTGGTCACCAGCGCCGGCGAACGCAATATTGGCTCCTGGCAGGCTGGCACCGTAGAAGAGGGTTATGCCCACTACGGCAAGCGCTACGAGGATCTGGCCACCGAGGTCGAGCTACTGGAATCTCGTGTAGTCTCCCACCCGCAGGAGGCAAAGACCATTTCTCACAACGCAGTTGAACTGCGTGAGAGCCTTGCCACCGCCACGGTCCTCGGCGATATCGATGCGCTGGACAAGCGCCTTGCAGAGGTCATTGCCACCTCCCACGTCGCAGAGGAAAAAGTCGCTCACGACAAGGCAGAGCGCCGTAAGAACGCCATCGCACGTAAGGAAGAGCTCGCCGCAGAGGCCGAAGAGCTCGCAGAGAACTCCACCGAGTGGAAGGTCGCCGGCGACCGTATCCGCGAGATTCTCACGGAGTGGAAGCAGATTCGCGGCATCGACCGCAAAACTGATGATCAGCTCTGGCGCCGTTACTCCCGCGCGCGTGATTCTTTCAACCGCCGCCGCGGTGCCCATTTTGCGGAACTGGACCGCAACCGTGCGGCTGCTCGCCGCGTTAAGGAGGACATCATTGAGCGAGCTGAGGCCCTGAAGACCTCCACTGATTGGGGTGGCACCGCTGCTGCCTTCCGTGACCTGATGGCTGAGTGGAAGGCCGCTGGTCGAGCCCCGCGCGAGGTCGATGACAAGCTGTGGGCGCAGTTCAAGGCCGCCCAGGATGAGTTCTTTGGTGCTCGCAACGCGGTCAACGAAGCTCGAGACAGGGAGTTCGAGGAAAACGCTGCGGCCAAGGACGCACTGCTGGCTGAATACGAAGACCGCATTGATCCGTCCAAGGGCCTCGATCACGCTCGCAACGAACTGCGTCAGTTGCAGGAGAAATGGGAGGCCATCGGCTTTGTGCCGCGTGGTCGTGTGCGTGAGTATGAAAACCGCATTGGCGCACTGGAAAAGCGCGTCTCCGATGCTGCCGATTCGCAGTGGCGCCGTACCGACCCCGAAGCACAGGCTCGCGTCCAGCAGTTCGCCGACCGCGCAGCGGAGTTTGAGCAGAAGGCCGCCGAACTCGAGGCGAAGGGCAAGGCTTCTCAGGCAGCCAAGGCTCGGGAGCAGGCCGAACAGTGGCGACAGTGGGCAGAGCAGGCCGCGGAGACTCTCAAGGAGCTCTAACAGAAGCTAGTTGTGTGTCGGGGAAGCAGGTTCTCGCTCGCCGGCGTCCGCAACAGAATCCTGGCTCAGCTACGCGCTGGCAACGCGTCGATGGTTAAAAGTAAGGGGCTCTCTTCCGGAATGGAAGAGAGCCCCATACTTACTGCGCTAGTTAAAAAGTCTCACTACTCGTCGCTGACCTGTTCGTCCTTTTCGCCGGTCTGCTGAGAGACATTATCCGCGCTACTGCCCTGCTGGACACGATTGCGTCGGCGAGCGCGTTCACGGCGGTCGTCGACGACCTCAACATCCGTAGTCGTATTCGGGGTCAGGCCCGCCCGCAGGTAAACCTGCTGCGCGCGCAGTACCGGATCGGTGTCAGCGTGCTTGCGACGTTTCGTCGCGATTGCGAGCTGCTCCTTACTACGTCGGAAAGCGATGAAAGTCACGGAGATGGCCAGTAGAAAACTGCAGAAAATACCGAGCATCAGGCCGAAGGAAATACCCTCGCCGGCCAGTTCCTGTGGACGAGACTGACGCATCCAACCAGCGAAGACTGAGTAGACCATCTGAATACAGGCAAAAAACCAGGTGACGAATGCGAGAATCGTCGTCCGCGTAATCAGCGTGGCAATAGCTAGCAAGACACCTACCACCACGAGAATGGAGTAAATTCGCTCCGGTCGAGTCGTGAAGTACTGATGCGCAACATCCGTATCCAGCAACACATCAAAGCCCAAAACAACGCCCGAGTGCGGAAGGAAGAAACTCGTAATGAGGCCGATGACGGCAACCATCATCGGAATCACTGCACGGCCGAGATCCAGCTCGCCAGCGACCTTGCGCTCCTGAACCCGCAACGCCTGCGCGGATTCCACCGACTGCTCGCTAGTGGATTCCATATCACTTTCCGGCGAAGCCTTGTCACTACTCACAGCCGCATCCCTCACTTACACTCGTTTTCTCCGGGCGCCCAATCTTTGGCAAGCCCAGACCAACTCCAATCGGAGCGGTCGTCGGAGTCTGACCGACCTCTACATTATCCCCCGCCTTAGTGCGGCGGTGTGTGAGCACTCCGGAGTCGGCAATGAGGAAGTGCGGTGCGAAGTCGGTCACGCGTACTGTCACGTAATCACCTGGGCGAATCTTGCGGTCGACGACGCCTGGTTCGCTTTCCGACGGGCTGAAGTGCACCAGGCGGCCATCCCGACTCCGACCTGACATGCGATGAGTCTCCGCATTCTTACGGCCATCGGACTGGCTGACCAGCAGCTCGACTTCCCGGCCGACTAGCTTAGCGTTTTCTTCCTCGGAAATACGCTCCTGAAGCGCTAGCAGCCGACCATAGCGTTCCTTCACAACCTGTGGTGGAACCTGATCCGCCATGGTTGCCGCCGGAGTTCCCGGGCGGGGCGAGTATTGGAAGGTGAACGCCGAGCTAAAACGAGCCTTTTCCACCACGTCGAGAGTTTGCTGGAAGTCCTCTTCAGTCTCGCCTGGGAAACCGACAATGATGTCAGTGGTAATGGCCGCGTCCGGCATTTTTTCCCTAACCTTCTCCAGAATTCCCAGGAATTTCTTGGTGCGGTAGGAACGGCGCATGTCTTTCAGCACTCGGTCGGAACCGGACTGTAGTGGCATGTGTAGCTGATGAACCACATTCGGTGTCTCCGCCATAGCGTCGATGACATCATCGGTGAACTCAGCTGGGTGCGGAGACGTAAAGCGCACGCGCTCCAACCCCTCAATCTGGCCGCAGGCGCGCAACAACTTGGAAAAAGCCGAGCGGTCGCGTTCCATGTCAGGGTCGGCGAAGTTAACACCATAGGCGTTGACATTCTGTCCGAGGAGGGTGACGTCAGTAACGCCCTGCTCCACGAGTGCCTGTACCTCAGCGAGAATCTCGCCCGGACGACGATCGCGTTCCTTACCACGCAAACTGGGGACGATGCAGAAGGTGCACGTGTTATTGCAGCCTACGGAAATACTCACCCAACCTGCATAAGTGGATTCACGCTTGGCCGGCAGCACCGAGGGAAATTCTTCCAGCGCGTCCTTAATCTCGACTTCAGCCCGGTCATTATGAGCGGCGCGTTCCAACAAAGCTGGCAACGAACCCAAGTTATGCGTGCCGAAGACTACGTCCACCCATGGGGCCTTCTTTACGACGACGTCCTTATCCTTCTGGGCCAAGCAGCCACCGACGGCAATCTGCATGCCTGGGTGAGCATCCTTGACCGGTTTGAGCTGTCCCAATGTGCCATAGAGGCGATTGTCCGCATTCTCTCGAACGGCACAGGTGTTGAAAACGACCAGATCAGGATTATCGCCTTCTGCAGCCGCTACATAACCGTTTTCTTCCAGCAAGCCAGACAGTCGTTCCGAGTCATGGACGTTCATCTGACAACCGAACGTACGTACCTCATATGTGCGAGGCGAAGACTGCTGCTGAGAGTTCAAAGAAGGGGTAGTCACGGCAGTTTAGGTTAGCTGTTTATGGCCCATTTCCCCAATCAGCGACCCCTTTAAACCTGACGGGTCCGCAGCCGGCGTGCTAATCCGGCGTGCGGTGGCACCGGCGCTAATCTGTGTCCTCTTCGAGTTCCCGGTATCGCTCTTCTAACTGATCCCGAGCAATGCTCATGGACAATTCAGAGGGGAAACCGCGCCGCGCCAGCACACCGACGACTTTGCGTAAATCCTTTTGCTTGGTGTTGAAGTCAGGTGCCACTGTTTTAATAGTGGCCGCTTTCTTCGCCGCTAGCTTCCGGGCGACTTCTTCTTCCGCGTTGTGCGTAATCTGCTCCAACGCATCTGCACGAAGCGAAGCATCAATGCCCTTTTCCTGCAGCTCCCGGTTCAAAACCATCTTCGACTTGCCGCGACTGGCAAAGCGCTGCCGCACCCATTCGGATGCGAAAAGCTCGTCGTTGACCAATCCACTTCGGGTCAGGTCATCAACGACTTCTTCAATCATCGAGGTTGGAAACTCCTCGACTGCCTCGAGCCTTTCTACGAGTTCCTTGCGGGAACGCATTCGCTGATCGAGCAAGCGCAGTGCCTTAGCACGAATCGGGGCCTTGGATTCCTCACGACCCGCATCGTAGAGCGAACTACCGTCAGCTTCCGCAATTTGCTGAGCAAGCTTTTCGATAGTCTCCCGCACATCGCGGCCGTTACGATCCTCCACGGTCCTCACTTTTCGTGTGTCGCGGCACTACGCCTCGAGCTAGCTAGTCTTCCAAATCATCGAAGTCGATGTCCGGCACGACATCGACAGGGGCATCGATATCGGTCTCGTCCTCGACCTCCGCGAATTCCCCGACACCGAGCTTCTTCTTGATCTTGACTTCGATTTCCTGGGCAATTTCTGGATTCTCGCGCAGATGCATACGAGCCTTTTCCTTGCCCTGACCCAACTGATCGCCCTCGTAGGTAAACCACGAACCGGACTTCTTGACAATGCCGTTATCAACGCCCATGTCAATCAACGAGCCCTCACGCGAAATGCCCTCGCCGTAGATGATGTCAAACTCTGCCTGCTTGAACGGCGGCGACACCTTGTTCTTGACTACCTTCAAGCGCGTGCGGTTACCCACCGCATCCTGGCCGTCCTTCAACGTCTGAATTCGGCGTACGTCACAGCGAACGGAAGCGTAGAACTTCAGTGCTTTACCACCCGTGGTGGTCTCAGGAGAGCCGAACATGACGCCAATCTTTTCACGCAGCTGGTTAATGAAGATGGCAGTGGTGCCGGTGTGGGACAGCGCACCCGTCATCTTGCGCAGCGCCTGACTCATCAACCGCGCCTGCAGACCAACGTGGGAATCGCCCATTTCACCGTCGATTTCAGCCTTCGGAGTCAACGCGGCCACCGAGTCAACCACAATGATGTCAATAGCACCGGAACGCACCAACATATCTGTGATCTCAAGTGCCTGCTCACCGGTATCTGGTTGGGATACCAGAAGGTTGTCCGTATCTACTCCAAGCTTGCGCGCATAAACCGGATCCAGCGCATGCTCCGCATCAATAAATGCGGCAATACCGCCCTGCCGCTGCGCCTCTGCAATAGCATGCAGTGCGACTGTGGTCTTACCCGAGGATTCTGGACCATAGATTTCTACGATGCGACCACGTGGGAACCCGCCCAGGCCCAAGGCCACGTCGATAGCGATATTGCCGGAGGGAATAACCTGAATCGGAGGACGATTGTCGTCCCCCAGGCGCATAACTGCACCCTTACCGAAGTCCTTCTCAATATTCGCCAGAGCTACATCGAGCGCCTTCAGGCGATCATTGCCCTGGTTCGAAGCCGTAGCCTTCTTACGAGCCATAGTTCGTTGTTCTTCCTCATTGTCATTGTCGCGGTCATTGTCGCGTACGGTATCGGGTTCTGGAGCCGTACTCAGAGAATGTGTGTCCCGATTTTCATCCAAAACAGAAACTTCGCTCACACTTAATTAGGCGCGAAACTAGCCGTTCCGGTTCCAAATTGGTCCGCGACACCTCTACTGCCGGTTACACCCGGAAGTTATACCGAATCAGACGGATTGACTTCATCAGCACTTTCGATAATATGCGAAACCCTGTTCGAATGGCAACGACACGCAAGAGCCGTCGGCAAGCATTCACCGTCGTCTACGCCGGACCCTATTCGTCAGGACCGTACCAGCGGTCTTCGGGAATATCGTGTTCCCTACACAGCGCCCACCAGATATCCCGAGGTTCGACCCCGTCCTCGAGCAATTCGGCGGGAGTTTTTCCATATTCCATCAGTACGTGGGAATGCAACAGCCACGGGCCGTGCTGAGGCCCAAATTCGTGGTTGACGAAGTTGTGAAAATCGGCCAATCGCATGAGACCAACGTACAAGATACCTGTCACTGATACCTACCTGGCCACCCTCTTTTCATAACCTAATCCCCGGTCCCCTGCCTGAACAGTGCTCAACTCAGGGGTTTAAGATGAGAGCTGTGAATAATTCCAAGGTGTATGACCTCACTATTATCGCTGCTTTCGCAGCACTAATCATCGTGCTCGGCGGCATTGCCATTCCCGTTGGCGGCCTCGGCGTGCCAATCGTGCTACAGAACATGGGCATCGCACTGGCCGGGATGATTCTCGGATTCAAACGTGGCGGCCTCGCCACTACCCTGTTCCTGGCTGTTGGTCTCGTGGGTGTCCCAAACATGGCGGGCTGGAAACCACTTCTCGCCGCACTCCCCGGCCCTACCGTGGGCTACATTGTCGGCTATTTAATTGCAGGTTTCGCAATCGGCGCGATTGCCCAGCAAGCACCACGGGCGAAGGTTTCACGAATCAGCGTCTTCATCGGCGCGGGCCTCGTTGGAGTTCTACTACAGTACTTCTTCGGATCTGTCGGATTGGCTTGGCGTATGGGACTTAGCTTCACCGACGCACTGATTACCAACGTCCCGTTTATCCCAGGCGACGTGGCAAAGGTTGTCGTAGCCGCGCTTATTGCTACTGCAGTACTGCAGGCTTTCCCTGATTTGCTTCCCGACGCTGCCAACCGTAAGCAAAGTCGTTTGGTTAAGGAAGCAGCCACCTCGGGCAATTAACCCCACAGAATTAGAAAGGGTCTCGAGTCGCACTATGCCCACCATCGCTTTTGACCGCGCTTCCGCAACCTATTCGGGACGCCAGATACTGAAGCCGACCACGCTAACTCTCACAGAGAAGCGCATTGGCATTATCGGCGAAAACGGTGGCGGTAAGTCCACGCTGGTGCGACTCATTAACGGCCTGGGCCCGGTCACTGGTGGCACGGTCACGTATGAGGGCATGAATGTCGCAAAGCAGGCAAAGGCAATTCGCAAGAATGTCGGCTTCATCTTTTCTGATGCGGATAATCAAATTGTGATGCCTACAGTCGCAGAGGACATTGCCTTTTCACTACGCAAGCGAAAACTACCAAAGGATGAGCGCAACCAGCTGGTGCAGGAAGCCCTCGAGCGGTTTGGGCTTGCCGATCATGCTGACGCCTCGCCACACTTGCTCTCGGGTGGACAAAAACAGCTACTGGCGCTGGCGGCAGTGTTAATTCTTAATCCCACGACCATTATTGCCGATGAGCCCACTACGCTCCTCGACTTGCGCAATCGTCTCCACATTCGGAGTATTTTCGCCCAGCTTGAGCAGCAAATTATCGTGGTCACTCATGATCTGGATTTTCTTATGGACTTCGACCGAGTTATCCGTGTAAGCGCAGGAGAAATCGTCGACGACGGTGCGCCGAAGGAAGTTATTGACCGATACGTCAGCGATATGACTCGTGCGGAAGAAGGCCGCTCATGATTCATCCAGCCGATGTCCCGTTAGGGCTTTACCTAAACCATAAGTCGCCTGTGCACAGGCTCCCGACGGCCCCCAAACTCATCATTGTCATCGCATTTTTATTGCTCACCGGGATTCTCGTGGATACCTGGCTAGGCGGGGCGATTGCCCTGGCAATTGTCACCCTCGCTTATGCGGTGGCCAAGGTGCCACCAATGGTTGCTTTCCGACAGCTCCGTGGAGCCGTAGTCATTTTGGCGCTGCTTTCGCTTCTCCTGTGGTGGCGCGCCGGGGGTGAGCAAGCGCTGACGACCTTCCTCGCGCTTCTCGCCGCAATCGCAGCGGCAATATTGCTAACGCTGACGACCCGCGTCAGCGACATCATGGATACTTTGACCACTGCGATGCAGCCGTTCGCCCGTTTCGGCCTACCAGTCGACACCATCGCGCTCGCACTATCGCTGACGCTGCGTATGATTCCGCTTCAGGTTATGGCCGCTGCCGAGGTACTGGAGGCTCGAAAAGCACGAGGGGCTGCCGGCTCAATCATTGCCTTCGGCGTACCTGTGGTCATCCGAACCATTAATCGCTCGAAGGCAATGGGTGATTCGCTAATCGCACGTGGTGAAGGTGAGTAGGAGAATTAATTGCCCTCACGCAGCTGGCGCATGCGCTCAGCAACAGCAGGGTCAACGTTGGAGGCAGCGCTTCCCTCGATGGACTTCTGAGCCTCGCCACCAGAGAGCTCGTTGCCACCGTTCATTTCTGCGCGGATTTGCTCCAGGCGAGAGTGCCCAGCAAGCTGAACGCCTGCGGCCTCTACCTCAGCCATACGCCCCTGAACCGAGTTCTGAGCTAGCTCGGCCTGACCAAGAGCGTTAGCGTAACGACGCTCAATCTTGTCACGAACCTGATCCAGATTAGGTGTAGCCCCCGAAGAAATCTGATTCATCGACTGCAGGGACTCAGAGACTTTCTCCTGCATCTTTGCTTGCTCCAGCTGGCTGAGGAGCTTTGCGCGCTCCGCGACCTTCTGCTGCAGCTGCATGGAATTACGCTCGACGGCCTTCTTAGCCTGAGCCGCCTGCTGCAGCGACTGATCGTGCAGAGCCTTCAAATCTTCTACCGACTGCTCAGCAGTAACCAACTGAGCTGCGAAAGCCTCAGCTGCGTTCTCATACTCCGTAGCCTTGGCAGTATCCCCCTCAGCACGAGCCTTGTCAGCGAGCTGCAATGCCTGACGAGTGTTCCCCTGCAGCTTCTCAATCTCAGCGAGCTGACGGTTAAGGCGCATTTCCAGCTGGCGCTGATTACCAATCACCGCCGCTGCCTGCTGCGATAGTTCCTGGTGCTGCCGCTGGGCATCCTCGATAGCCTGCTGAATCTGCACCTTCGGATCAGCGTTTTCCTCAATCTTGGAATCAAAAGCGGCCATCAAGTAATTCCACAGCTTTACAAATGGATTAGCCATAGCGTCCCATACACCTTTCTTATTGCAACTACCTCAAAGCAGGTCTGTGCTTATCGCGCACCCAATCTTAACTAAAGCCGAGCGTCTTCGGGTGCTAAGTACCGGAGCAATGGAATGAAATTCCACCGCCGCAACCAATTTCTACATCGCTGCCAATTCTGGGCTCGCCGAATGCAGGGCCATCGCTGTGGCTGCTTCCATCATCAAATCCGACACCGTCACACCAAGCGCCGCGCATACCGACGCCAGCAGCTCAGATGAGACTTCTTTCCGTCCACGCTCAAGCTCAGACAAATAACCAGGGCTAATAGCCGCATTTTCAGAAAGCTCACGAAGCGTCTGTCCACTGCGCGAACGGATATCACGCAGCGTCTCCCCCAGTGCCTCTCGCAGGAGCGGCTCACGGGATTCTCCCCGTTCCGCCAAATCCTGTGCCGTTAACTTTGCAACCGATCCAGGCTGCTCCGCTACAGCCACTCGCGCCGACGGTGCTGTGGCGTCCATGGAAGCCTCCAAAGCAGCAGCGCTATCTACCTCTGGGTAGCGAATGGTCATAAGTGCAGTATTGTTGGTCATCACTTTGTCTAACGCTTTAGAAGGCCGACCTGTTCCCAATTTTCAAAAATTCTACTCACCGTCGAGATTCTGCAACAACAGTTCTAACGCCAATACCACTGCTTGACGACGAATCTCCGCGCGCGAACCCTCTTTATTCACCGGCAACCTAACAGCGGTTACCCCATCAAGGTACGAAACTCCTGGCGGTTTCAGACCACACCAGACTTCACCTACTGGGTGCCCATCCTGCATCGTTGGACCAGCAACGCCAGTTAGCGAAATCCCCCAGTCCGCCACTGTCTTATTCGCCACTCCAAGTGCCATATACCGGGCCGTCAACTCGGACACGGGGCCATATGCGGCCAAAACATCCTTTGGCACGTCGGCAAGCAACGCCTTCGTGTCAGTGGCGTAGGTGACCACGCCACCGCGCAGAACGGCGGAGGCTCCCGGTACGGAGGCGACGGTGGCGCAGAGAAGACCTGCGGTAAGTGATTCTGCGGCTGCAAAAGTCTCTCCGCGGGAGGCAAGCGCTTGGACGAGTTGAAGCGAAACGCCGTCGACAGCGTCAGCGTTTTCGTCACTCTGGGCGAGGTGGTCGACTGTGTTCACAGCTTTAACCTCCACTTAATTCCTCTACGAGACCTTACGCGCATCCACAATGTACTGGATTCCGGTACCGACGGTGACGACAATCGCGGCAATCATCACAATCCAGGACGGCCAGAACAACCAGTCCACTGGCATCAGGAATAGCCCCACTGCTACAGACTGCAGGACCGTCTTTATCTTGCCGCCCCGAGAAGCCGGAACAACACGCCCCTGACGCAGTGCGAACATACGCCAGATGGTGATGCCACCTTCGCGAATCACGATGATGACAGTCACCCACCACGGCAGAATCTCGATGATATTCATACCGATCAGCGCGGCCAGCATCAGCGCCTTATCGGCAATCGGATCGGCAATCTTGCCAAAGTCGGTAATGAGATTACGGCTGCGTGCGAGGTGCCCGTCCAACTTGTCAGTCGCCATCAGAAGCGCGAAGACGACAAACGACCACCAGCGCCAATTGGTGGCTTCGCCGCCCTCCTGAAGAAGTACCCACAAGAACACCGGCACTCCGAGGATGCGAAGCACGGTCAGGAAATTGGGCAAGTTCCAGTTGGAAACACGGCTTGTATCAGCACTTGGAGCAGTCACAGTTGTTACCTTATCTCACAATCGTGTTCGATTAATGCCCAGGCTCGTTCTTACCGGTGTGCGAACCGTTAGTTTCGTTTCCGGCCGACGCTGACCTCTCACCGACAGAGGCAGAAGAAGCGTGAGAGCCAAGGCCATCGTCGTTTCCATGATCATCGTGGTGAACACGCGGAAGGGCAATCGCACCCATGTTTTCATCACGCTTAATCTTGAGCCACGATGCCAGGACAGTCACCACCAGCACGATGACGATGACCGCCAGCGACACCCAGGTCGATACTTCAGGTACCGACACGTTCTCACCGCCGTTAATAAACGGCAGGTTGTTTTCATGCAGTGCGTGCAATAGCAACTTCACGCCAATGAAGGCCAGGATGACTCCCAGACCATAAGCCAGGTACACCAACCGATCCAGCAGACCGTCAAGCAAGAAGTACATCTGACGCAAACCCATGAGAGCCAGGGCATTTGCAGTAAAGACGATGTATGCCTCATCCGTCAGGCCGTAGATAGCCGGGATAGAGTCAAACGCAAACATCACGTCGATAAAACCGATGGACACCAGCGCGATGGCAAGTGGCGTCAAGTAACGCTTGCCGTTTTCCTTAACGGTCAGCTTGTCCCTGTTGTAATGGTCCGAAATCGGGACAATTCGACGCAGCCATTGAATCAGCTTCATATCCGACGGATCGGGTTCCGGCTTATCGACGGCTTCGTCGTACACCGTCTTGATAGCCGTGTAAATCAGGAAAATTGCAAACAGGTAGAAAACGTCGGACCACTTGGCAATAACGGCAGCACCAGCCCAAATGAACAGGCCTCGGAATACCAGCGCCATCGCAATACCGAACAGCAAAACCTTTTGCTGGTACTGGCGTGGAATCTTAAACGCACCGATGATGAGCGCAAAGACAAACAGGTTGTCTACGCTGAGCGCCTTTTCAGTGATATAGCCCGATAGAAACTCAATGCCTCGGTGGTGATCCCACAACAACCACACCATTCCGCCAAAAATTAATGCCAAGACTACGTAGAAAGCGGTCCAGCCGCCGGCTTCCTTCATAGT
Organism: Corynebacterium sp. c8Ua_99; assembly: GCF_039907185.1. Classification (NCBI taxonomy): domain Bacteria; kingdom Bacillati; phylum Actinomycetota; class Actinomycetes; order Mycobacteriales; family Corynebacteriaceae; genus Corynebacterium; species Corynebacterium sp. c8Ua_99. The sequence continues at coordinate 56,452 of NZ_JASBOG010000001.1, forward strand.
TGGGTTATGCGGCGTGCGAACGTGTGCATAGAAGTCAAAGGCGATAAAACCCATGACGACCACAATGGTGATGATCCATACCAATGCGGGGACATGCATATTAAAAAAAAGACCTCCGGTCGTGCGAACATGAACCGGAGGTCTCTCCTGCTTCTGCCAAAGTGGCAAAAGTGACGGCACCGGGATTGAATCTGCACAAAGCGAGTCTGTGCGTCCAATCCGTGCTGACGATAACCGTCACGGGCTAGCGGAAAACATCCGCTTTACCGGGGATACTCCCCTCCACGTGTGCCGACTATACACGCAATCAGAAACCGCGGTGAGGCTAGGTCGTCCTACGCCATAGACTGATTCGGATCAGCGTCGACTACGTTTACTTCTTCCTTAGGAGCGTCCTCCGGATTTGCGCCCTTGATCATCCACTTAATGGTTTCGAGCTCCTCTGGCTTGACCAGCACCTCACGTGCCTTAGAGCCCTCTGATGGCCCGACCACTCCGCGAGTTTCCATCAGGTCCATCAGTCGACCAGCCTTGGCAAAGCCGACTCGCATCTTGCGCTGCAACATCGAGGTCGACCCGTGCTGTGCGGTGACCACCAGCTCGACTGCCTGAAGCAAATCTTCCAGATCATCTCCAATATCGGGGTCAATGTTGCGCTCAGCCTCAGCGCTCTTATCCTCTGTGACACCCTCGGTGTAATCCGGCTCGGCCTGTGCCTTAGCTGCATCGACTACGGCCTGAATCTCCTCGTCTGTGACGAAGGCACCCTGTAGACGTCGCGGCTTGCCTGCACCCTGTGGGATGAACAGGCCATCGCCCATACCAATGAGCTTTTCAGCACCGCCCTGGTCAAGAATGACGCGGGAGTCCGTGAGTGACGAGGTAGCGAATGCCAATCGCGATGGCACGTTCGTCTTAATCAAACCGGTGACCACATCCACAGACGGACGCTGCGTAGCCAACACCAAGTGGATACCGGCGGCACGGGCCTTCTGCGTGATGCGCACAATCGCATCTTCGATATCGCGGGGTGCGGTCATCATCAGGTCTGCCAGCTCGTCGACGACACAGACAATGTACGGGTACGGACGGTACTCGCGTTCCGAGCCAAGTGGCGTCGTAATCTCACCGGACTTGACCTTACGGTTGAAGTCCTTGATGTGACGGACGCGGGCGGCCTTCATGTCCATGTACCGCTGTTCCATCTCTTCAACCAGCCACTGCAGAGCCGCCGCGGCCTTCTTCGGCTGAGTGATGATTGGCGTAATCAGGTGAGGAATCCCCTCGTAGGGAGTCAGCTCGACCATCTTCGGGTCCACCAGAATCAGTCGGACATCCTCCGGGGTTGCACGCGTCAGCAGCGACACCAACATCGAGTTTACGAACGCGGACTTACCCGAACCGGTCGAACCGGCAACGAGAAGGTGCGGCATCTTCTGGATAGAGTGCGAGATGAACTCGCCCTCAATATCCTTACCGAGGCCAATCAGCATCGGGTCATCGTTCGCAACGGTTTTGGGCGCGTTGAGTACGTCGGCAAGCCGAACCATCTCACGGTCGTTGTTCGGTACCTCGATACCAACGGCTGACTTGCCCGGAATCGGAGTCAGCAGGCGGACATTGTCGGTCGCTACCGCATAGGCAATGTTGGACTGGAGGTTCGTGATCTTCGAGACCTTCACGCCCGGGCCAAGCTCGACCTCGTAGCGAGTCACCGTCGGACCGCGAGAGAAACCAGTCACTGCAGCGTCGACCTTGAATTCTGCGAATACCTCAGTAATCGCTTCAATCATGCGGTCGTTCGTCGCCGTACGTGTCTTGGGGCGCTCACCTGGGATCAACAAGTTAGTCGATGGCAGGTGGTAGTCAGACTCCGGCGTGCATGCCGACGAAGCGGACGTACCCTCGGCGTCCTTTTCCAATTCAGACTTCGGAGTTGTGGCCGGAATCTTAGAGGCATCGATGCCAGAACGAGCGGCAATGGCATCCATAGTGCGACGGGTAGCCTCAGAAACCGCATCCCGCGAATCGTCGACAGACGACTCGCCCTGCGGGGCACTCTCGGGCGCTACGGTCTCAGGCTGAACGGGCTGTTTCGGAGCTCGGGAAGCGGAAACACGATTGCGTTCGCTGCTGCTCGCTGCAGCAGCCTCCTGCGTCGGGTACTCGGAGTACTCGTCATACTCCTCGTCGGCAGCGTGGTAGTTCGTGCCCCCGACAGCCGGAATAGTCGATTCCGTTTCGGCGGTGTCCCGATGCACAGCATCCGACTGAGTTTCCTCCACGTACTCAGCCGCCGGAAACGCCGGCTCCACCGGGGAGACTCGGTTGCAGTGCTGTGCCCCATGCCGGACATCAAACACTGTGGTCTTTGCCGAATCGTAGTCGACATCCTCAACCTGACGGGCAGGTCGCGGAGCCTGTCGAGTCCTCTGCGGCTCTTCGTCCAAAAGATCGTAGAGGTTACCGTCAGCATCCGGTTCATCGTAAGGCGCGGGTTCGGGTGCAGACATACGGCTATCCGCGCCACGGCGAGGAGCTCGGTAAGCAGAGAGATCGGTCGAACGCGACGAGGAATGATGCGTGCGGCCGCTGTGGCTTGGGCGACGCTCGATTAGCTGCGTCGGCTGGTCAAAGTCCTCATCGGCATATGCGGTATCCGAATCCCAGCTCGCACGACGTTCCAGCATGTCATCGACATTGCCGTAGGGATCGTCCGATTCCGGCTCGTCGCCGGCACGACGCGAAGACCACTCGGAAAAGTTGAAGTACTCCTTAGTGGCATCGATAAGTTGACGCACCGTCGCGCCAGAGAGCACCAGAGCGCCGTAAAAAACGATGCCCAGCAACAAAACCACGGCGACCCACGAGGTAAACCCGGCTGCTAGCGGCGAACCGATATAACCACCGATTGCGCCACCAGCTGCACGTCGCCCCTGCCAGTCCGCAGGACGACCAGAGCCGATATGCACAATTGCGAGCAGACCCACCACAATCAGCGAAGCTCCAGTAATGGTAGGTGTCAGACGTTCACGACGCGGCATCGCATCCAGCATCATCAATACGGAAACAACACCGAGCAGCACCGGAAGTACAAAAGCGCCGATACCAATGAGCGTGCGCACTGCCGTTTCAATGAACTCCCCCACTGGCCCCGCCAGGTGGAACCATGTCGAACCAGCCAGCACAATTGCCAACGCCAGCACGAGTAGTGCCAGGCCATCCTTCGATCCCGGTTCACCACCCTCATCGAAATCTGCGTCGAACTCGTCAGCTGGCACGGAGGCCGGTGCCGGAGGTTCAATTACATCGTCATAGCCGCTAGCTGCTTTACGACGCTTCCTACGGGGCTTCGTCGAAAAATCGGCGTCACTTTCGCGCCGCGACATATTCTCCTCTTCATTTCGCTTATTTTTGCGACCGCCTACCCGCCGGGCAAGACCGGCCACGCCGCGGGCAGTTTCAGTCCAGGCGCTGGCCAAGCTATTGCCCACGAACGACATAGCGCTAGGAGTGCGCTCGAATTCCTCCGTGGCGCTGTGCACGGGGTATCGCCGCGTGGCATCTGTCTCCGCAGAGCGGGAAGATCCACGACGATTGTCAGTTCTGGTTCGGCTGGTCGCAGACATGACCATTACCTTACAGCTAACACCGGATCGTTTTCACATTAGTCACACGCGTGTCATTGTTTAACAGGCGTGCTGTCGCGACCACCCAGAACTGAGAACGTGATTTTAAAGACTGTTGCGCTTGATGCCCGATTCGTCGCCGTCGATGGTGACGCGTACTTCGTCACGGCCATAGAGCCACAGCACCAGTTCCCCGACGCTTCCGTGGACAGTCACAACTGGAGCACCTTTAGCACTGTTGTCGATTAGGGTCACCGCAACCCCGTCGTCACGCATTAGCACCACGGTCGAGGTCGAACCGCGCAACATCATACGACCGGCAGTAGTGACCAGACGCCACAGGTCCGAAACTCCGGAGGGTGGCAGCTGACGAACGGTCCAGCCTTCCTGGGCACGACGGACATCCTCGTGATGGACGAAATTCTCCGCAGCGTTGACGTAGCGGTCTGCCCAGTTCATTGGATTCCATCGCGGAGCACCACTACCCCACTTCCCCACCACTTCGACGTAGGGCATTCGATTGACCTCAGCGGTAACAGCATCGAGGCGGTCCGAAAGCGCCTTGACGAACATCCCGCCCGCGGCATCCAGACGGTTTTCACGAATGTACAGGTGGTTGGCAAGATCCCGGGTCGTCCACCCCTCGCACAAGGTCGGGGCGTCGGGGCCGACGCTGAGCAGTAGATTAGCTAGGTCTTCACGTTCCCGTTCAGCAAAAGTCATAGCTCCAGCCTAGACCAGGCACGGAGAAGCCCGCATCCACACGGTTGTAGGTGGATGCGGGCTCTTACGCTAAAAGACGCTCTAGAAATTTAGATACTTTCGCGCGACTCCTGGATTTCCTCATCGGTAACCTCTTCGGCTGCCTCAGAGGACATCGGCACGATTGTCGGAACAACCATCGGGCTGCGACGCCACTTCTGGTTAATGACACGCTCGGTGCGGCGACGAACTTCCTGAGCCATACGGTACGGGTTGTTCTCGCCACTGCCAGCCAGGTCAAAGAGAGTATCGTCAACGACCTGCTCGACGGTTTCGAGCACTTCCTTGGCGTCGTCCGAGTAACCGCGAGCCTGAGCCCGTGGCTTCTCCAACGGGCGGCCAGTGCGGTTATCAATGACGGCTGTGACGGTGATAAGACCACCTTCACGCATTTCAGCACGGTCTGCCAGCACGTCAGCGTCGACGTCACCCATGGTGACGCCATCGACGTAGAGGTTACCGACCGGAACCTGGCCAACTACACGAGCGCGGCCATCAACGAGGTCGACTACCACACCGTTCTGAGCCAGGACAACGTTCTCTGGCTTCACGCCAGTGGACACAGCCAGCTCCTTGTTGGCACGGAGGTGGCGCCACTCACCGTGAATCGGCATGACGTTCGACGGACGAGCTGCGTTGTAGAGGAACAGCAGCTCGCCGGCAAAGCCGTGACCGGAGGTGTGAACCTTCGCATCCTTGCCGGTGATAACCGTGGCACCAATTTGGGCCAGCATGTTGATAACGCCGAAGACTGCCTCTTCGTTACCGGGTACCAGCGAAGAACTGAGGATAATCAGGTCGCCATCACGGACGGTGATCTGACGGTGCTCACGGCGGGCCATGCGAGACAGCGCAGCCATTGGCTCACCCTGCGTACCGGTAGTCACCAGCACGACCTTGTGGGGCGCCATGCGAGCGGCCTCGTTCATTTCCACAATGGTATTTTCCGGAGCGGTCAGCAGCCCCAATTCCTGCGCGATGCGCATGTTGCGAATCATAGAGCGACCGTTGAAGGCAACCTTGCGGCCAGCCTTAACAGCTGCGTCGATGACCGCCTGCACGCGGTAGACATTCGATGCGAAGGCCGCGACGATAACGCGCTGCTTGGCATCCATAATCAGACGGCGCAGAGTTGGAGCCAATTCCGCCTCGGATCCCGAGAAGCCCGGAATCGTAGCGTTGGTGGACTCACACAAGAAGAGGTCGATTCCCTCATCACCGTAGCGGCTCAGCGCCGGCAGGTCAGTCGGCTTTCCGTCCGGCGGGGTCTGGTCCATCTTCACGTCACCGGTGTGGACGACCATGCCTGCTCCGGTCTTAATGACGATGCCAAGGCACTCCGGAATCGAGTGGTTGACATTGAAGAAACGCAGATCGAACGGACCACGCTGAATGTGGCTGGTGTCGTTGACCTCGATGACCTTCGGGCGCTGACGGTGTTCCTGTGTCTTGGCCTGAATCAGTGCCAGGGTAAAGCGAGAAGCAATAATCGGGATGTCCGCGCGCTGCTTGAGCAACCAAGGGATAGCACCGATGTGGTCCTCGTGACCGTGGGTGACCACGAGAGCTTCCACGCGATCCCACTTGTCTTCCATGTAGGAGAAGTCAGGCAGGATCAGGTCAACACCCGGCTCATCCGAGCTCGGGAACAGCACGCCGCAGTCGACGATGATCAGGCGGTTCTTGTACTCCAACACGGTCATATTGCGACCGATTTCGGAAATACCGCCCAGTGCAACCACGCGCAGGCCGTCCTTGGGGGCCTTCGGCGGTGCAGGAAGACGCTGGGTCAAGTCCGCACCCTGCATCGACTGGACTACGTTACGACGGTTGCCACCGCGTCCGCCACGGCCACCCCTCGAACTATTTCCGCGATTACCTCCACGGCCACCGCGACCACCGCGGGAACCGCGGTTGGAAGAATTCGAGGAACCTTGGGACTTCTTAGCGTTACCGGAGTTCTTACGCTCACCGGAACGCTGCGAGGACTTCGAGCCGTTGGATTTAGCTCCACCCTTGTCGGAACCCTTGGATGCAGAGTTATTGGACTGCTCTGCTGCAGCCACGTCGGACTCGGAAGGCGGACCAGCCTTACGAGTTACCTTGCGGGCGCGATTGCGTCCTTCAGCCACTACAGAACACCTGCCTTCCGCATAGCTTCTTCAAGCACCTCAAGCTGCTGGTCATTTGCTGCAATTTGCGGCAAGCGTGGATCTCCTATCTCAATGCCCTGCAGACGCAGAGCGGATTTAGCAAAACTTACACCGCCAAGTGCAGCCTGAGCGGCAAACAGCGGAGTCATCTTCGCGTGGGCAGCCTGCGCACCAGCAAGGTCTCCCTTGTCAAAGCAAGAGCGCACCTCAGCCAGCAGCTGCGGGGCTGCATGTCCAATAACGGAAATAAACCCGGTGGCGCCAATAGACAGCCACGGAAGGTTCAGCACATCGTCACCGGAGTACCACGCCAAATCAGTATTAGCGATAATGCCGGCGGCAGCTCCCAAATCCCCCTTGGCGTCCTTAACAGCCTGGATTCTCGGGTGCTCCGCCAACCGGTAAATGGTATCAACTTCAATCGGAATAACCGAACGCGGTGGAATGTCATACAGACACACCGGCGCCTCGGTTGCGTCAGCCACTGCCGTAAAGTGACGGTACAGCCCCTCCTGGGACGGCTTGGAGTAATACGGCGTGACGACGAGCAGCGCATCCGCGCCCGCCTCCACAGAAGCCTTTGCCAGCTCGATGGACCCGGCCGTGTCATTGGTGCCGGCACCGGCCACGAGCTTAACCTCGTCACCCATCTCTGCACGGACAGCTCGGAGAAGCTCAAGCTTTTCCTCAACCGTCGTAGTAGGCGACTCGCCGGTAGTACCGGCCAGAATGAGTGCATCGCAGCCACCGTCTACAAGATGACCAGCGAGCTGCACACCCGCCTTGACATCGAGGTTTCCGTCCTTATCAAAAGGGGTCACCATAGCTACGGCGACGGTGCCGAAAATGTCAGCACCGCGAGTTGACGCAATTCCTGTGCTCATTGTTGACTACCTTTTCTTAAAAATCTCAATCGACTATATCTTCACACTGTACGTGCGATTACCCCTCGAAGGCGTAAGGACTCGACGCGACGACCGACCCATCCTTCAGAGTGTTAATCTCAAAATCCCCAAAAGCAACAGGAGCACAGCGCTGCAGCTCCCGCAGGCAAGCCACTGCCAACTCCCGAATTTCAGCATCGGCATGCTCAGTCGCACGCATCGAAATGAAGTGGCGCCAAGACCGGAAATTACCAGTAACCACGATTCGAGTTTCGGTGGCATTGGGCAAAACCGCCCGGGCTGCCTGGCGTGCCTGCTTTCGCCGCAAGATAGCGTTGGGCTCGTCGGCCCACTTCTCTTCCAGTGCGTCTAATAACTCACCATAGGCGAAACGGGACTGATCAACCGCGCTTTCGAAAACTCGCAACAGATCCGGGTCCTCCGCAATTGCGGGAGGAACCACAACATTGTTGGAACTGGCCGGCACAAACCGCTGCGACAACTGCGAAAAGGAAAAGTGGCGGTGCCGTGTGAGTTCATGTGCACACGAGCGCGACAGCCCACGAACATAGATGCTTGCACTTGCGTGTTCAAAAAGTGAGGTGTGGCCTACCTCAAGCACATGTCGCAGATATCCCCTATTCGTCGCCGTTCGTGGATTGGGCTTGTCCCACGTTTCATAACAAGCCCTGCCGGAGAACTCAATCAATGCTTCCCCACCATCGGCATCGGTATCAAAGTCGATGTCCTCCGGCGGGAAGAAGTTGGTCGCGGCGATTAGCTGCGCCTTGAGAGTGACATTTTCAGACATTTTCAGTTAACTCCCGGCCATTAAAGTCCCAGGAACGGCTCCAGTCCCACAGTCAGGCCCGGAAAATCCTCAATCTTGCGCACACCCAGCAGAACGCCTGGTACGAAGCTGGTGCGCGAGTAGGAGTCCTGCTTGATGGTGAGCGACTGCCCTTCTGCACCGAAGATAACGGTCTCGTGAGCCACCGAACCGGTCATACGGACTGCGTGCACCGGAATGCCCTCGACCTCAGCACCGCGAGCACCATCGAGAGTTTGCTCAGTGGCGTCCGGCTGCTCCCCCATGCCGGCTTCCTTGCGAGCACGAGCAATAGCCTCAGCAGTGTGGATAGCGGTGCCCGAGGGGGCATCCTTCTTAAAAGGGTGGTGCATTTCGATAACTTCAGCGGAATCGAAGTACGGAGCGGCTAGCTCCGCCATCTTCATCGTCAGTACCGCGGAGATTGCGAAGTTCGGTGCAATAAGAACATTGGCCTCACCGGCGGCGTCGTCAAGCCAGCGCTGCACCTGATCGAGGCGCTCCTTGGTAAAACCCGTAGTACCCACGACGGCGTTGATGCCATTCTTAATGCAGAACTCAAGATTGCCCATCACAGCGTCGGGCTGAGTAAAGTCAACAATGGTCTGCACACCAGCGGTGACAAGTTCATTCAGGTCATCGCCAGAGTCGAGACCCGCTGCCAGCTCCAAATCGTCGGCGGCTTCGACTGCCTCGCAGATGGTGGACCCTACCTTGCCCTTGGCGCCAAGTACGCCGACCTTGATATTGCTCACAGCTATTGTCCTTTCCCAACGGGTTTATCTTTCTCCCTTACCTTAGAATGTGTTGGCCAACTTGTGTGCCAATGCCCCCGTCCGCTTTGCCTTTTTGTCGACTTACGACGGGGTTTTTGTTGCGCTAAGATTCCATATCTTCGACAATTACCTATTTCTGTACCGATATATAGAAAGAGACTTCAATTGGTTTCTGAATCTGAAGATTCCGAACTCAGCCCAAGTTCGGAGGCACCACAGGCCGATGCGCCCAAAAGTGCTTATATGGCCATTTACGTGCTACTAGCTGCGGCATTCATGGCTATCTTGAACGAGACGGTCATGAGCGTCGCAATTCCCGTCGTCAAGGCGGACCTCGGAATCAGCGCAGCTACCGCAGGCTGGCTGACAACATCGTTCCTACTGACCATGGCAGTTGTCATTCCGGTCACTGGATTTCTCATTTCGGCAGTGCCGTTCCGCATTCTTTTCGCGGTCAGTCAAGGACTATTCGTCGTGGGCACTCTCATCGGTGCTTTCGCGCCAAACTTCGCGATCGTTCTGCTCGCACGCATTGTCCAAGCGTCCGGTACCGCAGTGCTGCTGCCGCTGCTGATGACCACGGTGCTCAACGTAGTACCGGAGCATGAGCGCGGGCGCATGATGGGACGAATGAGCGTGGTCATCGCTGTCGCGCCTGCTATCGGACCGACCATCTCCGGTCTCATTCTGGAGATTGCCAATAACAATTGGCATGCGCTTTTCGACACGATGTTGCCGCTCGGCCTAATTGTGCTGGTAGTGGGCGTCATCCTCGTTCCCAATATTGAGGAAAACTCCGCGAAGCCCATCGATATCCTCTCGGTGTTCCTCAGTGCCGGCGCATTCGGCCCGCTGGTGTACGCGCTGAGCCGCGTAGGCGCAGAGTTTTCGCTTATCGACGGAATCCTGTGCGCAGTCGGCATCGTGCTGTTGGTGTTCTTCATCATGCGCCAGCGCCGTTTGGCACCGCACAACCGAGCTCTGCTGGATCTTCGAACCTTCCGCACAAAGAGCTTTAGGCTGTCCACAATCATTCTGACCATTGGTTTCATGCTGATGTTCGGTGTGATCATCATTTTGCCGCTCTACCTCAATCTGCGAGGTGTCGACGTCAAGACTATTGGTTTGATTGTGATGCCTGGTCCACTGGTTATGGGTCTGATGGGACCGGCTGTCGGCCGGCTCTTTGACAGCTATGGTCCGCGCCCACTGGCAATTCCCGGCTCCATTGTCCTTGCCCTCGGTCTTTTCGGGCTCGGCTTCATCTCAGCATCGACTCCGCTATGGTGGATTGTCGCCTGCCACATCGTCCTTGAGATTGGCCTGGGGCTGCTGTTTACTCCGCTGTTCACATTCGGTCTTGGTGATCTTCCGAAGCGCCTCTACCCGGATGGCTCAGCAATCATGAACACGCTACAGCAGGTTGCCGGCGCTGTCGGTACCGCACTGTTTGTGGCGCTGTCAGCTGTTATTGCCACTGGCCTGTCCGGCACTGGTGCAGCAGCTCCTGCCGCCGACGACTTGATTCGTGGCTATAGCATTGCGATGTTTACCGCCGCGGGATTTGCCGTGGTGCTAATCTTCCTCACCACGCTGCTCAAGCCGCAGCGGAAGAAGATTGCATTACAGTAGCCCCCCCCAAGACCGGGGGGGGGAATACCGCCTAAACTAGGCGGCTTGCTCCCGGCCCGGGATTTCCAACGAAAAACTCCGGTTCCGGCATTCCTCTGTCACGGAAGGCCGACGCAACTGCATTCGCTGCAGCACTGACACGGTCGTGTGGCAGCAGCGCAATGGCACTGCCGCCAAAGCCACCGCCAGTCATTCGGGCACCAAGCGCCCCCTGCTCAAGCGCTACGTCCACAGCAAGATCCAGCTCTGGACAGGAAACTTCGTAGTCATTCCTCAGCGAAAGATGGCTTGCCACCATCAACGTGCCAAAGGCCTCGAAGTCCCCCTCGGAAAGCTTTTCAATCGCCTGTGCCGTCCGGTCAATTTCGGTAACAACGTGACGTACTCGGCGCGCCACGGTATCAACCCATTGATCCCTATCTGCCTCAGCTGGGACGTTCTCCTTCGCCCAATTGATAGCAGCACCAACTGCATCATCCAGACCGCGGAAATCAGATACCCCAAGACCATTTGTCACGGCATCGATGATTCCGCGACGCGTCGCATACTGACCATCCGAGAGACTATGCCGAACGTTGGTGTTGATTACCAAAACCTCTAGGTCCTCGTCTGCGAAAGCAGCCTTTACAAGCTGGTCAGAACTCTTCGCAAAATCAATGACCAGTGCGTGGTTTTCCTTGCCCTTGATGGAAATACGCTGATCCAGACCGCCGGTAGAGGCACCAATGACCTCATTTTCTGCGCGGATAGCCGCCTCAACAATTCCCTGCTGCTCTTCATCGTTTGGTGCGCGCCCGTGGACGAGCTCAAAGGCTGCAACGCCGACAGAACACTCCAGAGCGGCGGAGCTGGAGAGCCCGGAACCGATCGGAACATCGGAGGAAATCGCAATGTCAAGGCTTGGACAATCCGCGGGCAACAGCCCTGCCTCACGCATAGCCCAGATAGTGCCAACTGCGTATCCCGTCCAATTTGCAGGAGAGTTCGGACCGACATCGGACATTGCGATAGCAACCGGCTTGTCACCGTCTGCGGCGTCGTCCTTGTCCATCAAGTCCGAAACAACTCGCACTGTCCACGAGTCACCAGCAGCCTGGGCACCCACCGCTGCGAAAGTACTCTGTGCCAACGCGAATGGCAGACAGATACCACCGGCATAATCGACATGCTCGCCAATCAGGTTGACTCTGCCTGGGGCGCGGAAGACGCCCTGTGGTTCCGAACCGAAACTGCGGCGGAATTGCTCAGTTACGTCAGATACCGCCTGTTTATGGGAGCGAGTGGGAAGCCAGCGAGTCTGGCCAACTTCCCGGAAGCGGTCAGCGATTGCCTCCGGGGTCGTGTCCGAAATCCAGGCTCCTTGCCCGGACTCTGAACCCGCGAGGAACTTCATGCGTCCTGCAGAGCGCATCATGGAATAGAGCTGCAGGTGGAGGCGGCCAAACTGGTGATCCTCGCCTACCGGAGCTTGGTTCCATGCTGCGATGTACGGCGTTTTGTCGATGCCGGGGAAGAATCGGTCAATACGTCGCAGCAGGTCAAGGTACATTGCTGTCAGTTCGTCCTTCTCCGCATCGGTCAGCTCCTGAAAACTACCGACAGCGCGGTTAGCCATAATCATGACTTCGACTGGCCACTTAGCTGCAGCTGGGACGAATGCGGTGAAGTACTCCCCTTCTGCGATGATCCGTCGACCTGAAGCCTTTTCGGCCTCCAGGACATCCTCAAAGAGGTCACGACCGGTGGTTTCGAAGTGGGCTTTCGCGCGTGAAACAATGGCTGCCGCACGTGGGGGCAGATACGGGTACGAGTAAATCTGCCCATGAGGATGCTGCAGCGTTACCCCAATTTCCTTGCCCCTGTTTTCAAAGGGGAACACCAACCTCACACCTTCGAGCTTGCTGAGTTCCGCAGTGCGGTGCGCCCACGCTTCAATAACGGTGCGAGCACGAGTAAAGGTCAGATCCCGGAAGGAGTCCGAAACATTCGGGGTAAAGCAGACAACCTCGCACCGAGCCAAGGCCGGCTTCCGCGGGAAAATCTCGGCGCCGTCGACAGTTTGGGCAAAGTCATCCGGAACTTCCATGTGCATGGAAAGCGAAGGGAAGCGGTTTTCAAAAACCACCACGTCGTAGTCACTGGCAGGCACCTCTGTGGGAAGTTGTCCCGGCAGCGTCGGAGCTAGTGGGTTCTCACCAGCAGGAGGCATAAAGGTGCGGTTCATGCGGTGCGCCGCGTAGCAGTACCAATCACCTGTCAGCGGATCTTGGCGCAGCTCCGACTCCGTAATCGCCTGTGGCAAATCACGTTCGTCGGTTAACTTTCGAGTCTTTTTGCCCGAGACATAGTCCGGTTCATCGTCGAAGTAGATTAGCTCGCGACCGTCGGCAAGCGTAGTGCGCGTTACCGAAAAAGCGTGAGAAGGCTGGTCATCGGTTGTCATTTTTACTCCTTATGATTCTTCGACAACCGTTGGGCGCAGTTTTGCCCAGGCATAGAAAACGATTGCAAAGAGAAGCAGGGCTATGCCGCTGTACAGGTTATACATCGGCTCTTTGGCAACACTGGTCTCCGGGTTAACTCCAGGATCGAGGAACAGCCACGACAGCAGCAAAATGATGCCGTAAAGACCAAGCAGCGCCCCAATGACATTGCGAATGTCAAAGGCACCTGCTTTCTTATTACCGGTGCTGATAGTCGCTTCTACAGTTGAATTGTTGTGTGTCCGTGACATGATTTCTCACTAGCTCCTATGCGAAAACGATGTTAAGAACTACGGCCATCACCAGGCACAAAATACCCAGCGGAACAGTTCGCTGTAACAATGGCAGCTCTGCCTCAGCAGCGTCTGTGAAGTGAGCCTTCGGCGTGACGGACTTGACGAAGCCCACCAGCTCCTCATCGGGTTTCGGCGTTGTCATGAGCGAAACGACCACAGCCACCACAATATCGACGACGAATGCCACGGAGGCGGCAGCGAACGCAGTGCCTTGCCCCGGCAGCTCAAAGATGGTTGCGCTTGCCGACGTGAACTCGGAGATGTACCAGTACAAAATCGCAGCACCCGTTCCTGCGAGCAGAGACGTCCAACCTGCTGTCGGCGTCATGCGCTTCCAGAACATACCGATAAGGAAGGTAGCGAACAACGGTGCGTTGAAGAAGCCGAATAGCGTCTGCAGGTAGTCCATGACGTTGCCGAAATTATCGGCAATCAATGCGGTGAACACTGCGATGCCGGTCGCGCCAATGGTAGCGATACGACCAACCTTGAGGTAGTAATCATCTGCTCGATTTTTGACGACGTAGGTCTGCCAAATGTCGTAGCTAAAGACTGTGTTGAACGCGGAGATATTCGCCGCCATACCTGCCATAAAGGCTGCTAGTAGCCCTGCAATAGCGATGCCCAGCAGGCCGTTGGGAAGCAAATCTCTCATTAGGTACAGAATTGCGTCGTTAGGCTTGGCAGTCTGATCCATGATGGGTGCGACAGTCGCGCCGGCGATCATGCCCGGCAGCACCACGATGAACGGAATGAACATCTTTGGAAACGCGCCGATAATTGGAGTCTTGCGTGCGGCCGACAGCGAATCGGCTGCCATGGATCGCTGAACCTCCACGAAGTTCGTTGTCCAATAGCCAAAGGACAGCACGAATCCCAAACCGAATACCAATCCGATGACTGAAACTACCGGGTTGTCAAAACCAGAAATATCCGTGCCCGGCCAGGTGTGGAAGTGCGATTCAGTGGCAACTTTTTCCTTAAGCCCCGACCAGCCGCCGACGCTGTGCAGACCGATTAGAGTCAGTGGCATTAGAGCTGCGACAATCACGAAGAACTGAAGTACCTCGTTGTAAATCGCTGCGGACAGTCCGCCCAACGTGATGTAGGACAGCACAATGACTGCAGCGACGACCAATGTCAGCCACAGTGGCCAGCCGAGTAGCGCATTGACCACTTTGGCCAGCAGCAAAAGGTTGATACCCGCGATGAGCAGCTGCGCGACGGCGAATGAAATCGCGTTGACAAGGTGCGCTCCGGGACCAAAACGACGCAGCATGAATTCTGGTACCGAGCGAACCTTGGAGCCATAGTAAAAGGGCATCATGACAATGCCCAGGAACACCATGGCGGGAACCGCACCAATCCAGAAGTAGTGCATGGTCTGGAAACCGTATTCCACACCATTTGCGGACATACCGACGATTTCCACTGCGCCTAGGTTGGCTGAGACGAACGCCAACCCTGTCACCCAAGCCGGCAGTGAGCGCCCAGAGAGGAAGAAGTCAATGGAGCTGGACACTTTGGCTCGTGCAGCCCAGCCAATGCCTAGGACGAATAGGAAGTATAGGGCAACAATGGAGTAATCCACCCATGATGCCTCGAGCCGTAGGGCTGATTGCGCCACTATCACGACGGCCTCCTCACAATTAGGGAGTCAAAACGTATTCAGGAAATGCACGAATTGGGATTTCTTTTTCTCGGCACCTGGCTGGTGCACGCCCATCAAGGCCGTGAAAGTGGCTCGACCTACCCCGAAGTGTGGGGCCAGATAGCCACTATCCGGAACAAAAGGAAGACCTATTCTTTTACATTCGTCCCCAAGTGTATTTTCCATTCTTAATTCCAGGTGAATTAATTAAGAAGGTTTTAACCCGATTGAGGGGGCTGCACTCTTCTGCGCTGGGAAAACTATTTTCCGCCCGTTTCCGCGCGCAGTCCCATGGCAAGAGTTGTTGTCTCTCCAGCCTCAACTCGCAGCAAACCGGTACCGGAGCGTAGCGCATCCGGCGGACATGTCATTGGCTCCACCGCAATCGCATTCCCGTGCCCAGGAAATCCTTCTCGTCGTCCAGCGTCGGCAACATAGACCTGGAAGAAGCGGAATTCATCATCGGCCCAGAGCACAGCACCCTTGCCATTTGGTCCAACCAAATGTGCTTCACGACGGCACGGTGAGTGACTCCCCGCTGCCTCCGCGGCAGCAAAGAAGCAGTGATCCAGCCACAGTCCATCCAGGGATACCCCCTCTCGAAGGCTGGGAACCACTGTCTCCGCTGGCACCGCTGGGCCGGCGGGCAAGTTTCGAATTGGCTCCAGTGGCAGGTTGTTATCAACGGGCAACCGTAGTGTGCAACTGCCGAAGTCAGCGCCCAACGCGCTTAAATAGGGATGCCAGCCCAGACCAAACGGGCACTCCCTATCGCTGCGATTATGCACTGTGAACTCCGCCGATAGGCCATCTGCAGACGTGACTTGCCAGCGCACGGTCATACCGAGTTCCCAAGGCCAGCCCGGTTGCGGCTCAACTTCCACGCCCAAGGTGACGCTGCTGTCATCAGAATCGACCACAGACCAAACGCGATCTGCAACAAATCCGTGAATAGCATTCGCCCGGGACGGCTCCGAAATATCTAGTCGATGGACTTCCCCATCAAAGATGAATACTCCGTCAGCGACCCTGTTCGGCCACGGAGCCAGGAGCGTACCTGCGGACAACGGTGGATTGAACCCTTTGGGATAGTCAGTCAGCAGTGGCAGGCCACAGTACTCCAGTGATCTCGGTCCACCACCGAACTGGGAAATACTTGCGACATAGCCACCGGCCGCAATGTCGATGAATTCATGATCGTGCGCGACAAGTTGCATGCGCAAATTACCTTCCACGTGGGTTCGAAAATTAATCCCTTCGAAACCCGAGATTAACCCAAAACAAAAGCGCGGTTAGGTCAATTTGTGACCTAACCGCGCCATCGCTACACGCGTTGTTGGAGGCTACCTAAAGCACATCCTCCGTCGCCAAGCATTAATCGTCTTCGACCGGAACCAGCGAGATCTTGCCGCGGTTGTCGATATCAGCGATTTCGACCTGAATCTTGTCGCCGACATTGATGACATCCTCGACCTTCTCGATGCGCTTGTCGCCACCGAGCTTGGAGATGTGGATCAGACCGTCACGGCCCGGAGTCAGGGAGACAAAAGCACCGAAAGCGACAGTCTTCACGACAGTGCCCAGGTAGCGTTCGCCGACCTTCGGCAGCTGCGGGTTAGCAATGGCATTAATCTGCTCGATTGCAGCGTCCGCGGCCTTACCGGAAGTTGCCGAGACAAATACGGTGCCGTCGTCCTCGATAGAGATATCAGCACCGGTTTCCTCGGTGATGCCGTTGATGGTCTTGCCCTTCGGACCGATGAGCTCACCGATCTTCGAAGCCGGAACCTTAACGGTGGTGATCTTCGGAGCGAGACCACTCATCTCGTCCGGAGACTCGATGACCTCAGCCATGGTGGACAGGATGGCCAGACGTGCATCACGAGCCTGGGACAGAGCATCGGCCAGAACCTTCGACGGAATACCGTCGAGCTTGGTGTCCAGCTGCAGTGCGGTAATGAAGTCCGCAGTACCAGCGACCTTGAAGTCCATGTCACCGAATGCGTCTTCGGCACCGAGAATATCGGTCAGTGCGACGAAGCGGTTCTCACCGTCAACCTCGCCGGAAACCAGGCCCATGGCGATACCGGCAACCGGAGCCTTCAGCGGCACACCGGCGTTGTACAGCGACAGAGTCGAAGCACAGACCGAGCCCATGGAGGTCGAACCATTGGATCCAAGAGCCTCGGAGACCTGGCGAATGGTGTACGGGAATTCCTCGCGGGACGGCACGACCGGCAGCAGAGCGCGCTCAGCCAGTGCCCCGTGACCAATCTCGCGGCGCTTCGGAGAGCCAACACGACCGGTCTCGCCGGTGGAGTACGGCGGGAAGTTGTAGTGGTGGATGTAGCGCTTGGAGGTAACAGGAGTCAGCGAGTCAATCTGCTGCTCCATCTTCAGCATATCCAAAGTGGTGACACCCAGAATCTGGGTCTCGCCGCGCTCAAACAGCGAAGAGCCGTGGGCACGCGGAATCAGACCGACCTCAACGCCCAGGTCACGAATGTCGGTGACACCGCGACCATCGATGCGGAAGCCCTCAGCCAGAATCTTCTCACGGACAATCTGCTTCATCACTGCGTTGTATGCAGCGCGAATCTGCTTAGATGCAGCTTGCTCGTCGACATCATCGGATACGAAGCGCTCCAGCAGCTGCCCCTCGACGTCCTCCATGTACTCATTGGTGGCGTCATCTCGTTCCTGCTTACCCGGAATGGTGAGCAGCTTGGCCAGCTTCTTAGCGGACTTCTTCTCGACTGCGTTAAAAATCTCATCGCTGTATGCCGGGAACAGCGGGAACTCCTGCGTTTCCTTCGCTGCGCGCTCAGCCAGACCCTTCTGTGCCTCACACAGAACCTTGATGTGCGGCTTTGCTGCCTCGAGGCCAGCGGCGACGATGTCCTCGGTCGGCGCCGGTGCACCGTCAGCAATACGCTTGACGACGGTCTCCCCTGCTCCGGCCTCCACCATCATGATGGCGACATCTTCGACGTTCTTGCCGCGACGCTTGCGGGTGACGATACGGCCAGCGACGACCATCTCGAACAGAGCCTGCTCGTGCTGCTCCTCGGTCGGGAAAGCGACCCATGCACCCTCTGGGTGCTTGTCATCAGCAACAAGCGCGATGCGGACGCCACCGACAGCGCCGGAGACCGGCAGCCCGGAAAGCTGAGTTGCAGCTGACGCGCCGTTGATTGCGACAACGTCGTAACGGTCCTTCGGATCCCAGGACATGACGGTGACAACAACCTGTACCTCGTTGCGCAGGCCCTTGACGAAGGTCGGACGCAGCGGACGGTCAATCAGACGACATGCCAGGATGGCATCGGTAGACGGGCGGCCCTCACGGCGGAAGAACGAACCCGGAATCTTGCCCGCAGCGTACATACGCTCTTCAACGTCGACGGTCAGCGGGAAGAAATCAAAGCCCTCGCGGGGCTGGTTGGAAGCGGTGACGGTGGACAGGAGCATGGTCTCCTCGTCCAAGTAGGTGGTCACCGAACCATCGGCCTGACGAGCCAGCTGGCCCGTTTCAAAGCGAATGGTGCGGGTGCCGAAATCACCATTGTCGATGGTGGCAACGGCCTCGGTAATACCGAAATCCTCATCAAAGAAAAATTCAACAGCCTTGCTGTTGGCCATAGGTTTCTTACTCCTAGAAATAGCGGCGATCATCGATGTCGCCTGTAAAAGATCGAATGAACTTCGTTTGCGTCACGCATTCTACCAGCTAACGCGGAAAGTTCTCGTATTGGACGGATCGGAGATCTCTCACTGCATCTGGGTTCTTGCACCTACGCGGGGTTCTAGGAGTTTGCGGGGCGGGGGCACTTATCGATGACTTTTCTTGACTCATCGATGGTTTACCGTGTCTTATCGACGAATTACCGTGTCTTATCGATGGGGCCCCGGCACTTATGCGCACGCCTTCGATCAGCCCCTCCACCTGTCGATGAGGTATTCACTTGTGGCCACGCTACAGCGCATCGATGAGTGAATACCACAACGACAAGTGATCAAAAAAAAAGACCCGCCGTGAGCTTCCATCCAATGGAAACCCAAACGGCGAGTCTAAAAAGCTTAAAAGCCTTGAATTAACAGAGCAACTTACACCAATGAAGCTCTGACAAACAGGACCTTAAGGAGAACCTTAGCGACGCAGACCCAGGCGCTCGATCAGCTTACGGTAGCGCTCAACGTCGTTGTCCTGCAGGTACTGCAGCAGGCCCTTGCGGCGACCGACCAGCAGCAGCAGACCACGACGGGAGTGGTGATCGTGCTTGTGGAACTTCAGGTGCTCGGTCAGCTGACGAATACGTGCGGTCAGCAGTGCAACCTGAGCCTCCGGGGAACCGGTGTCGGTCTCGTGCAGGCCGAACTCCTTGAGAATCTCAGCCTTTTCTGCAGTGTTCAAAGCCATGTAAATCTAACTCCTTGAATCAAATTATGGTCGTTTTTTCAGTCCACATTCTCGGCTTTCCCGGAACCAAACAGCGTCTGGCAACTGGTTCCTCGCAACTGCTTGTGGACCGCAGTCACAGCCGACGTTTTACTTTAACAGCTAATCGGTCTTAGCCAAAATGGCTTCGGTGTCTGCCACGTCCTGGTTCATCCGGTCAATGAGCTCCTCGACCGAGTCGAACTTCTCCATGCCGCGAATCCGGTCGACAAACTCAACCTGCCCAGCGGTGCCGTAGAGGTCCGCATGACGGTCAATCACGTAGGCCTCGACCGTTCGATCAGTGTCTCCAAAGGTCACATTAGTGCCCACCGACACGGCCGCTGGGTAGCGCACCCCAAACTCGATATCGCCCTTCGGGTCCGGCTCCGGGCGGGCTGCCGTCGGCTGAACCGTGAACCATGCCGCGTAGACACCATCAGCCGGGATTGCCAGGCCCTCAGCGAAGTCAATATTGGCGGTCGGAAAGCCCAGCTGCGCTCCTCCACGCCCCTGACCTGGAAGAACATCACCATCGACACGGTAGAAGTACCCGAGACACGAGGCGGCTGCGGACACCGCACCGTCGGCAAGCAAACCGCGAATACGTGTCGACGAAACACGTTCGGTCGAGTCCGCGGCAGTGACGTCGAGAAGGTCGACGATGGTGACGTCGACCCCACACTTACAGCCGTGCTCCGGCATAGTCTCGGCGGTACCTGCGGCCTTCTGCCCATAGGTGAAGTTCTGGCCAACGAAGACGGCCTGTGCATTCAGCTTGTCGCGGACAACGGTGCGTACAAAGTCTTCTGCGGGGATGCTGGAGAAGTTCTTGTCGAAAGGCACGACAAGCATGGCATCGATTCCCTCCGCTTCTGCCAGCTCGGCGCGACGGGACACGGTGGACAGTGCCGGCGGCACCTTATCCGGGGCAAACAGCGCTACGGGATTGGGGTCGAAAGTCATCAACAGCGATTTCACGCCACGAGCGCGAGCGTCACTGACCGCAGCAGCTATCAGGCGCTTATGCCCAAGATGAATACCATCGAACACTCCGATGGTTACGACCGTGTCCCCCAGGTCTTCGGGTGCATTGTCCAAGCCATACCAAATCTCCACAGAGAGCCAGTGTATCTGGTCACCGTTTAACACACCGCATATAGCGCAACATAGGATTGCGTCTATGACCGACTTCGATCCGATTGCAGACTCCGGCATTGTTATCGTCGACAAGCCCCAAGGCTGGACAAGCCACGATGTAGTGGGCAAACTCCGTCGAATCTTCCGCACCAAGAAGGTCGGCCACTCCGGCACCCTCGACCCCATGGCCACCGGTGTGCTCGTCCTCGGCATCGGCCGCGGCACGCGTTTCCTACCGCATGTCCACGCGGACACGAAGTCCTACCAAGCCACCATTCGGCTCGGCGCTGCCACGCTTACCGACGACGCCGAAGGCGAGTTGCTCTCCGAATCCTCGGCGGCATCGGTGACTGATGAAATGGTTCGAGCGGAAATTGCGAAGTTCACCGGCACAATCATGCAAAAACCCGCGGCGGTATCAGCGGTGAAGATTGACGGCGTCCGCGCCTACGAGCGCATCCGCCGTGGTGAGAAGGTCGATATCCCTGCGCGCCCAGTGACAATCACCCGCTATGAGGTTCTGGACATCCGCCACGACTCCGATCCTTCGCGCCCCGGGGAGTGCATCGATATCGACGTGGAGGTCGACTGCTCTGCCGGCACTTTCATCCGCGCCCTAGCTCGTGACTTGGGGGATGCATTGGGGGTCGGTGGTCATCTCACCGCGCTTCGACGTACTGCCGCCGGCGTTTTCACTATTGATGAGGCGTTGACTATCGACGAACTCACGGCGAAGGCCGAGCAGTTCGACACCGCCAATCCAGAAATTGCGGAGATGCGACGCCCAGTCCCGGAGCGCGCCGCTTCCTTGCTGCCGATGAGTCTGGACGAGGCCTGCCTGCGTTGCTTTGATACCCGCGAAATTACTGAACAGCAGGCGGCTGATTTGGCTCAGGGCAAGTGGCTGGAGCCGATCGGAAAACCTGGAGTCTATGCGGCGGTGTCACCAACGGGAAAGGTTCCGGCGCTGCTCACAGAATCTGGCAAACGGGCTAAGACGGTCTTCGTGGTGCGCCCGGCCACGCTGTGACTACCTCTCAAGGATTTTAAGACTGCTCGAGCCACACCGCGGTTGCAACGATGCCTGCACCGCGAGCCCAGAAGCCTTTTACTCCGCAGAAGGCGTCGGGGATCTCACGGTGAAACGTTAGCTGTAAAGGTCCGCCTGTGAGTCCTCGGGAAAAACCTCGCGCTGCTATCCGTTTCTTTCGCAGTTGGACGGAGACTTCGTCGAAGTCTAGCCACTGCCCGACTATCGGCTCCCAGAGTTTGTACATTGATTCCTTGGCGCTAAATTGCACCAGCGGGTCAAGGCGTGCTTCGTCAGTGCGCAAGACTGCCTCGATGATTCCTAACTCTAGAGTCTGCTCGACCTCGACATCGATGCCAATCCCCTGCAGCTGTTCAGCGCTCGCGGACACGGCTGCCACGGCCCTGCCGCAGTGGCTAATTGACCCCACGATCCCTTGTGGCCACAGCGGCGCTCCGGTGGCCGACATGCCAATCCCATGTGGGGCAGACTCTCCTAGCCGTTGCACCGCCTCATGCGCAGCGAGGCGCCCTCGGGTGAAATCACGGATTCGAGCAGGTGCTGCACTATCAGACAGCCTCAACTCAGCAGTACGGAGCTGCTGCAATTCCGCATCACTAAACGGACGCTCGGCATTGGAGTCAATAACCAGCCGGCTACCGGCGGGCAAATGCCTGGCCAGGTACTCCTGGACGTCGGCAAGCACACTCATGCGCTGATGCCGTACCATTTCTCTCCACGGAAACGGGTAGCGACAAAGATTAGTCGCAGAATCATGAAGGCCAAGAGACCGCACCACACGCCGGTCAGCCCCCAGCCAAATGCCTGCGCCAGCCAGACCGGTGGGAGGAATCCGCACAGGACCGCGCTAACGGTGGCGTTACGGAGGAAGGCTGCGTCGCCGGCGCCGAGCAACACGCCATCGAGCGCGAAGACGACACCGCCGATAGGAATCATTGCGACAAGAATCCACCATGGTCCGGCGGTGACTGCGTCAATCACGCCTGTTGCGTCGGTAAAAATGCGGACGATGCTGGCATTACCTACTGCGAAAACAGCCGCTAGGCCGAGGGCAATGACGCTTGACCAGACCGTCACGCGCTTGCCAGTCCAGCGGGCAACGGCCGTGGAGCTACCGCCCAACGCTGCACCGACGAGCGTCTGTGCAGCAATCGCTAGCGAGTCGAGCACCAACGAAATCAGATTCCACAGTTGCAGCATGACCTGGTGCCCACCGAGCGTGGTCGGCCCAACGCGGCCAGCAACCGCGGCGGCGGAGAGGAACGCTACCTGGAAGGACAAGGAGCGAACGATGAGATCGCGGCCGAGGACCAGCTGGCTTTTGATAATGGCGCCATTCGGGCGCATGGAAAGCTTGCGGCTAGAGCACTCTTTGAAAAGACTGCGGAGGAACAGTCCGCCGGTAATCAATTCGCCGAAGAGAACGGCCAGCGCAGAGCCCTCGAGACCGAAGGCGCGGACCAGCGGCACAATCACAATGGCGGCCGGAACAAGGCCTGAGAGCACAA
The DNA here is from genome assembly GCF_039907185.1 of Corynebacterium sp. c8Ua_99. NCBI lineage: Bacteria > Bacillati > Actinomycetota > Actinomycetes > Mycobacteriales > Corynebacteriaceae > Corynebacterium > Corynebacterium sp. c8Ua_99. Next base: position 79,684 of record NZ_JASBOG010000001.1, read on the forward strand.
ATAGCAGCGGCGCGCGGGTGTTTTGGATACCGCGCAACCAACCATTTCCAGCCTGCGCAATCAACGTCAGCGGAATGGCGAAGGCAGCAACTCGCAACCACTGCCCGGCATCATGAGCGACCTCCGGATGAGGAGCTAACCAACCGGTAAATACTGGTGCCAACCCCACGATGATGGCAAAGAGGCTAAGGCCCACAAAGATGGCGACCCACGTCGCTTGCAGTCCCTCTTCAACCGCCTCGTCCACGTTGCCCCTGCCAAAGGCTCGCGCTGATCGGGCGGTCGTGCCGTAAGCCAAGAAAGTAAGCTGCGTAGTTACCACAGAAAAAACCGTCGAACCAGCGGCAAGCGCCGCAAGCTGAACAGCTCCAAGCCGACCGATGACAGCCGTATCCAGCAGCACATAGAGTGCGGGCGCGGCAAGAACACCCAACGCTGGCAGCGCAAGCGAAACGATTGCGCGAAGGCTGACATCTGACTTCGCACTGTGCCCGGTTCGCTCTATGCCGGTTCGCTCTATGCCAGTTTGCTCTATGCCAGTTTGCTCAATCTCAGTGCGCTCCTGAGTTTCTCGCGAGTCCGACAATCCCCTAGGCCTCGCTCGTGCCTCGGCGTGCCTGGGCTGCGACATCGCTGGTGTCCAGGATGGCCTGCAGCAGCTCATCCTTGCTGCACTCCCGAGTCAGACCGGCGGCACGCTCGTGGCCACCGCCGCCAATTTCCAGGGCGACCTGGGAGACATCGACAAGCTCGCGAGAACGCAGCGAGACGGCCCACTGGTTTGGCTCATACTCCTTAAGCACGGCACAGACGTCGGCCGCATTAGTCGTACGCACAATGTCCACGACCGATTCAATCTCATCGTGGCCAACTTCGGCGGTCTGGTCGTGCTCAATGACGACGTGGATTAGGCCAGCGCCGTCGCCCCACTCGGGCACCAATGTCGCGGTGGAAAGCACCTTGCCCAGGAATGGAAGGTAGGCAAACGGATGTTCTTCCAGCAGCTGTGCACCAATCGTGCGCGGATTGAGCCCCTTATCCAGCAGGCGCGCCGCTGCAGTGTGCATGCGGGAATGGCCGAACTGGAACGATGCGGTGTCCGTCAACAGCCCTGCATAGAGAGCATGAGCCATCGGCGTGGTCAGCTTGATACCCCAGACACCAAAGAAGTCCAGGAGCACCATGGTCGAGGACTCTGCGCGTTCGTCAACCATGTTGACGGACCCAAAGCGAGTGTTGGTCGCGTGATGGTCAACATTGATAACGCGGTCGGAGGCCATCACGCGATCTTCCAGCGCACCGAGGCGCCCCGGGCTTGCGCAGTCGACAGTCACCCACGTGTCAATGTCTTCATCCAAGTCCGTGTACTCGACAAATCGCTCCCATCCGGGGATGGTCAACAGCGACTTGGCTGGCAAATCGCTCTCACCGTAGCTGGCTACAGCCGAAATGCCACGCTGTACAAGTGCCATGACCATCGCAGATGCAGCACCAATCGCATCCGCATCGGGGTGAACATGGGCAATGACGCCGACCTTCTTGGCGTCGGCAAGCATATCCTGCATCTGCTGAATCGGCTTGGACATGCGGCGATTAATCGCCTGGGAAAGCTGGTGAGCTGCCTGCTCCTGAGCCTGCGGAGAAGTGGTCACGTGGGTGCCCCTTTCATCGATAGATGTGGCCGGTGGAGAGTTTTACTCCTCGTCGCGGTATGGGTTGGCATCGCCTGCGGGCTTTGCGTTTCTAGCCTGCTCAGCCAATTCCGCGTCGCGCGCGCGAGTCTTATCGAGCAGCTCCTCAAGGTGCGCGGAAATCTCCGGCACCGTGTCAACCTCAAAAGCCAGCGTCGGTGTGTAGCGCACACCGGTGCCACGACCGACCAGGGAACGTAGCTGCCCCTTCGCCTTTTCCAGCGCTGCTGCTGCCGACTCGTAGTCCGATTCCTCGTCGAGCGTACGTCCGCGCACAGTGTAGAAAACTGTGGCGTCGTGCAAATCGCCGGTGACGCGGCAGTCGGTGATAGTCACAAACTCCAGCCGCCGGTCCTTAATCTCACGCTCAATTGCGCTGGCGACAATCTCCTGAATACGCTTGGACAGCCTGCGCGCGCGTGCTGGATCTGCCATTTTTGGCTACTCCCTATCTATCTCTACCTGTGCGTAACGATTCGTAGCTAGACCCCATTTAGCGTGGGGCCTGAAGTGCCCCTTCGCTGACAAAGACCCATTTGGGATCCGACAAAACGGTTCAATACAAAGGACTGCTAATACTAACACGCAAAACACTACTCAACTTCGAACCGCATGTTTCGCGACTTCGCCCGCACCCGTTTACCGAGTGCAGTCAATTGCTTCGCCGCACGCTCGCCCTTTGTTATTAACCCATTAATCATCACGACAACACTGCCACCACCATCGATGTCATCGACGGCATGGGGAGTCGCTACTACGGAATTGCGCAGCTGAAACGCAGCCTACCCGTACGCTCTTAACGGCGCTCCACGAAGTTGTACATCGGTAACCCATTAACATGGGAGCAGTCAGGCAGTGAATCCATCACACTATCCTGCAATGGTGTTTCTCCCTCGATGCCGAAAATCCATTTAACCGCAGCATTACCTAGCTCCAGCGGATGGAAAAGGTAACTTACCTCACCATTTTTATCCTTGGGCGCCACACTGCCATGGGTTTGTTCCCATTCAGCCACATCCGTCGGATGTAGTACCTCGACGTGTTCACCGTTAGCGAACGGTACCTCAAAATCCAACAGTCGTCCAGAGCTGAAAAACCGCTGCATGTCAAAATCATAGTCTTCGCAGCTTGCTTCTAATTCCCTGGTAGGAGTCTTATAGTGGCAGAAATCGACAACACTATTGATGCACAGTGACCAACTTTCGCGAGGATCGTTCGCCAACGCTGGGTCCTCAATAAGGTCGTATACGTCGTCGGTCCCGAAAAGCAGCGTTGGCCCAAACGCTACCGCGTGGAAGTACCAATTATGACCATCCTCAATGGTTTCTTCGGAATCAAAGGCGAATTTCCCTGGCCAAATCTTGTCCAATTGCGCAAGAGTCTCCTCTGCGCTCGCAGGAGGATAATTCAAAATATTCGTTCGCGGCAGTTCATCTGAGAGTGCAAAGAGATTAGTTTTGAAGCCCATAACGAACACGATACGCAAAAAGGCACTCCCCGAGGGGAGCGCCTTATCAAAGTTCACGCAGTGTTTAGCTTACGTCGCTACGTGCGCGGAACCTCGACCATCTCGTAGACCTCGATAACGTCGTCCACCTGGATGTCCGGGTAGGACAGCACCATACCGCACTCGTAACCGGCTGCGACCTCGGTGGCATCGTCCTTCTCTCGCTTCAGCGACTCGATAGTCGCCGAATCCGTAATGACGTTGCCGTCACGAACCAGGCGAGCCTTCGCGTTGCGGCGGACCTTGCCGGACTCGACCATACAGCCGGCGATGAGGCCAACTGCGGAGGACTTGAAGATGGCGCGAATCTCTGCACGACCAATCTCCTTCTCCTCGTAGACCGGCTTGAGCATGCCCTTCAGAGCAGCCTCGACATCCTCGATAGCACGGTAGATCACCGTGTAGTAGCGGATGTCAACGCCCTCAGCATTGGCAACCTCGGTGGCCTTGCCCTCGGAGCGAACGTTGAAGCCGATGATGACGGCGTCAGACGCAGCAGCCAGCGTGACGTTGGTCTGCGTGACAGCACCGACACCACGGTCGATGATGTTCAGAGCGACCTCGTCGTCGACCTCGATCTTGAGCAGGGCTTCTTCCAGTGCCTCGACGGTACCGGCGTTGTCGCCCTTCAGGATCAGGTTGAGGGTGTTGGTCTCCTTCAGAATCTCGTCCAGGTTCTCCAGGGAGACGCGCTTGCGACGACGTGCTTGCAGCGCATTACGACGACGTGCGTCGCGGCGGTCTGCAATCTGGCGGGCCGTACGATCCTCGTCAACAACCAGGAGGTTGTCACCAGCACCCGGTACGGAGGTCAGGCCGAGCACCTGAACCGGACGGGAAGGACCGGCCTCATCGACGTCGTTGCCGTACTCATCGACCATGCGGCGAACACGACCATATGCGTCACCGACAACGATGGAATCACCGACGCGCAACGTACCGCGCTGAACGATAACGGTTGCCACCGGACCACGGCCACGGTCAAGGTGAGCCTCAATGGCGACACCCTGAGCGTCCATATCCGGATTGGCGCGCAGATCCAGCGAAGCATCGGCAGTCAACAGCACTGCTTCGAGAAGCTGATCGATGTTGAGACCTTGCTTAGCGGAGATATCGACGAACATAGTGTCGCCGCCCCACTCTTCGTCAGTGAGACCGTATTCAGTCAGCTGACCACGAATCTTCTGCGGATCTGCAGTTTCTTTATCAATCTTGTTGACTGCAACGACAATCGGCACATCAGCGGCCTTGGCGTGGTTAATAGCCTCAACCGTCTGCGGCATGACGCCGTCATCAGCTGCAACAACCAGAATCGCGATATCGGTCGACTTGGCACCACGAGCACGCATGGCGGTAAACGCCTCGTGACCCGGGGTATCCAGGAAGGTAACCTTGCGCTTCTCACCGTCGAGCTCCACCGGCACCTGGTAGGCACCGATGTGCTGGGTAATACCACCGGACTCGTGTCCACCGACGTTGGCCTTACGAATCGTGTCCAACAGGCGCGTCTTACCGTGGTCGACGTGACCCATCACAGTTACCACTGGCGGGCGCTGCTCCAGGTCCTCATCGTCGCCCTCGTCCTCACCGAACTGGAGGTCGAAGGACTCGAGGAGCTCGCGGTCCTCATCCTCAGGCGAGACGACCTGGACCTTGTAATCCATCTCGTCGCCGAGCAGCTGCAGGGTCTCGTCGGAGACCGATGCAGTTGCCGTCACCATTTCGCCGAGGTTGAACAACGCCTGGACCAGCGATGCTGCATCGGCGTTAATCTTCTCAGCGAAGTCAGACAGGGATGCACCACGTGCGAGGCGAATGGTCGTGCCCTTACCGTTGGGCAGCTTAACGCCGCCTACCACGGATGGTGCCTGCATTGCCTCGTACTCGTTGCGCTTCTGACGCTTCGACTTACGTCCGCGACGCGGGGCGCCTCCTGGTCGCCCGAATGCACCTGCAGTTCCACCGCGACGTCCGCCGCGACCACCGCGCGGTCCGCCACCCGGGCCACCCGGGCCGCGACCACGGCCGCCGAAGCCACCGCCACCGCCACCGCGGCTTGCCTTTGCAGGCATCTGCCCCGGGTTCGGGTGCGAAGGCATCATTGCCGGAGTCGGACGATTGCCGCTCGGCTTATTACCGCGGCCCTGTCCACCCTGCGGGCGAGGGCCACCCTGGCGTGCTCCCGGTTTCGGGCCCGGACGGCCGTTTCCACCCTGCGGGCGAGGGCCACCCTGGCGTGCTCCCGGCTTCGGGCCCGGACGGCCGTTTCCACCCTGCGGACGCGGCATGTTGGACGGCCGCGGTGCCGGACGGGAGGATCCGCCGGTCGAGAATGGGTTGTTCGCCACACGCGGTGCGCGTGCGCCTGGCTTCGGCCCTGGCTTCGGGCCAGCAGGCTTCGGCGGGCGTGGCATTTCTTGTCCCGGCTTCGGCGAACGGGACGGTGCAGCTGGCTTGGCACCCGGCTTTGCCGCCGCTGGTGCAGCAGGCTTAGCGCCTGGCTTAGCTGCTGGCTTGGCACCCGGCTTTGCCGCCGCTGGTGCAGCAGGCTTGGCACCTGGTTTTGCAGCTGGCTTGGCACCCGGCTTTGCCGCCGCTGGTGCAGCAGGCTTAGCGCCTGGCTTTGCAGCTGGCTTGGCACCCGGCTTTGCCGCCGCTGGTGCAGCAGGCTTAGCGCCTGGTTTTGCAGCTGGCTTGGCACCCGACTTAGCAGCAGCCTTGGTAGTTGGGGCCTGGGCAGACGCGTCAGCACCTGCGCCAGCATTCTTCTCTTCGTAGACCTTCTTCATCTTCCTGACGACGGGTGGTTCCACCGTCGAAGAAGCGGTCTTAACAAACTCGCCCTGAGCCTTCAGCTCGGCGAGTAGTTCTTTGCTGGTGACCCCGAGCTGCTTAGCGAGCTCATGGACACGTAGCTTTCCGGACACTGCTCTCCTCACTAGTGGGGGCCGAGCAGCGCCCGATGGCGGATTTGTCCGCGCACCGAGAGCGCCTGCAGGGCTCCCTCTTATCTATTGCCGTTCATCGCTGATGCTTCATCGTGTGCTCATCAGTGTTCAGGTCTTTCTGTTGTCATTTTTCCTGCCTCCCTGCTTAGCGACACGCACATCGTCAGCGGGGGCGAAACCCTCCGCCGCTTCGTAGTGCGTGGCGATAAACTGTTTAACCGGAAACGCATCTACCTGCGTAGATACCTTCAGTGCGCGGCCAAATGCACGGCGCTTGTCGGCGATCTCCCAAGCCTTTAGTGTTGGGGTGATCCAGGCACCTCGCCCCTGCATCCGACGATGCGGATCAGCAACGACGGCTACTGAGCCATCTGAACGGGTGGTGGCGACAATGCGTAGCAGCTCCGAGCAATTGTGGCGCTGCTTAGTTGCAATACAGGTACGTGTGGGTGCAGGCGTATGAGTTGTCGAATTCGGGTTTAGCACCCGCGAAGTCGTCATACTCCTGACGCACCCACCTTCCTGCTAAGAAATTCAGCGCGAAAATTCGCATAGGAAAATCACGCCTTGTCGTTTGGCCACCTCCCAGCATAACCCGAAAAGGCGGAAAAGTGCCAACCCCCTAGGCACTTTCCCGCCACTTTCGCAACCGCTGGGACGCTGACGTTGTGTCTACTCCGCGTCGGAGTGGATATCGATTCGCCAGCCGGTCAGACGAGCCGCCAGACGGGCATTCTGTCCCTCCTTGCCGATAGCAAGAGAGAGCTGGTAGTCGGGCACCACAACGTGTGCACGGCGCTCGTCCATGTCCAGAATCTTGACACTAACTACCTTGGCGGGCGCCAGCGAGTTACCAACGAACTTCGCCGGATCCTCGTCGTAGTCGATGATGTCAATCTTCTCGCCCTTGAGCTCATTCATAATCGAGTTCACACGCTGACCGCGGGGCCCAATGCAGGCGCCCTTAGCGTTGAGGCCCTTGACCGTGGGGCGTACAGCAACCTTGGTGCGGTGACCGGCCTCGCGCGCAATGGAAATCAATTCCACTGCCCCATCGGCAACTTCCGGAACTTCAAGTTCGAAGAGCTTACGAATGAGCTCCGGATGCGTGCGTGACAGGTGAATCGCAACACCGCGCGGTGTCTTGTTCACACCGACGACGTAGCACTTGATGCGGTCACCGTGCTTGAGTTCCTCACCTGGCAGCTGCTCAGCCGGCATCAGAATACCGTCTCGGCCGTTGGCCTCCGAACCGATGTGGACGACGACAATGCCCTTTTCATTGGCATAGACATCGCGCTGGACCACGCCGGAAATGACCTGATTAGACAGGTCTGCGTATTCGTCGAGAACCTTATCGCTCTCCGCATCCCGCAGACGCGAAAGGATGGTCTGACGAACAGCGAATGCAGCGGTACGCTCGAAGTCCTCCGGAGTGTCGTCCCATTCGGAGATGAGATTGCCCTCGTCGTCTCGCTCCTGGGCAAAGACTATGACGTCACCGGTCTCACGGTCGATTTCGACGCGCGCATACTGTGCCGGTGCGGTGGTGCTACGGTAGCTTTCACGCAATGCTCGGGCGACCAGTCCCAGCATTTCGTCGACAGGAATACCCTTTTCCTTTTCCAAGGTTCGCAGGGCAGCTAGTTCAATCTTCACTTGTTATCCTCCAGCCTGGTCAAGGCATCGTCATAGTCTAGTCCCGCAAAATCCTTCTCGGCTGCGGGCGGATTAGAGAATTCAACTTGTACCACTGCACGGGCCACATTGGTTAATTGGACACGCTGGCCAACAGCCTTCAAACGTCCCTTTGGCCCCTTAGAGGTAACGAGAATGATGGATTCTTCATCCGGCGACAGCGCACCAATGCGGGCTGCAATCGCGGAACCGTCGGCAAGCGAAATCTCCGCAATACGACCACGGTTACGACGCCAGTGCCGAGGCTGGGTCAGCGGTGCGTCAATACCAGGAGTGGAAACTTCCAAGGTGTAGCCCTGAGCGCCGAAGTCCGCTTCACCACGTGCCTCCGCTGCATCCAGAGCCGAAGATACTTCATACGTGGCTTGTTCCAGAACATCGAGGTCAGGACGCTCATCTGCGTCAACTAACACAATGACCTGTGACTTTGCGCCGGCGCGAACGACCTTGACATCTTCCACATCCAGGCCGATTTGTGCGAGCGCCGGGCTCACAAACTGTTCAATTTTCTCGGGTGCGGGTATCGCCATAGTCGTAGAGTCTACAGGTCAAGTACTAGGAATTGCGCACCTGGGCGGTTTCCACACACCGCGTTGACACAAAGTGCCGCCCGCCGTGGCACCATAGTGAGGTGATTGTTGAACCTCCCTCCCCCAGTTTTGCTTCCGCATCGCATCGCACTCGTACTCTCTCGCGCCGTGGCTTCCTCGCTGCTGCCCTCGCCGTGGGATCATTTCCTGCGCTTTCCGCGTGCTCGCATCTGGTGGCACCGCGCCCCGATTACGCCATTGAGGTTCTCCATGCGCTGGCGGCGCGCGATGCACAGTCGCTTAGCGACGCCAATCCTGACCTCGCAGCGGTGCGCTCCGCGCAGGTAACCGAACTGGATAAGGAAATCACACGCGCCTGCGGTACCCACAAGGACGGTAAACCTGTCGATGAATGTGGCTCGGACGTAGCAGTCCCAGGATCCCTGGTTACCGGTTCCGATGCGAAATTACTGCTCACGGACTCGCGAAACAATCCCGTACTGACGAATGCCTTGGATTCACGCACTGCATTGCGGGAGGAGTACACTGCGCGCCTCGCCACGGCTGTCGATGGCGGTATCGTCCTCGCTCTGCGTGTTGCGGGCGCTGAGTGGGAGGAGCTTGTCCCATTGATTCCCAGTGACAGGGATGAAATCTCGGGTGCCGAAGAACAGATGACTAAGGCACTGCAAGCCGAATATATGATGATTTACGGTGTCGGCGTAGCCGCACCACGTGTCGGAGGCGATACCACTACTGCACTTTTGGCCCGTGGCGAGCGCCACCGAATTTTGCGCGATCGTGCCCGACTAATTCTGGAGGATTCCGACGTTGAGGTGCCGGAGAGCGCACCTGGCTATATGCCGGAAGGCGCTCCTTCGCCAGATACGGCACCCGTCGATTACATGATTGCATTGGAGCGCTATTGTGCCCAGGCGTGGGAAGACGTATTGCTCGCTGCTAATAACCCTCGGATGCGTATGTTCGCGCTGCAGGCAGCTGGCGTGGCTGCCGCCGGAGCGGCAGCGCTAGGTGGCAACAACTTGGAGCCGTTGCCCGGGCTCTAAGCCTTGCGAACCAGCTCCGCGACGTGAGCTGCAATGCCGTCAGCGGCGACCTCGTCGGTCTCGTTGGTCAGGCGGTTACGCAGCTCCACCTTGCCGTCCGCGTAGCCACGGCCAAAGATGACCACAAACGGCATACCCAGCAGCTCGGCGTCCTTGAACTTCACACCGGGGCTGACCTTCGGACGGTCGTCGAAAAGCACCTCAATGCCCTGCTGGCTGAGGTCTTCCGCCAGCTGTTCAGCGGCCTCAGCTGCTTCGGCGTTCTTGCCGGCCACAGCGATGTGAACCTTGTACGGTGCCGCGGCAACTGGCCACTTGAGGCCCTTTTCATCCAACTGCTGTTCCGCGAGGACAGCGACCAGGCGGGACACGCCAATGCCGTAGGACCCCATCGTCGGACGAGCACGCTTACCGTTGACATCGAGGATGTCGATTTCAAAGGCGTTGGTGTACTTGCGGCCCAACTGGAAAATGTGACCGATCTCGATTCCGCGCTCGATCTTTAGCGTGCCATGCCCCTCCGGAGCCGGGTCGCCGTCACGCACCTCTGCGACATCGCAAATACCATCAATCTGGAAGTCGCGACCAGCGACCACATCGACGATGTGCTTGCCTTCCTCGTTGGCTCCTGTAATCCAATTTGTGCCCTCCGCCACGCGGGGGTCAGCAAGGACCTTCACACCGCGATCGGCGAGCCCCTGCGGGCCGACGTAGCCCTTGATCAGGAAGTCATTGGCTGCGAAGTCCTTGTCCTCCAGCAAACGCGCCTCACCCGGTTCAAATGCGACTTCAAGACGCTTTTCATCGACCTCACGGTCACCGGGAACCAGGATTGCGGTGAGCTGTTCCGGCAGGGCGTTGCCCTCCTTATCGACCTTCTTCGGGTCGACGGCGACGAGAACGCACTTCAAAGTATCGGCAGCAGTGACCTCGCGTCCGAGGTCCGCACCATTGGCCCAATCAACAAGTGCTGCGATTGTGGTGCAGTTCGGAGACTCGTAAACCTTCGCCTCCGGTTGTCCCTCAATCGGCTGCGGTTCGACTGCCGGAATCTTCACGGCTTCCACATTGGCGGCGTACTCACCGTCGGTGGAGACTACGAAGGAGTCTTCGCCACTTTCGCTAACAGCCAGGAACTCCTCGGAGGCCGAACCGCCCATAGCGCCGGAGGTGGCGTGGCAGATTTCGTACTTAATGCCCAGCCGGTCAAAAATTCGCTGGTAGGCACCGCGGTGCTGCTGATAAGAATTCTCCAGCCCCTCGTCGTCCATGTCGAAGGAGTAAGAGTCCTTCATCACGAACTCGCGGCCACGCAGAATACCTGCACGCGGGCGAGCCTCGTCGCGGTACTTGGTCTGAATCTGAAACAGCGTCGTCGGGAAATCCTTGTAGGAGCTGAAAAGATCCTTGACAGCCAGCGCGAACATCTCTTCGTGCGTCGGCCCCAGCAGGTAGTCCGCGCCCTTGCGATCCTTCAGACGGAACAGCTCGGGGCCGTATTCGGTCCACCGATTCGTCGCCTCGTACGGTTCACGCGGGAGCAGTGCAGGGAATGCCAGCTCCTGTGCGCCAATGCCTTCCATCTCCTCGCGCACAACCTTCTCTACGTTGCGCAGAACCTTCAAGCCCAGTGGCAGCCAGGAGTACACACCAGGGGCAGTTCGCCGGATGTAGCCGGCACGGACGAGCAGCTTGTGGCTAGGGACCTCGGCGTCAGCTGGATCCTCGCGCAGTGTGCGCAGGAACAGCTGGGACATTCGCGTAATCATGAATGCTGATTTTACCCGTCGATCATTCTTCGCAACATGCGGGGCATTACTATGGTGCCCATGCTCGTAGTCCTACCCCCATCTGAAACCAAAGCCACTGGTGGCAGCCATCCCGCAGTGGACTTTTCCTCGCTGAGCTTCGGCTCCCTCAACCCCATCCGCGAGCGCATTGCAGCCGATCTCGTGGAGTTAAGTGCGAACAGGGAGGCCGCGATGAAAACACTGAAGCTGGGGCCACGGCTTGCTGACGAAGTCACAGCTAATGCCGCGCTCCTAGAGTCGCCGACCATGCCGGCTCTCGAGCGTTATACCGGGGTGCTCTACGACGCACTCTCCCCCAGCGATTTGCCGGAAACCGGCCGTGCTCGACTCGCCATCGGGTCAGCGCTCTTCGGTGCCATTGGCGGAGACGACCTCATCCCCCACTACCGTCTCTCTGGCACGGTCAAGCTCCCCTTCGCGGATCAGCCTGCCGACGCAGCTCCGACGATGAAGCGCCGTTGGGGCACCGCCATCACCGAGGCTCTCAATGATGTCGACTTCCTCATCGACCTTCGTTCCGGCACCTACGCCAATCTGGGCAAAGTCAAGAGCGCGACAACGATGACCGTGCTCACCGCCGAGGGCAAAATCGTCAGCCACTTCAACAAGCACTACAAGGGTCTATTTGCCCGCGCTATCGCCCTTTCCGACACGGCACCGACCTCCCCCGCAGAGGCCGTCGATATCGCGCGCGCCGCAGGATACGACGTCTCGCTTGACGACGACACCCTCATCTTCCGCGTCCCGGAAAACTAAATGTCGTCGTTGTAGCGCTTCCGGCCTGCCACAATGGCGGCAATGAGCGCTATGACAGCGATGAAAATGCTGTCGTATCGCGAGCCTTCTCCGCCGAGGAGAAGGAGTCGGAAGATGATCATGGCTCCGAGGTAGAACACCAGGAAGGTCGCAGCGCCCATCCAGATGGCGCTACGCAGCTGATCGTCGGCAAGCAGTCGGGTAACAAGCCCTGCCTTTTGCTGCTCTGGCTCACGCTTCCTCGACTTGTTGTTGCTGGACTTGTTGTTCTTACTCATCGCCCTCATCCAGACCGGCGACTTCACCGATGACGATAACGGCGGGCGGCTTGATTGCCTCTTCGACCATTCTCTCGCCGAGCTCGCCGAGTGTGCAGCGTAGCGACCTCTGATTCGGCAGCGTGCCGTCCTGGATGACCGCAGCCGGAGTCTTCGGGCTGCGGCCAGCCTTCATCAGAGCCTCGGCAATCTTCGGCCCGTTCTTGACTCCCATAATGATGGCAATAGTGCCGTGCATCCGACCCAGCGCATCCCAATTGACCAGGGACGTCTTGTGCCCCGGTGGAACGTGACCGGACACGACAGTGAATTCGTGGTTGACGCCACGCATTGTTACTGGAATACCAATCGTCCCCGGTACCGCCAGTGCTGAAGTAATACCCGGCACAACGCGAACCGGTACCCCGGCCTTCTGTAGCTCCTGAAGCTCTTCAAAACCGCGGCCGAAGATGTACGGATCGCCACCCTTAAGCCGGACCACAAAGTAGCCCTCACGGGCACGATGAACTAGCAGTTCATTGATGCGCTCCTGAGCCATGGCGCGGCCGTAAGGAAGCTTGCCGGCATCAATAATCTCGACATCCGGCTCCAAGTCACCGAGCAGCGACAGTGGACCGAGGTGGTCTGCAACGACAACGTCGGCAAGCCGGAGCAAGCGACGCCCCTCAACGGTAATCAGACCGGGGTCGCCCGGGCCACCGCCTACGAGTGCGACCTGACCAGCGAGGTCCCCAGCGCGCGACGCGCGACGGCCGGTCAGCGCCACAGGAGTAAGCGGGCTGGAAGCCCCGGTTTCATCGTCGACGAGAATACCTCGGCGGTGTCCCTCTAGAGTCACCTCACGCAGCAACGCCTCGTCACAGCAGACCATGAGAGCCTTGCCCCAGCTCATCGCCTCGGTAAAGCCGGTGCGGGTCAAAGTAATACGGCCGTCTGCAGCCCAGGCCTCAATCGCAGTTGTTACTTCCCCACCTTCACACACAGTGACATCAGCGCCAGAGTCCAACAGCCGAGGAATCACGCGCTCTGCAGCCGTGGAACCGCCAACCACCAACACACCGTAGTCTTTGAGAAGCAAACTCATAGCTAACACTTTACCCGGCGCACGAAGCGACAAAGCGACTGACGTTCCCCGGCGCACCCGCCGGATGAACATGCAGGTAACCGGCATGAATCCGCCCAGACTCGGAAACGAAGCCGTCGCGAACTGTTTCGCCTTGATATCCACGCCAACCCCAGGCTGGTTGCCACCCGGCCGCAGCAGCGACACTTGCGGTGTCATCGGTTAGGGCTGTCTTGTGGAACTCGTGACCGCGCACGCGCGTTCCTACCGGGCACAGCACAGAATCAGTCAGCGCCACAGCCTCCCGGTACCCCAGCTTCAACCGTGCCATGTGCGCTCGCCCCGGGATGATGCCACACATACGGCGCCCACCGAGATCTTCAAGCAGCCAGAGCAGCCCCGCGCATTCGCCGTGGATCAGCGCACCATCGTCGGCAGCCTGACGTAGATCGCGGCGAATGTCATCACGAATAGATAGCGCGTCGGCATGCTCTTCTGGGAATCCACCGGGCACGATGTAGCCTTCGGCTTCCGGCAGTTCGTCAACCAATGGGTCGAAATCCACGACCTCGGCTCCAGCGGCCTGCAATAGCTCACGGTGCTCTGCATAGGTAAACGAGAACGCAGGACCCGCCGCGACCGCTACACGCACGCGGCGCTGAGTAGCCAGCGGTACAACGAACTGTGCGGGGTTCCATGGTTCAGCTGGATAGGGCTGCCGGGCAAGCTGGATAATCCGGTCTATGTCGATGTAGGTCTCCACCAAGTTGGCCATCGATTCAATGACCGCTTCTAGCTGCTCACCCTGCTCGACTGCAGTGACCAGCCCCAAATGCCTGCTGGGCACCTCAATATCAGTCACTCGCGGAATAGCGCCGAGCACCTCGACCCCCATGGTCTCCACAGAACGGGTAATGATGTCCGCATGCCGCGGGCTGCCCACCTGATTAATAATCACGCCACTGACACGGACGTCAGTGCGAAGCGTGGAGAAACCGTGGACAACAGCCGCCGCCGACTGCGACATATGCCGGGCATCAATCACCAACACCACCGGAAGTCCCAACAGTGAGGCAATCTCAGCCGTCGAGCCCTCCACCGATAGCGGGTCGTCACCAATGCGGCCGTCGAAAAGCCCCATAACCCCTTCGACCACCGCAATATCGCTGTCGGCAGCTCCATGTGCGTAGAGCGGCCCAATCATCTCAGGCGCGCACATAAAGGAATCCAGATTGCGGCCGGGACGACCAGCGGCTACCCCGTGATAGCCAGGATCAATATAGTCGGGTCCGACTTTGAAAGGTGCCACCGCGTGACGGCGCGACAGTGCACGCATCAGGCCCGTGGAGATTGTCGTCTTTCCCGTGCCTGATGCTGTCGCCGCGATGACAATTCCAGGCGCTACCACTCGATGCCCTTTTGTCCCTTACGTCCGACATCCATCGGGTGCTTAATCTTGGTCATCTCCGTCACCAGATCCGCGACCTCCACGAGCTTCGGATCCGCATCGCGGCCAGTCATCACCACATGCTGGCGGCCGGGACGGTTCCTCAATGTCTCCACCACATCGTCGACATCAATCCAACCCCACTTGATTGGGTAGGTGAACTCGTCGAGCACGTAGAAGTCGTGCACCTCATTTTCCAGGCGGCGTTTAATCTCCTGCCATCCCTCGGCAGCAGCTGCCGCATGGTCCTCCTCAGTGCCCTGCTTACGCGACCAAGACCAACCTTCTCCCATCTTGTGCCATTCGACCGGGCCGCCTTCCCCCGTGTCGTCGTGAAGCTCGCCCAACCGGCGCATGACAGCTTCCTCGCCAACCTTCCACTTTGCCGACTTTACAAACTGGAAGACACCGATATTCATCCCCTGATTCCACGCGCGCATCGCCATACCGAATGCCGCGGTGGACTTGCCCTTACCTGGGCCCGTATGCACCGCAGTAATCGGAATCATGCGACGCTGCCTGGTGGTCAGTCCATCGTTGGGAATTGATTTGGGGTCAAGCTTTCCTTGTGCCATGGTCTCGATGATAGGCATGGACCACGCCCGCCACGGCTTCGGCATTGAGTTCGGAGAGATTTATGCAGGTCGCACCCAATTCCACGCTGAGTTCCTGTGCCAGCCCCAGCCGCACGCGAGAGCGCTCACAGTCGATAACCACCGTCGCCGCCAACGCTTGACGACGGATCTTTGCGGCCACAGCCCTCGCCTGCTGCAGGCCATTTTTACCCGTTGCTCGGCCGTCGGAGAGCAAGACCATGATTGCGCGCCGTGTGGGCTCCCTATGGGCTTCCCGAACTACCACTTCGTGTGCCTTCAGCAATCCTTCGGCCAATGGAGTTCGGCCACCAGTGCGGACATCTGCGAGGCGACGTACTGCGGTGTCGATAGACTTCGTCGGCGGTAAAACTAATTCGGCGTTATTTCCGCGGAAAGTAATGACAGCGACTTTATCGCGGCTTTGGTAGGCATCACGCAGCAGCGATGTGACCGCGCCGGTGACGGCTGCCAGACGGTCGCGTGCTGCCATGGAACCCGAGGTGTCCACGACAAAGACGACCAGATTGGACTCAGTTCCCTGTCGGATAGCGCCGTGAACGTCCTCTGGTTCCAGAGGGATCATCGAGTCGCCCATCCGGGCGCCACGATTGGCCGCCGCCAACACTGTCGCCGGCACGTGGAGACCATGGCCTCCCCGCTCGGCACCAATGGTGCTGCCCCGCGGGCCAATGGCCTTGGAACGCCGGCCGGAATCCCCTTGGCCGACACCGTCAACGCTGATTTTACGAACGGCGAAAGGGGGCGCCTTCAGCGGCGCGACCTCCCTTCGATCCCGCGGAATTCGACTGTTGCGGCTCCTGAGGCTCGGAGTTGGAGTCGAACTGGGAGGGCTTCTCAGGTTTGACTTCGGGCTGGTCTGAGGTCTCCGAATCCGACTCTGGCTGATTCTGGTCATCTCGGAACTGCTCCTCTGCATCCTGCAGAGCATCGTCGAGCTGTTCCTGGTCCAGTCCTGGTTCATCAAAGGGGTCACGGCGACGACGGTGCGGCAGTGCCATTTCCGCAGCTACCTTAATGTCTTCAGCAGTGATCTCAATTGGATTGCCGGGTGCCGGCTGCGCCGACTCGTCCCCGGCTACTCGCCAGGCAGCGTGAGCGCGGGCGGTACGTGCAATGACGATGTCGGCACGCATCCCGTCCACATCAAAAGCAGCGCACACTGTGGCAATTTGACCAAGAATGTTGGGGGTCAATTCGACGTCGTCAAGCAGTGCGCGCGCGCGATCGATGCGGGCGTGCAGTGCCTCGTCGTCGGCGGCGAACCGCGTGACAAAGCTCTCCGGGTCGGCGTCAAAGTCGAGGCGGCGGGCGACGATTTCCGCGCGGACAGCCGGATCCTTGGATGCGGTGACGTCGATGGCGAGACCAAAGCGGTCGAGAAGCTGGGGACGCAATTCGCCCTCTTCCGGGTTCATCGTGCCGACCAACACGAACCTGGAGGTTGCGGAGTGCGAGATGCCATCGCGTTCAACAACCACGCGACCGGTGGCTGCGGCATCGAGAACGGAGTCAACGAGATGATCCGGCAGCAGGTTGATCTCGTCGACATAGAGAATGCCACCGTCAGCCGCGCTGAGTAGTCCCGGGTTGAACTGTGCGTATCCGGTAGTCAGGACGGTCTCCACATCGATGGAGCCTACGACTCGATCTTCCGTAGCGCCGAGTGGCAGGTTTACCAACGATCCGCTGAGAAATGGCGCCAACGCGCGGACCGTAGTGGTCTTGGCTGTGCCCTTCTCACCGCGGATGACGACACCACCAATCTCCGGGGATAGCGCGGTCAGAATCAACGCAAGCTGTAGTCGCTGCTGCCCGACGATCGCAGTAAAAGGAAAAGTGGGCTCTGTTTGTGCAGTGGTCGCTGACGTGATTTTTTCCATAAGCACAGTTCTACCCCACTGCAAGCGGATGGCTCACAGCGGGGTAGAACAATGTTGGCTTAATTGAACTCTCTGAAGCTCTTCAGCGAGTTACTAGCGCTCCAGCTTCAGGGTCTTCTGGGAAGCCTCCCAGACCTCCTTGAACAGAGCCGGGTCATCAGCCAGGTGCGTACCGTAGGACGGGACGAGCTCCTTCAGCTTTGGAGCCCACTTGCCCATGTGACGGCCGAAGCAGCGCTCAATCAGGCTAATCATCACAGCCGGAGCGATGGAAGCGCCCGGGGATGCACCCATCAGGCCGGCAATGGTGCCGTCCCACGAGTTGATGACCGCGGTACCGAACTCGAGGGTACCGAAGACCGGAGCCTTCATCGGCTTAATGACCTGGACGCGCTGACCAGCGACGATTAGCTCCCAGTCCTCTGGGCGAGCGTTCGGGACGTACTCACGCAGGGACTCAATACGTGCGTCGAAGTCCTTCAGAACCTCAGTAATCAGGTACTTGGTCAGCCCCATCTCCTGGACACCAACACCCATCATGGATGGCAGGTTGGCCGGACGCAGGGACTTAATCAGGTCCAGGTTGTTACCGTTCTTGAGGAACTTCATGTTCCAACCGGCGTACGGGCCAAAGAGCAGGCCGCGCTTGCCGTCGATAACACGGGTGTCCAGGTGCGGAACGGACATCGGCGGCGTGCCGACGGAAGCCTTACCGTAGACCTTGGCGTCATGCTTAGCAATGACTTCCTCGTTGGTGCAGCGCAGCCACTGGCCGGAGACCGGGAAGCCACCGAAACCGCGAATCTCGTTAATACGAGCCTTCTGCAGCAGCGGCAGTGCGTCACCGCCGGCACCGACGAATACGAAGTTGGCAACCAGGGTGCGAACGTCCTTGGTGTGCAGGTTCTTCACGGTGACGATCCACTTGGAACCGTCGCGCTTCAGACCGGTGACCTCGTGTCCGTAGCGAATCTCAGTACCCATATCGGACAGTGCGGCCAGGTACTGCTTGGTCAGTGCACCGAAGTTAACGTCCGTACCATTCGGGTTACGAATAGCGGAGACCGGCTTGGAGAAGTCACGACCCTCGGACATCAGCGGAAGGTACTCAGCGAAACGGTCCGGATCCTCAATGAGCTCCTGACCGTGGAACAGTGGCTCCTTCTCAAGTGCCTCATAGCGACGACGCATGAACGCCATCTGCTCCGGACCCTGAGCGAAGGTGGTGTGATCAACTGGGTTGATGAATTCCTTCGGGTCAGTCAGGGTGCCGTTTTCAATCAGCGAGGTCCACAGCTGGCGGGAAACCTGGAACTGCTCATTAATGAGCTTAGCCTTGGTGACATCGACCTTGCCGTTCTTCTCCGGCGTGTAGTTCAGCTCGCACAGAGCAGAGTGACCGGTACCAGCATTGTTCCATGGAGAGGAAGACTCCTTGGCGGGCTGATCGAGACGCTCGAACAGAACCTGTGACCAGGATGGCTCGAGCTCCTTGAGCAGCACACCCAGCGTCGCACTCATTACACCTGCACCAATGAGGACGACGTCTACCTCGTCGCCACTGGAAGCAGGAAGCTTGTTATCAGCCATTTTGCTGTCAACATCCTTACTAACTTGATTAGTGATTCAAACTAGCGCTCGCTCACATGCGCGCACACAACTAAAGACGCAAAAGAGAGCTACCGTCTCAGTCCATAATCTATTGTGGCACACATTCCCACTACCCCCGGTAATCGGCGCTAGGCTTGTCCCTGTGACTACCGATATTCCCGATTTCGTTACCCCCACCTTTAACCCCGATAACCTAGGCGAAGACTACAGCCAACATGTCATCGAACTCGGCCAGGATCCCGACGGTGAGGGGTCGGTATGCGCGGTATTGGTCCGCTACTGCCCCGACTCGTCGGCAAGCGACTTCCAAACGCGTCCGGCGGTTCTATGGATTCACGGGATGTCGGACTATTTCTTCCAGAAGCACGTAGCGGAGCGGTACCACGCCGAAGGCTACGCCTTTTACGCCATTGACCTGCGCAAGTGCGGGCGCGCGCACCAACCTGGGCAGACTTGGCATGGATGCAGCGATTTAACGAATTACTTCGAGGATCTCAACGGGGCACTCGCGGTGTTGGACCACGCCGGCCATACAACTGTCACTGTTAATGCGCACTCCACCGGCGGCCTCATTGCCGTGCTCTGGCTCGATTGGTTACGAAGCACAGGCGGCCACGGCCCGCAAGCACCCAATATTTCCGTCACGGCTGCCGTCTTGAACTCACCGTGGCTTACTCTGCACGTTTCCCGGGCAAAGGCGCCCGTGTACTCGCTGGTGACTCGCGTTATGTCGCGGATTCGCCCCAACAGTCTTATTCCAGTGCAGTCTGCGGGCGGCTATGGAAAATCCATTAGCGCCGACCACCAGGGGCGCTGGGAGTACAACCGCACTTTCAAGCCGCTGGCTGGCCATGACAAGAACTGGCGTTGGCTCAATGCCATCATCGTCGGCCAGCAACGTGTCAGCCGCGGTATCGACACCGGTGTGCCGACGCTCGTCCTCCACTCGGACAACTACCTTCTCGGCTCCGACTACACCCCGGAGCTCAGCCGCGTTGACTCTGTCCTCAACACTGAGCAAATTGCCGATGCCACTGCCCACCTGGGTCCGCAGGCGCGCAACGTCGCGATTCCGGGTGCCCTCCACGACGTGTATCTCTCCGCACCCGAAGCGCTAGACCGCGCTTTTAATGAGACATTCCAGTTCCTTGCCACGGTCAATCCGGGAGGCAGCTCAAAATAGGAGCACAGAATAGGAACTCGGAATAAATCAGCATTCAGTACGGTTGAACCAAACTAGTTTGACCAGAATGCTAGGAGTGCTTGTGACCACTGAGAATTCGCCTGAGACTACCCCACGCCACTACGACGTCATCATTATCGGAACCGGGTCCGGCAATTCCATTCCAGCCCCGGCCTACGACAATGTCCGTATCGCTCTGGTGGAGGAAGGACGTTTCGGCGGTACTTGCCTCAACGTTGGGTGTATTCCCACCAAGATGTTCGTTCTGGCCGCTGATGCCGCCCGCAACATCCGCGAGGCCAGCCGCCTGGGCGTGCACGGCACCTTCGATTCCGTTGATCTCAAGCAAATCCAGGATCGCGTTTTCGCCCAGCGCGTCGACCAGATTGCCGACGGCGGCGAGGCATACCGCCGCGGGGACGAGACTCCCAATATCGATGTCTACGACCGCCACGCAACGTTCGTCGGCCCCCGCACTATTCGCACTGGCATCGGCGAGGAAACCGTCGACATCACAGCCGACAACATCATCATCGCTGCAGGCTCCCGCCCTCACGTTCCGGGCCTCATCGCAAACTCCGGGGTGGATTACTACACCAACGAGAACATCATGCGCGTCGACAAGCTCCCGCGCGAAATGATCGTCGTCGGCGGCGGCTACATCGCTAGCGAGTTCGCGCACGTCTTCGCCTCCTTCGGTACGAAGGTGCACATGTTGGTGCGCTCCGATGTCATGCTGCGTGGCTCAGACGCCGCTATCTCCGAGCGCTTCCACGAGGTTGCCGCCCGCGACATTGACATCCGCATGAACACCTCCATCACTGCGCTCTCCCAGGAGGGCGAGATCGTCACGGTCACGCTTGACGACGGCACGGAGCTCGCAGCCGATGCCCTGCTCGTGGCAACCGGACGCATCCCCAACGGTGACCGTATGGACCTTGCAGCCGGTGGTGTGGAGATGCACGACGATGGTCGCATCAAGGTTGACCAGTACGGCCGCACCTCTGCCGAAGGTGTGTGGGCGCTGGGCGATGTCTCTAGCCCGTACCAGCTGAAGCATATTGCCAACCATGAGGCCAAGGTTGTCTTCCACAACGTGCTGAACCCGTCGGACCTGCGGGCATTTGACCACCGCTACATTCCGTCGGCAGTCTTCTCACATCCGCAGATTGGTCAGGTCGGTATGACCGAGGATGAAGCTCGCGCCTGGGCTGCGGAAAATGGCACGGAGATTACCGTGAAGGTACAGAATTACGGCGACGTTGCCTACGGCTGGGCACTGGAGGATCGCGATGGCTTTGCCAAGTTGATTGCGGACCGGGCCACCGGCCGCCTGCTGGGTGCGCATTTCATCGGCGAGCAGGCTGCCACCCTAGTGCAGCAGTGCATCCAGATGATGAGCTTCGAAATGGATGTGCGCGAAGTTGTCAAGGGCCAGCACTGGATCCACCCAGCACTGCCAGAGCTGATTGAAAACGCGATCCTGGGCCTGGAGTTCGATAACTAGCCCAGCTGTTCAATACCTGTGGCCTGGGCCAATGCGGGCCCAGCCAGGTACTTCTCGACTGCATCGGCCAACAGGTCGACCTGTCGCAGCCGTTCTGCGGCAAACGAAGTATTAGAGCTGACCTCAAAGCCGTCCCGACCGACGGCAACTGCGACTTCGCTCAGCAACTGACGGCGCGCCTGATCATTTTCCAGGTAGCCGTGGCGGTGCGTACCCATCACCATGCCACACCGCGCCCCTTCTTCAGGCTCAGTGATAAAGGGCGCCTCGCTGCTTCGCACAACCTGTCCATTGTGGACTTCGTAAGAGCCATCCGGGTGGCTCACCAGCGTCTTCGTCCCCGCGAATTCAATGTCGGTATCGAACACGCCAAGCCCGTTCACTGTCCCGGCTACCGACTCCACCGAGTCAGTGATAGTGGTGCAGAGCATTTGGAACCCACCGCAGATGCCGATCAGCGGCAGCCCCCAGGCAGCTCGGTTCTCCAGCACGTCGTCAAGCCCACGCTCGCGCAACCACTTGAGATCGGCGACCGTCGACTTCGTCCCGGGCAACACGACCAGGTCGGCGCGAGCAACGACCGACGGATCGACCGTCCACTGCACGTGTACCCCTGGTTCACAGGCAAGCGCTTCGATATCGGTGGCGTTGGACACGCGCGGCAAGCGAATGGCGGCCACGGACAACGTTTCCGTACCCAGCGGTGCGTTCGCCGGCCCTACCGACGCACCAGCGACTGTGCCGAGCGAATCCTCCGCATCGATCCACAGCCCCGGAATAAAAGACACTACGCCGAGTACGGGCACGCCGGTGTGCTCGCGCACCACGTCCAATCCCGGTGTCAACAGCGAAACATCGCCCCGGAACTTGTTGACGATAAAACCGGTAATCCGCGCGCGGTCTTCGGGGCTCAAAATTGCATGCGTGCCGACGAAATGTGCAAGCACCCCACCGCGGTCGATGTCGCCGGCGACCACAACCGGCAAATCAGCGAGCTCTGCCAAGCCCATGTTGGCGATGTCTGACTCTCGCAGATTGACCTCGGCAGGACTACCAGCGCCTTCGCACAAGACGACATCGAACTGCCCCCGCAGCTCTTCCAATGTCTCCGCGACTACCCCGCGCAACGCTTTTCGACGCGACCGGTACGTCAGAGCGCTCACATGCCCATCGGCTTTGCCCTTCACCACCACCTGACTAGTGTGGTCCGAGCCCGGCTTGAGAAGCACCGGGTTAAAGGAGACATCCGGCTCCAGCCCACAGGCGAGCGCCTGCAGAGCCTGCGCGCGCCCAATCTCGCCGCCGTCAAGCGTGACAGCGCAGTTGTTGGACATGTTCTGTGCTTTGAAGGGTGCGACCTTCACGCCGCGGCGCGCGAGCAGCCGACACATGCCGGCGACCAGAACCGACTTACCGGCATCTGAGGTGCAGCCGGCAATCAGAGCTGCAGGGGCCTGCACGGGTTAGGCCTCGGGCTTCCAACCAGTTTGGAACTGACCTGGCACGTTCTGCTCATCCGGCAGAGTGAGGATTTCATAGCCGTCGGAGGTCACCAGCACCGTGTGCTCGAACTGGGCGGTGAACTTGAAGTCATCATTCTGCACAGTCCAGCCATTATCCCAGATGTGGTACGGCAGCTCACCAAGGTTAATCATCGGCTCAACAGTCAAGGTCATGCCCGGCTCGAAAATGGTGTCCTGGCTCGGCTCATCGTAGTGGAGAACGATTAAACCATTGTGGAACGTGGTACCGACACCGTGACCGGTGAAGTCCCGAACGGTGTTGTATCCAAAACGCTTAGCGTAAGACTCGATTACGCGGCCGATGACATTAATCTCACGGCCCGGCTTGATGACCTTAATGCCGCGCATGGTGGCGTTGTAAGTGCGCTCCACTAGCTGGAGGTGCTCCTCCGAGACATTGCCCGCGAGGAAAGTCGCGTTGGTGTCACCGTGGACGCCGTTCTTGTATCCGGTGACGTCGACATTGACGATATCGCCGTCTTCAATAACCTGAGTGTCCGGAATACCGTGGCAGACAATCTCATTGAGAGACACACAGCACGACTTCTCGAAACCGCGGTACCCCAGCGTGGACGGGTAGGTGTCGTGATCCAACAGGTACTCGTGCACCACCCGGTCAATCTCATCCGTGGTCACGCCCGGAGTTACGGCCTTGCCGGCCTCCACCAACGCGTTGGCAGCAATGCGAGAGACCTCTCGCATATTTTCAATATCTTCCGGAGTCTGTACCAGCGGCTCGCCGACGCCTTCCTGAACCTCGTCCTTCCAGGCGTACTCCGGCCGTTCAATATGTGCCGGAACAGTGCGAATTGGCGTGGACTTTTGCTGAGTAAGTGGAGAACGCTGAGTCATGGAACATACTCTACCCCTACCCCCGGATTAGCCTTTCGGCCTGTGCCGGTTTCGAAGCCAGAAATGCTCTAGCCCTCGTCTCCTGAACCTTCATCCATATTGGCGAAGAAGGCATCGGTAATCGCCACCGCATGTTCGGATCCACCACCACCGACGATGAGCGTGGCGAAGGCCAAGTCATCTCGATAGCCAGTGAACCAAGCGTGCGAGCCGCCTCCATACTCGGCCTCACCGGTCTTGGCGTAGACCTCACCGCGTCCGGCAATGGCCGAACCAGTACCAGAGGTCACCACCGCCCGCATGAGTGAGCGAACCTCGTTCAAAACCTCAGGTGGAAGTGGCTTCGACGTCTGCGACTGCCACGTTCCCGCGCTTGGCACGAGTGACGGCGTCGGAGTGCGCCCGGCCGCCACCGTCGCGGAAACCAGCGCCATGCCAAACGGGCTGGCCAAGTCATTGCCCTGTCCATAGCCCGCATCGATACGCTCGACTTCATCACTACCGTCAGACACGCTGCCGGTAATAGTGTCGAGGCCCGCGATGTGATAGTTGATTCCGATGCCGAAGTTCTTGGACTCCTCCTTGAACTGCCCTGGTTCCAACTTGTGGGAGATGTTGCCGAACGTGGTGTTGCAAGACCGCGCGAAGGCATCGCTCAGCGAGGTATCCCCGACACCACTTCCGTTGTAGTTGGTGACAATTCGCGGACCGATTTCCATCGAACCTGGGCACGGCACAGTCGATCCCGCATTTAGTCCCTCGTGCTGCACACCTGCAGCGGCAGTGACAATCTTGTACGTCGATCCCGGCGGGAACTGTCCCATCAGCGCAAGGTCACCGTCCTTGTCTGCTTCCGCCGTCTGGGCTACCGCCAGAATCTTGCCCGTAGACGGCTGCACAGCCACCAGCATTGCCTTCGCATCTTGCCGCGTATCGACTGCCTTCTGCGCTGCGTCCTGCACCTTTTTACTAATCGATGCCTGCACCGCCGGGGCTACATCCGGAGACACCTCATAGAGCGTGCCGACGACTGCTCCGCCCTCGTTGGCCGCCACGATCTTCCAGCCATCGGCACCGTGATCACCAGTGTCCACTAGCCTTTCCACACGGCTCATCAAATCAGGCGCAAACCCCGGGTCGGGTCGCACCATCGCTGCTTCATCGTTAACAGAAATTCCGTCAATGTCCGCGAGCTCATCCTTGACTCGCTGTGGCGTGGATGCCGGCAGCACAATCAGCGAAAAGTTACCCTTCCCACCAGCTGCCTGCTCCCCCACTGCTCGGGCGTCGAGCTTCGGACCATCTTCCGGCATTTCATTATTGATGACCGTCGCCGCCCGGTTAATCGACGACTGCACATTCTCCGCCCCATCGCGGTTGAGAATTACCCGGTGCACAGTCCCCGGCTCAAGCAAGGCCGCACCGTCCGAACCAACCACAGACGGACGTGGAGCTGCGATAGTGCGCAATTCTGGGTGCTGATTACGCCCCAGCTGTGGATGCAGGGATGCTGGCGACCAGCGCAACGCCCAATCCCGTTGCCCAGCCTCAGTCTTGGTCAGCGTGAAAGTGGTGTCATATCCCCAGCGTCGCTGATGCGGCAGCTGCCAATTCATGGTGACTTCGGCCGAGGACTGATTCGAGCTGGTATCGATACCCTCGATTTCATAGTCAAGCCCCTCCGGCTGAAGGCCGTCGGTGGCCGCATTCAGATCCCCCTCAGCGGAATCCGGATGATCGGTCAGCGCCGCCGCCTTAGCGACATCCCCTCCCGCCAGCGCCCCAAGGAATTCCTCAAGCACCTCGCGCCCGGTGTCAGGCCGCGGCGTACACGCGGCGGATGACAACACCAGACCCGTGATTGCCACAGCCGAGATACTGCGAAGCAGGGGCTTGCGGCGCGAAGTTTGTTCCATGTGGGCTGACGTTAGCACCGCTTTGCTTTACGACGACGCTGGCGCGCCGCAACCTGCTATCAGCGGTTCAGCACAATTGGATTGACCACGTCAGCAGCCATAACCAGAACGCCGAAGACCAGCAAAACTGCGGTAAAGGCCATAGTAATTGGCATGAGTTTGGTGTAATCGGCAGGCCCAAGCGCAGGCTTACCGAACGCCTTGCGAATCAGGTCGCGGATGCGCTCATAAATAACAACGGCGATGTGGCCACCGTCGAGTGGCGGCAACGGCACGAGGTTGAACACGGCCAGGAAATAATTGAGGTTAGCCAGCAACAGGAAGAATGAAGGCCACTGGTTCATCTCCACCAATTCACCACCGGCACGCGACGCGCCGACGACACTCATTGGGCTGGCCGGGTCACGCTGAGCACCAAAGATAGAGGCGACCACGCCGGGAACCTTCTCCGGGATGGAGAGCAGCCCGTTCCAAACCGCCCCGAAAAGGCTGCCTGTGAAGCTGGCCGCACCGCCGATGGCAGTCACTGCGTTGTACTCGTGAAGGATGGTCTCTGGTCGCTGGAAGGCGATACCAATTGCTGGCTGGTCGATGTCCTGGCCGTCGTTAGTCTTGCGCTTGACGACTTCCGGGGTGACCGTGACCGTCTGGGTGCTGCCATTGCGGTCGATGGTCATTTTGATGTCGCCACCTGCAGAGCTACCGATGAGAGACACAGCCTCGGGGTAGGACGTGATCTTGGTGCCATTGATCTTCTCAATCACATCTCCGGCACGTAGCCCTGCGCGCTCTGCAGGACCGGAACCAGTGCAGGGCTCCAGCGTACCGTCGGCACGCTGTGCCGGCGAGACGCACTGCACCGCCTGAATGCGTGGCGCCATTTCCTTACCCATGTTGGGCAAACCCCACGTCACGGCAATGAAGTAAAGAATGATGAATCCAACGATGAGGTTCATTGCCACCCCACCGAGCATCACGATAATGCGCTGCCACCACGGCTTCTTGTACATGGCGTAGGGTTCTTCGGCAGGAGCGATGGGATCCATTGCCGTCATGCCTGCGATGTCGCAGAATCCGCCAAAGGGAATTGCCTTTACTCCATACTCGGTGTCATGCCCACCTGCCGCAGCGTGATGCCGCTTGAAGGAAAACAGCGTTGGGCCGAAGCCAATGAAGTATCGACGCACTCGCATTCCACACAGGCGAGCTGCGGTGAGATGGCCCCATTCGTGAAGGGCGATTGTCACCGCGATGCCGATTGCGAAGAGTAAAACTCCAAGAAGAAATGTCACGAGTGCTCACCCTACCCCCACTTTGGGCAAACGAGCACACCGGCGAACAGTTTCCGGCCGGGCTAAGTCCCAATTTCAGCAAGTTCTAAGGTATCCTTACACCCGATACTCAAGATTGTCTGAAAATGCGCTCAGTCGCTTTCAGCAAAACCGCAGATAGACTGAAGTGCATATAGAGTGCAATTCGCCGAAAGTGTTAACAGGAGGACTTTCAAGTGAGCAACCACGAGCCAAAGGAAGAAATTTACCGCGGCGTCAGCACCCTCGACGAGCCGTCGGCGAAGTGGGGCTGGCACGGCATTAGCAAGAGCGCTATGCAGAAGGCCGGCTGGATTTCCGTAATCTTCCTGCTGGGCATGACCATTGGTAACCACAAGGGCAACGTCGAGAACTGGTGGCTGGTCGTCATCGCCGCCCTGATTGCTATTGGCCTGCTGTTGCAATTGTTCGCCCCGCAGGGTTCTCAGGTTCGCACCGTTACCGGTCACAACAAGCCGGAAGGCCACATTGAGCCGGAGTGGGCACGCGACCAGGTAAACGGCACTGGCGTCTACGCTAACCTGACCGACTCTCAGCTGCGCTCCTGGAACCGCCTGCCGGAAGGCCAGAACCAGTAGAGTTAGCCACTTTTGCTGAAAGTCTGGCCTAACAGCTCTATAGCAACAGCTCTATAGCGCTACAGCGCACAAAAAGATCCGCACCGAATTCGGTGCGGATTTTTTGCTACTTGTCGGCTAAACCTCTTCGGCCGCCAGCTGACCACACGCTGCCGCAATCTCGTTGCCACGGGTATCGCGGACCGTGCACGGTACCCCCTGCGCCTGTACGCGGCGGACGAACTCCTCCTGCTGCTTCTTCGGAGAGGCATCCCACTTCGAACCCGGAGTTGGGTTGAGCGGAATGAGGTTGACGTGGACACGTGAGCCCAGAGCATTATGGAGCTTCTTACCCAACAGGTCTGCACGCCAATCCTGGTCGTTAATATCGCGAATCAAAGCGTACTCAATAGATACGCGACGGCCTGTCTTGTCTGCGTAGTAGCGAGCTGCATCAAGTACCTCGGCCACTGTAAAGCGATTGTTGATTGGTACCAGCTCGTCGCGAAGCTCGTCATCTGGAGTGTGCAGAGACACCGCGAGGGTGACTGACAGGTCCTCGTCGGCAAGCCGTCGGATGTTCGGCGCGAAACCGACCGTAGAGACGGTGACATTGCGCATCGAGATGCCGAATCCCTCCGGCGACGGCCGCGTGATGCGATGGACGGCGGCGAGAACGCGATTGTAGTTCGCGAGCGGCTCACCCATGCCCATGAATACGATGTTGGTCAGACGACCGCCCTCAGCTGCCATCGTGGCAGCGGCCTCACGAACCTGGTCGACAATCTCCGCGGTGGAGAGATTACGCTGCAGACCGCCTTGACCCGTCGCACAGAATGGGCATGCCATACCGCAGCCCGCCTGCGAGGAAATACAGAGGGTCGCACGCCCCGGGTACTTCATCAGCACGGATTCCAGCAGCGTACCGTCACCTGCACGCCACAGAGTCTTACGCGTTTCGCCGTCGTCACAGGTGATGTGCCGCACGGGGGTCAACAGAGGTGGGAAGAGACTGTCTTTGACCTTTTGACGGTCTGCTTCCGGCAGATCAGTCATCGTCATAGGGTCAGCCTCAAGCCGACCGTAATAGTGCCGGGCAATCTGATCGGCGCGGAAGGTCGGCAGGCCCAGTTCCTTGACCGCAGCCTTCCGTTCCTCAACATCGAGGTCCGCAAAATGGGTCGCGGGCATGCCGCGACGTGGAGCTTTAAGAACGATTGGAAGTGAAGATGCCATGATGGCACCCATTTTCGCATGTAATGACGGTTTTGGCCTAATGAGCGACTAGGCAGCCGCAACTAAGTGGACCTTTACAAGTGGTACATACCTGCCAAAACGTGTTGAATGATAGGTATGACTAACGCTAATCAGCCGAATAACGACAGTCCGCTTTTCGACGATACTCCGTCGTACTCTCCAAATGATTCCGTGGCTCCTGCACCAGAGCAGGACAACCTTCCAGAGCCAGTCGTTGACGCGCCCGCAGAGAAGGACTCCACACCGGAGCCAGCGCCCGCTCCTGGCCGGCGCAAGGTGAAAAAGACTACCGCGGGCTCGATGTGGGTTGGCCTGGTCATCAGTGCAGTTTTGCTGATCGTATTGCTTGTATTCATTCTGCAGAATCAGCAGGAGACCACACTAAACCTGTTCGGCTGGGCCTGGAACTTCCCGGTCGGTGTCGGAATGCTGTTCGCTGCTATCCTCGGCGCCCTCATCACTGCGCTAATCGGTGGCTGGCGAATGTTTGATCTGCGCCGCCAGATTCGTAAGGGCGACAACTAAAGCCCGACTGAACCAGCCAAATTAAACCAGGCTGAAAAGCTGCAATATCAGCCACGTCATCGCGGCTGATGGCAGCATGCCATCCAGGCGGTCCATCAGACCGCCGTGGCCCGGCAATATCGAGGACATATCCTTAATCCCCAGATCGCGTTTGAACTGGGACTCCATCAGGTCACCAAGCGTGGCGGAGATAACCAAGGCAATGCCCAGCACGATGCCCTGCCACCACGGCGCGTGCAACATAAAGATTGCACAGAGCGCTCCAGTAATAGTGGCGAGTACGAGAGAGCCGCCGAACCCTTCCCAGGATTTTTTAGGGCTTACCTTCGGAGCCATCGGATGCTTTCCGAACATGACACCGGCGGCATAGCCTCCGACGTCATTGGAAATCACCCCGATCATGAAGGTCACAATGACCAGACGGGGATCGACTTCCCAGGGATTGTCCATGTGCACCAGCTGCACAGCTAGCGCCGCAAAGAACGGAATCCACATCACCACGAAAACTCCGACTGCGACATCCCGCAGCCAGTTCCGTGGTGCTTCAGCCATCCCGTGCAAAAACAGACGGGTGACTAGTAAAAGCATCAGGGTAACAGTCAGGCCCATGACCAGACCGTCAATCCCCCAGTAGGCGGACAGCCACACCATCAGCTGTCCGCCGAAAATCAAAACCGGGCGAGGGACCTGCCAATCGGACTCGCGGAGCCGCTCGCAGACCTCCCAGGTTGCAAGGCCAACCGCCGCGGCGACCAGAACGGTCCAGGCGAGCGCCCCCAGCAGCAAGCCGATGATGACGACTGCACCAAGTGCTACGCCCACCGTAATTGCAACCGGCAGGTTCCGACCTGCCGAGTTACGCGGCTTAATAAGCCGTAGCTCGTCTAGAACACGTTCCTTATTGGACGCTGGCTTCGACGTTGGCATTGGCGCCTCAAATCCCCTCTCCCGGTTGAATATGAAGGCCTAAACCTCCATCAGTTCCGCTTCCTTGCGCTCAACCAAGGAGTCCACCTGCTCGACGTAGTTCTTGGTGACCTGGTCCAGCTCCTTTTCGCCTGCCTGCACCTCGTCCTCGCCAGCGTCGCCGTCCTTCTGAATCTTCTTCAGAGTTTCCATGCCCTTACGACGGACATTGCGAATCGCGATCTTGGCGTCTTCGCCCTTCGAACGTGCGACCTTGACCATCTCACGACGACGCTCCTCGGTCAGCTGCGGGATAGTTACGCGCAGCACCTGGCCATCATTAGTCGGGTTCACGCCCAGGTCGGAGTTGCGAATCGCGTTTTCGATGTCGCCCATGACGCTCAGCTCATACGGCTTAATCAGCAGCATGCGCGGCTCCGGAACCGAAATGGTAGCCATCTGGGTAATCGGAGTCGGAACACCGTAGTACTCCGCAATAACGCCATTGAACATCGCCGGGTTCGCACGACCAGTGCGAATGTGCGTCAGCTCCTCGCGGCAGTGCTCTACGGAGCTACCGTACTTTTCTTCACAGTCAAGCAGGACTTCATCAATCATTGTGTTTTTAACCTCGGGTTTCTACTCGGGTTCTAGATAGTTCTAGAGCGCTCTGTGGAAAGAACGTATTACGAACAAATTTATCAGCTGTGGACGAGAGTACCGATTTGCTCACCGGCTACCGCGCGCGCAATGTTTCCGTCGGTAAGCAGATTAAACACGAGAATCGGCATGTTGTTGTCCATGCACAGGGAGAAGGCAGTGGCATCAGCAACGCGCAGGTCCCGTTCCAGAACCTCACGGTGGGTGATGTCATCGAACAGCTCTGCGTCCGGCACCTCACGTGGGTCGGCCGAGTAGACACCGTCAACGGCCTTGGCCATCAGCAGCACCTCGCAGCCGATCTCCAGGGCGCGCTGGGCGGCAGTGGTGTCGGTGGAGAAGTACGGCATACCCATACCTGCACCGAAGATGACCACGCGGCCCTTCTCCAGGTGGCGCTTAGCACGCAGCGGCAGGTACGGCTCTGAGACCTGTGCCATGTTGATAGCAGTCTGCACACGGCAGTCCACGCCCTCCTGCTCGAGGAAGTCCTGCAGAGCCAGGCAGTTCATAACCGTGCCCAGCATGCCCATGTAGTCAGAGCGTGCGCGGTCCATGCCGCGCTGCTGAAGCTGTGCGCCACGGAAGAAGTTACCGCCGCCGATGACGACACAGACCTCGACGCCCTTTCGGGAAACTTCCGCAATCTGTCGGGCAACGTTTTGCACCACGTCCGGGTCAACGCCAACCTTGCCGCCACCGAACATCTCACCACCGAGCTTGAGCATCACACGCTTGAAGCCATTGCGCTCGACAGATTCTGCCATGACCATGCACCTTTCTCACACCGTTTAAAAAGTCGCAGACGAGTCTACCCGGTCACGACAGCAAGGCACACTTGACGCTCCGCATTATCGGCTACAGGACAGCAAAATGCCCCGCCCGGGTTCCCGAGCGGGGCATTTAAACTAGCTCACAGCTAGAGGCTTATGCACAAATTACAGCGAATTAGTGCTGGCCAACCTCGAAGCGAACGAAACCGGTCAGGGTAACGCCAGCCTCTTCCATGAGCTGCTTAACGGTCTTCTTGCTGTCGGCGACAGACGGCTGCTCCAGCAGAACAACGTCCTTGTAGAAGCCGTTCAGACGACCCTCGACGATCTTCGCGATAGCCTGCTCCGGCTTGCCCTCTTCGCGGGTGATCTTCTCGTAGACAGCGCGCTCTGCCTCGACGCGGTCGGCCGGGACATCCTCGCGGGACAGGTACTGAGCCTTCAGAGCGGCAACCTGCATAGCTGCTGCGTGAGCAGTCTCTGCAGCACCCTCGCCCTCACCGGTGTAAGCAACCAGAACACCGACAGCTGCCGGCAGGTCTGCTGCACGGCGGTGCAGGTAGACAGCGATGTTGTCGCCCTCGAGAGTAGCGGCGCGACGCAGCTCCAGCTTCTCACCGATCTTTGCGGAGAGCTCCTGGGTAGCGTCAGCTGCGGTCTGACCGTCGAGGTCAGCTGCTGCGAGCTCTTCCGGGGAGTTTGCCTTGACTGCTGCGGCAGCGTCGGCGACCTTGTTGGCGAAGTCGATGAACTCCTGGTTCTTGGCAACGAAGTCGGTCTCGGAGTTGACCTCGACCATGGTGTTACCAGAAACAGCGATCAGGCCCTCGGCGGCGGTGCGCTCTGCACGCTTGCCGACGTCCTTTGCGCCCTTAATACGCAGGATCTCGACAGCCTTGTCGAAATCTCCGTCGGTCTCGACGAGTGCGTCCTTACAAGCCTTCATGCCGGAGCCGGTCAGCTCACGGAGCTTCTTGACGTCAGCAGCAGTGAAATTCGCCATGCTGGGCGTTCCTCCTTGTGGTGGTTAGAACTTGTGGTGGTTAGAAAGTTCAGCTTTACTCAGCGGATGCCGTCTCAGTTGCAGTGGAGCCCTCGGCGTCCATCTCTGCAGCCTGGTCGGTGTTCTCAGCGGCGGACTCGATCGGAGCGTCGCCTGCTGCCTCGCGAGCAGCGTTGGCCTCGCGCTCAGCGCGAGCCTTGCGGCCCTCTTCAACAGCGGTGGAGATGATGCGGGTCAGCACGGAAGCAGCGCGGATTGCGTCGTCGTTGCCCGGGATCGGGAAGTCAACGTCATCCGGGTCGCAGTTGGTGTCCAGGATGGCAACAACCGGAATGCCCAGCTTCTTAGCCTCGGCGACAGCGATGTGCTCCTTGTTGGTGTCAACAATCCACAGTGCGGACGGAACCTTGGACATGTCGCGAATGCCGCCCAGGGTGCGCTCCAGCTTGGTGCGCTCACGGGTCAGCATCAGGATTTCCTTCTTGCCGCGACCCTCGTAGCCGTTCTCAGCAGCGTCCATTGCCTGAAGCTCCTTCAGGCGAGCCAGGCGCTTGGAAACGGTGGCGAAGTTGGTCAGCATACCGCCGAGCCAGCGGTGGTTGACGTATGGCATGTCAACGCGCTCTGCCTCGTTCTGAACGGCTTCCTGAGCCTGCTTCTTGGTACCGACGAACAGGATGTTGCCACCGTGAGCGACAGTCTCCTTGACGAACTCGAAAGCCTCGTCGATGTAGGTCAGGGTCTGCTGCAGGTCGATGATGTAGATGCCATTGCGCTCGGTGAAGATGAAACGCTTCATCTTCGGGTTCCAACGACGGGTCTGGTGACCGAAGTGGACACCTGCATCGAGCAGTTCTCGCATGGATACAACAGCCATGTCATATTCAGGGAAGATCCTCACGTCCAGCCTGACTAGGGCTGCGGCTGCTTCCCTTCCTTTCTTATCCGATATAGGTGGTTACAGTTCACGCACAGGCTTTCCCTGTGCCCTAGCGCTCCCCCGCTGCCTCACACCCGACAGATATTCTTGCCGAGCACCCGTGAACCAGCCGGAATGGGTCGCGCGCGTAGTCTTTGTGCTAATGACCGCCCGATTAAGGCAGACACCGCGAGCGTCATCTTATCTGATACATCGCGCAGGTCGCAATATCTGACACGCCCTGCTATCCACAGGACAAAAAGTCATCCACAGCTAGAACCGTTTGCAATGCACTGCCGCTTGTCGACGAGTGCAGCGTCCGCAACACTATCGCGTATGACGACCAAGCAGAGTTTCAGGCGCTCGCTAATGCGCACATTAGCGCTATTCGTGCTCGCTGTCGCGCTAACAACACCCCCAAGCCCACCTGCAGCTACCGGCGAGCCAATATCCGCCATTGCGCATACCTTCCCTGTGCACGGCAAAATACTACGCGACTACGCCCCACCGGAAAAACGCTGGCAGCCTGGACATCGCGGAGTAGACCTGAACGCCTCCCCGGGCCAGCCAATCCGCGCCTCAGCTCCCGGTGTGGTGCATTTCGCCGGTTCGATCGCCGGAATGACTTCCGTGTCAATCATGCACGCCGATGGCATCCGCACAACCTATCAGCCCATAGATACCGCGTTAGAAAAGGGAGACCACGTGGCCGCTGGCCAGGTGATTGGTCATCTTGTGGTCAACGCCAAACATCCCGAACCGGGCCTGCATTGGGGCGCACTGCGCGGCAAAGACTATCTCAACCCACTGGATTTGATACAGCGGAGACCAATCGTGCTCAAGCCTGTACGCAATTAAACAACCCTGCGCAATTAAGCGCGCGGATGTGCCCGCTTATGTACTTCACGGAGACGATCCGCTGAGACGTGGGTATAAATCTGCGTGGTCGCCAGACTCGAATGACCGAGCATCTCCTGCACCACACGCAAGTCAGCGCCACCTTCCACCATGGCCGTGGCCGCAGAATGTCGGAGAGCATGCGGTGAAACATCAGCCCATTTATGAATAACTCGGCGCGCCTGACGAGGATTCAATCTACCTCCACGCACACCGAGAAAAAGCGCATGTTCGGCCTGTGCGGAAGCATGAAAGCTTCCACGCACCTGGAGCCAGCCTTTGAGTGCCGCCTCCGCTGGTGCACCGAAGGGCACGATGCGCTGCTTGTTCCCCTTACCCACTACCGAGATGATGTGGCGGGAAAAGTCCACATCAGAGACGTCGGCCTTGCACAGCTCTTCTACACGCATCCCGGTGGCATACAACAGTTCCACAATGGCCAAGTCGCGAGCCGCAACTGCGCTGTCCTCGGATGAGACTTTCTCGATTGCCTCCTCAACCCTCTCCGGCGAGAGCACTTCCGGAAGATGCTGATGTTTCTTCGGCGTTGACAGCCGCAGCGACGGATCAGCATCGAGAATTTGCCGAGCTACGAGCCAACTACAGAACTGGCGAATGGACGTCGTTAAGCGAGCCAGCGATGACCGCGCAGCACCCTCCGCATGCTTCGCGCCGAGGTGCGCACGGATGACAGGGGTGGAGAGTTCACTGATGTGGTCCAGGCCGGCGAGGAGGGGGATGAGATCGGCTCGATAGGCACGGACGGTTGCGTCAGAGAGTCTGCGGGAATAAGTCAGCTCATCGAGAAAATCCATGAGCACGGCCTCAATATTGGCGGATAACCCGAGATCCAGCTCAGTCCTGTCGTCGTTATTGGTTGCGCGCTTCACGGTTCTGACCTTAGTAGATGCACACCGCAAGACCTCACCAGACAGCGGAAAAAGGCAGTGACTCCGACTTTCGCCAGAGCCACTGCCCTATTGCCTCACCCATGTCACAAGCCCGTTTCCGTAACAGTTACTTAGGCTTGCCTTGCCTATATTACTGAGCGTACAGAGAATTGCAATACCTAATTCAAGATTTTTTCGAGATTCTCTGCAGAAGGCTTTATTAGCGCCTCACTAACGCTTCTGTTCCTGGCGCAACCACCCACCCTCCACCCGACTGGTCAGCCCCTGTCCCTGCAGCTCCAGCAACAAATGTGTCGTAAGCGCCACGGCCAATCCCGCCTGCGCTGCGACTTCTCCCACCGGCGTTGGCTCCGCAGAATTCAGAGAGTCGTAGACAGCGAGCTCGTTTCGAGAAAGCTTCTGCACCGCCGACTTTTCCCACAACAATTCAAGCTGAGCATCCTCATTCACTGTGCCAACTGACCGATACAGCGACCGCACATTATCGGCACTACACACCAGGACAGCCTCGCCACTGCGGATTAGGTCATGACAGCCAGAGGTAGTTTGCAGCGTCACCGGTCCCGGCACTGCTCCCAAGGGCTTGTTTAGCCTCACTGCCCAGTGCGCTGTGTTGCGCGCCCCTGAACGCCAGCCCGCCTCGACGATTGTGGTTGCTCGCGATAGGGCCGCTACCAGACGATTCCTAGTCAAAAACCGATGCCGCGCAGGTCGCACCCCCAGTGGATACTCCGTAATCAGCGCACCCCGCTCTGCAATCCCGTCGAAGAGTTCTGCATGCGCCCGCGGATAGTCAACCCCTACACCACCGGCTCCGACCACAACCGTAGTGCCGCCAGCGTCGAGCGCAGCTCGATGCGCCGCGGCATCAATACCCAACGCACCACCACTGATGACACTAACCCCCGCATTCGCGAACTGCCCCGCGAATTGGGCCGCCACCTGTGTCCCGTAGCTGCTGGCCATCCGCGTTCCGACAATCGCCACCGCTTCACTGACCACGTCCCGCAAGTCACGGCCACGCACCCACAGCGCAAGTGGTGGTGCATCGGCGCGGTCACGGACTTCGAGCGTCGTAAAGCAGGACAGCAGCTCCCCCGGCCACTCTGGGTGCCCCGGATAAATAAGACGCCACCCCATCGCTGCCGCCAGCTCCAAATCGTGGCCGCTCTGGTCAACGTCGGCTCGCGCCTGCGTCGTATTGAGCAGACCTTCCGGCAGCCCGGCGCGAGCCTTGATCCTCTCTGCTACCTCTACCGGCCCAAACTCCGTCACGAGCCGCACAATCTGCGGATGCGTCGCCTCTATCACACGATTCAGGTAAGCCCACGCGTGAATTTCGTCCATTTTTCCCCCTTGATAATGGTTCGGTTGTATTAGCCGCTCTCGCGGTCATGCAGCTGGCAGGCACGTTGCACGTGCTCGAAGGTAAACGCGTCTACTCCCCCGAGATCTGCGAGCGTCCACGCCACTGCGATTACTTTGTCCACTCCCCGCTGGGTAATCTCTCCGTTCCTCAACTGGAAGTCCAATAACGCCATCGCTTCTTCGTCTAAGCCCGCGTGACGACGGAGAAGCGAGCGTGGCACACTCGCGTTGGTGACGGCTGCTTCGTCGGCAAGCCCCAGGGCCTGCCACCTATGGCGGGCACGGTCACGTGCGGCCTGTACCCGATCGCGAACGGCCGCGGAGGGCTCATTGTGTGCTTTGTTTTTAATTCCCAGCTTGGCCCCGGCAGGACTGAGCGTGACGTTGAGATCCATGCGATCGCGAAGCGGGCCCGATAATGCGCGACCATGCTTGGCTCGCTCGGTACTAGAACAGGTGCATTCGCTGGCATACGCCGCCCCACACCGACAGGGATTGGTCGCCATGACTAGTTGTGTTCTCGCCGGAAAGGTCACTCGATGGTGCGTACGCAGGTGGACGACCACCCCGTTTTCCATCGGCATCCGCAACGCATCCAATACCGCCGGGCGCATGAGGGTGATTTCGTCCAAGAACAGCACCCCATGGTGGGCAAGGCTAATCGCGCCGGGCTTGGGCACAGCACCGCCGCCGACTAGCGCTGCCACAGTCGCGCTGTGATGTGGAGCCACAAACGGCGGATGTTGGACAAGAGTGTCCGCAGTATCGAGCGCTCCGGCCACCGAATGCAGCGCGGTGACCTCCAGCTGCTGCCACTTCTGCAATGGCGGCAGAATTGTGGGCAAGCGCTCAGCGAGCATGGACTTCCCAGTTCCCGGAGAACCCTGCATGAACAGATTGTGCCCACCTGCTGCGGCTACCTCGAGGGCGAAGCGCGCCTCAGGTTGGCCATCGACATCGGCCAGGTCTACCGAGAAGGCTTGTTCGCTGGGGTCGTCGTTAAGCGCGGTCGTCAAACCTGAGCCGGTGAGTACCCAGCCCCATAGCTGTGTGAGGTCGGCTGCGGTGCAGACTGCGATGCCGTCGACGAGCGCGGCCTCGGCGGCGTTGGCGGCGGGGACGACAACCCAACGGGCACCTGCCTCGCGGGCGGCAAGGACCTGCGGCAGCACTCCACGCACCGGGCGAATGGAACCGTCGAGCCCAAGTTCGCCAATGAGAACCGTGTGGCGGAGACGACCTCGGGCCTCCATGTCATCGCTGGTTGCGATAAGGATGGCGCAGACGATGGCGAGGTCAAAGCTAGTGCCGTGCTTGCGGATATGCGCCGGAGACAGACTCACCACGACTTTTGTCTTCGGCCAGGGCAACTGCGAGTTAGCAACCGCCGTGCGCACGCGATGTTTGGCTTCTCCGACGGCGGCATCGCCGAGCCCACCGATATACATTCCTGGCAAGCCACGCCCAACATCGGCTTCCACCTGCACAATAGTTCCTTCAATGCCGCTGAGGCTGACTGCAAGAGCTGTACCGACAGTCATCTAGCAGTCCCACATGATCGCGTCGCTGATTGCGGGAATGTACGTAACTGCAACGACTGGAGGACCGGACGAAGGGCTGGACACTGTGACTTCTGCGCAGTCGATAACTACGGACTCTAACCAGTAGGTAGAACTCTCTGACAGCCACTGTGCCGCCGCCTTGCGCAAATGACGAAGCTTGGCTGCTGTGATGGACTCTCTGCCGTCCCCAAACTGACTACTTCGCGAGCTCCGCCGCGTTTTTACCTCCACAAAATGCAGCCTGCCGTCAACATCTTCAGCAATAAGATCGAGCTCATAGCGCCCCACCCGCTCATTCCGAGCAATAACTTCCCACCCCTGATCCTCCAACATCTCAGCAACGAAATCCTCCCCAAACGCGCCGAGCTGTCTTGTGGTTAGTTCTTCAAAGCTCTGTGTCATAGCCCCGGTCCCCCTGGTTCCCCGTTGAATTGTGCCTTGGCGGTTTACTGCCTAGACTTTTGCCGCCTTGGCGGTTCGGAAACACTCTTGCACAGCGGGCATGACAAAGGCCCTCCGATAAATGCTCAGAGGGCCCTAACTGTGGATAATTTTTCGACTGTGGATAACTGTTAGCAGCTAGCCATAACATGCGATGACAGGCGACGATAACCTACGGCAGTCGCAAGTCCGGCTTATCCAGTTCCTCGATATTGACATCCTTGAAAGTGATAACGCGCACGTAGCGGACAAACCGAGCCGGGCGATGGACATCCCACACCCACGCATCCGACATCCGCAGCTCGAAATAGACCTCGTTTTCGCTGTTGTGCGGAATCAGCTCCACAGCATTAGCAAGGTAGAACCTGCGCTCCGTCTCAACAACGTACGAAAACTGACTAACGACATCGCGGAACTCCTTGTACAGGGATAGTTCAACGTCGGCCTCGTAGTTTTCTAGATCTTCTGCGCTCACGACCGCGACGGCTCCTTCGAGTGTTTACATGTTGCTCTTTTTGTACATGTTGGTCTATTCGGGGTGCTCAAGATACTCCGCGTGTGCCAAGCGCACATTGCGGTATGACCACCGATGCTCCGGGGTTGCGCCATGGCGTGAAATCGCTTCCATATGCGATGACGTGCCGTAGCCCTTATGCCCCGCCAGACCATAATCCGGATACTTCTCCGATAGGTCAACCATAATGCGGTCGCGGGTGACTTTGGCTAAGACACTCGCAGCAGCAATACATCGGCAAGCGGAATCACCACCAATCACGGGCAAATAGGGTGCCGTGAAGCCAGACACTTTGAGTGCGTCGGTAAGCACATAGCCAGGACGCTGTCCCAACCCGGCTACCGCGCGGCGCATTCCAGTGACATTCGCGTCCTGAATGCCGAATTGGTCGATGTAGGACGCGGGAATCGTCGTCACGCAAAAAGAGGTAGCGAAGCGTTGGATGAGCGGAAAGAGCCGTTCACGTGCGGCCGGCGTGAGCTTTTTAGAATCGGTGAGCTTATCCAGCTCTGCGATAGGGCGTTCTGGAAGGCAGCAGGCGGCGATAACTATCGGGCCTGCACAGGCGCCGCGACCAGCCTCGTCGACCCCGGCTACAGGTCCAAAGCCGCGCTTTGCCAGCGCGACCTCTATCGTGCGCGACTGCTTCAGCCTCCGCAGTTTCGGCGCCGGCGGCGTGAGCAGACTGTGCTGACTAGTTGTGCTGGATGTCCGGATCATCGACGCCACCGATGCGGTTAAACGGCAGGATGATTGCCTGCACCTTGCCGACGACGTTATCCAGTGGCACAGTACCCTGCAGCTCGTCGCCCATGTGATAGCGAGAGTCCGCGGAGTTGGTGCGGTTATCACCCATGACCCACAGATGCCCCTCCGGCACTGTTACCGGCCCGAAGTACGGGCCACCACACTGCTCTGAGCCAAGATTATCCACCACCGGCTTGTCTGCTGGAGTTTTAATGAAATCCTGGTCTGTCATCTTGCCGTCAACCATGATGCCGGGATCTCCTGGGCGACACTGCACAGTCTGCCCACCCGTGGCAATCACACGCTTGACCAACGCATTTTCATCAGGGGCGACAAGGCCAATCCAGGAACCAACCGTCTGCAGCGAGTTTGCCACCGGGTTAGTAGAACGCTGTGACACGTAGTTACTATTCCAGGACTCCGGGCCATTAAAGACGACAACATCGCCGGGCTTGGGATCTGAGAACTGGTAGGAAACCTTATCCACCCAAATGCGGTCACCGGTGCACCCGACACATCCGTTGAGCGTCGGCTGCATCGACTCGGATGGAATCACGTAGACACGGCCGATAAAGGACTGCACACCAGCACTGATGAGCAGGGCAATCACGATAATGATTGGAATCTCGATGTACCACGGAGTGTGCTTTTCAGGCTCCTCGTCAAGTTTCCGGAAGCCTTTCAAGCCTTCAGTACGGTCTTCTTTTTGGCCGTCAGTCTGTTCGCGAGAATCGTCGTCGGTCATGGGAAAAGACTATACGCGATAGAAAAATCCCCACCGAGCTCAACACTCGATGGGGATTATTTTGCGCCAAAAGACTAGCGGCGCTCCTTGATGCGTGCAGCCTTACCGCGCAGGTTGCGCAGGTAGTACAGCTTCGCACGGCGAACGTCGCCCTTGAAGACAACGCGAATCTCGTCGATGTTCGGGGAGTGCACCGGGAAGGTACGCTCAACAGCGATACCGAAGGATACCTTGCGGACGGTGAAGGTCTCGCGGACGCCGCCGCCCTGACGACGGATAACGACGCCCTTGAAGACCTGAATACGCTCGGTCTTACCCTCGACAATCTTTACGTCGACCTCGACGGTGTCACCAGCGCGGAACTCCGGAATGTCGTCGCGCAGGTATGCTGCATCAACCTTGTCAAGAATGTTCATGGAAACTTATTCCTTTACTTTTTGCATAGACAGAGGACCCTGGCGGCGCTTTCCCACAGAGGGACGCTCGGCCGGTTCATGCCCGAAACAGGTAAAGCTGCCTATAAAGACAACCTGGAAATTATTACACACCCCCTGGTCAGAAACCAAACTCTTCCATGTTCGGCGGGTCTTGCGGGTCTTGGGGAGCTTCCGAGTCTTGGGGGTCTTGCGGGTTGGGAGTATCGGTGTCTTCTCCCCTGCGCGCTTCCTCGACCAGCTTCCGTGATTGCTCTATCAGCTCCTGGCGATACTCGTTATATTCTGCCAGCGCCTGCGTCATCCGCAGTCCCCGTTTGTCGAAAGTGTAGCGCCCGTGCCCGGCAAGCGGCCCGTCTTCCAGGCTCACCGCCTTTTTGCCCGTGCTTGACGACGTCCACAGTTCCACCCCATCCCGATCACGTGCAACATTCCACAGACCAGCTGTTTTCATGTTGTGGTGCCGGCGGCAGAGGCAGTGGAGGTTCGGCGTTTCTGTTGCCCCGCCCTCCTCTGGGTGCTCTTTGTCGTACGGCTCAATATGGTCAATGTCGCAGAGCTCCGCGGGTACATCACACCCCGGAAAGCGACACGTTCCGTCCCGACCTTTAACGAAGGCTCTCTGACTTTCGGTTGGGGCGTAGCCCTCCGCGGTTTCGTCGGCAAGCATACGAATATGCGTGACCTTATCAATCCACGCCTGCGTAGCTAACTGCGAGATCCAGCCAACGCCGCCAAGCCAGGCGGTGCGGGGACGCTCCTCTGTGGCAGGACAGTATAGGTTGAGTACGATTTTTGCCTCGGCGGTGCCGCGGATGAGGTGTGTCAAAGCTTCGACTCGAGTGCAGCCAGCTGAGCTGGAGATGGACTCGAGGGTGGTTTTGAATTCGAGAGCGCGGGTCTTTTCCAGCTCCATAAAAACTTCCGCGAAGTTGTCGCTCTCTTCAAAACCGATACTCTCTCCTACTATTTCGCGTTCTCCTGCAGGAAGCAGCGGATCGACATCACCCGGAAGGTTTTTGGGGCGAAGCTGAGGTTCAATTTCTTCGATAACCCGTTGCAGGAATTTATGTAGGCTGCGAACTCCCCGGAGTGCCTCGCCATGCTTTCGGGGAATGACAAAGCGGGCAATTTCTTCTTCAACAGCTGCACGCACCTCTGGATCGTGGAGCGGCGCTGTCGCGCGAGCAATGGTGATCAGATGCGCAAAGGGCAAATGAGCTCGAGCTTTAATAAAGGCACCCAGCCGGGGCATACGCGCTAACTGAATGCCGACCTCTACATACTCGAGCGCCTTACCGCGGGAAATACCCAACTCGGGTGCGATTTCAGCAATGTATGCATCCACATCAATCTCAAGCGACTTCGGCGTGCAACCGCAAGCTATACCCAGTTCCAGGCGATTGCGTTGGATACCCGCCACCGCCAACTGGTTCGTGGATGACTCGTGGAAAAACTGCGGCGCTTCAGGCAGCAGAGCCGCTTGGTAAACATCGGACGGTTGTTTGGCCGGACTATCTTTTTCAGACATTGTTCCCCCAAAGCCCCAACCCCGCTCAGTGTCGATAACCAGTGAATACCACTAGCCCAACGCCAAGAAGAGAAGCTCAAGCACTTTGTTCTTGATTCCTCCATTTTAGCACACCCATTCGATTGCGCAACCCCTTTAATAAAACTTTTTCGCTTGTACATTCGAGTGAATTGTTGAGCGTGTTATCAAATGTCACGAGGTGCATCTTCTGGCGAAACTCCGCGCACACTAAGACGGCACGCTACAACCGCTCGCTACAACGTCACGCTGATACAGCACTCCAATAACGACCGCTGCCGACCGTTGCTACAAAGCCCCCCCCCAACTGCTAGATTGTCTCCATGCAGCAGATTCCACGCTTTGACCCCTGGATTGTTCGAGGAACAATCATCGCCCCGTGCGTTCTGGCGATTGCACAGCTTCTGTGGGTAATTGCCATTTCCGACCGACTACCGGAGCAGTTAGCAACGCATTGGAGCGGTAGCGGCACTCCCAACGGTTTCATGCCGCCAATTCAAAGCACATTGATTATGGCCATCATCGTCATCGCATGTGCGCAGATCGGTTGGCTCGGTGCAAAGACCAGCACGCCGCTTGTCGTGCGCAAGCCAATTGCAATAACCAACCTCGCCCTCTGCGGCTTCTTAATCGGCATTGAATTCGCGATTATCATCCCGCAGATCGGCACGACGGACCCTACGACCGCCCGAATCGGCTGGATCTATGCAATAGCCGGCGTCATCATCGGCCTAGTAGCGGCCCTGCTCGTGACGCGCCGCCTCAAGGACTACTCCTCGCTTACCGACGCCACGGTCACCGAGCCGACATCGCCACAGTTGCCCCATCGAGAAGGAGCCCCGACTCCCATCGATGTCAGTGTGGCCATCTCTAAGGGGGTCAAGGTCACCCTCGCAGTCTGGTGCGTGGTGTCTGTA
Organism: Corynebacterium sp. c8Ua_99; assembly: GCF_039907185.1. NCBI lineage: Bacteria > Bacillati > Actinomycetota > Actinomycetes > Mycobacteriales > Corynebacteriaceae > Corynebacterium > Corynebacterium sp. c8Ua_99. The sequence goes on from NZ_JASBOG010000001.1 coordinate 123,585, forward strand.
GCGCTCGCAGTGTTCCTGCCAAGCCTCGGCATTGTTTTTCTGCTGTGCACGCCGCTATTCCTCATCGCATATGAAACCGGCATGACACTAGACACGGACCCGAAGACAGATTCCATTACCGTTTTTAACGGCTGTGGACCGCTGAAGATGAAACACCCCATTGAGCTTCGAACCATCAAATATGCGAAGCCGGCCACTTATAACTGGGCCGACGGTGGCGGTATTGGGCTTCGACTTGGCAATGATGGCCGCATCACCGTGGCGGCACGGTCAGGCGAGGCAGTCAAGATTGAGACCTCGGGGTCCGATTACACCATCGTCGTACCGGATGGAATGGCTGCGGCTGTCGCGGGTGAGATCAACAGCCGCATCGACGCTATGCGCTAATAGGCTATGCGCTAATAAATCAAGCGCTAACAGATCAGGAGCTAAAAGCCTGCCCTGCGCAGCGCGTCGGCCATGGAACCGCCCTGCTTCTTGTTCTGGGAACCGCGCTTGCGCCCCTTGCCGCGACCATCACCACGACCATCACGGCGACCGCCGTCACGCTTTGGCTTGGCATCCGAGGCGTCGTCGTCAAGCCTGAGCGATAGACCGATGCGGTTGCGTTCGACATCAACGTCGAGAACCTTCACCTTGACCACCTCGCCCGAGCGGACGACCTCATGTGGGTCGGAGACGAAACCACGGGCCATGTTGGAGACGTGGACGAGGCCGTCCTGGTGGACTCCGACATCGACGAAGGCACCGAAGGCCGCGACGTTGGTGACGGTGCCCTCGAGAATCATGCCGGGCTGAAGATCGGAGACCTTCTCCACGCCTTCCTTGAAGGTGGCGGTGACGAACTCGGGACGCGGATCGCGGCCGGGCTTGTCCAGCTCGGTCAAGATGTCCTGGACTGTGGGAAGTCCGATACCTGCGGACTCGTCGACGAAGTCTGCAGCACGCACCTTGGACAGGACACGGGAGTTGCCGATGAGCTCCTGGACACTAACGCCGGTCGACGCGGCGATGGCATCGACGACGCGGTAGGACTCCGGGTGCACAGCGGAGGCATCGAGCGGGTTGTTAGCGCCGTGGATGCGCAGGAAGCCGGCGCACTGCTCGAAGGCCTTCGGGCCAAGACGCGGAACCTTCAGCAGCTCCTTGCGGGAGGTGAAAGCGCCGTTTTCGTCTCGGTAAGCGACGATGTTGTCCGCAACAGTCGAGGACACGCCAGCAACGCGACCGAGCAGCGGCGCGGAGGCGGTGTTGACCTCGACGCCGACAGCGTTGACGGCATCCTCGACCACGGCATCGAGAGAGTGCTCGAGCTTGGTCTGGGAAACGTCGTGCTGGTACTGGCCGACACCGATGGACTTCGGATCGATTTTGACGAGCTCAGCAAGCGGGTCCTGCAGGCGGCGGGCAATCGATACGGCACCGCGGAGAGATACATCCATGTCCGGGAACTCAGCTGCTGCCAGGGACGATGCGGAGTAGACGGAAGCACCGGCCTCAGAGACCACCACAGGGGTCGGCTTCTTGCCACCGGCCTGAGCAATCAGGTCAGCGATTTCGCGGGCCAGGGTTTCGGTCTCGCGGGAAGCGGTGCCGTTGCCGATGGCCATGAGCTCCACGCGGTGCGTGGCGCAGAGGGTGGCCAGTTGCTCCTTGGCGCCGGACCAGTCATTGCGCGGCTGGTGCGGGTAGACGATGGCAGTGTCGAGCACCTTGCCAGTGGAGTCGACAACGGCGCACTTCACACCATTGCGGTACCCCGGGTCCAAGCCGAGTGTGGCGCGCTGACCAGCGGGGGCAGCCAGCAACAGGTCGCGCAGATTGCGGGCGAAGACATCCACGGCTTCAGCCTCGGCGCGCTCCTTCAGGCGAGTACGCGCGTCGAGAGCAGCGGACACCTCCAACTTGGTACGCCAACCGAAACGAACGGCCTGGTCAATCCACTTTGAGGCACCGCCGTCGGGAAGCTCAAAGGCCTCACGAATCATGTGTTCGTAGGTCTCATCCTCACCCGCATCGATGTTAAGAGTCAGGATGCCCTCGGCCTCACCGCGAAGCACGGCCAGTACACGGTGGCTAGGCATGGTGTCCAGAGGTTCGTTGTGCTCGAAGTAGTCACGGTACTTCGCACCCGCAGTCTCCTTGCCCTCCACCACGGCAGCGGCGGCGGAACCGGAGGACCACACCTGCTCACGGACAGAGCCAACCAAATCAGCATCGGTAGCGAAGCGATCGACCAAGATGGCACGGGCACCGGTCAGAGCGTCCTTCGCATCCTTACCAGCTGCCTCGCCGTACTTAGTGGCTAGAGTCTCGGGGTCCGCGGCGGGGTCGGCCAGTAGCTCCTCCACCAGCGGTTCGTACCCGGCCTCACGTGCAATATCGGCCTTGGTCTTGCGCTTCTTCTTGTACGGCAGGTAGAGATCCTCCAACCGCGCCTTAGTGTCGCAGGCGAGGATGGCGGCCTTCAGGTCGTCGTTAAGCTTTCCCTGCTCTTCGATAGCGGCGAGAATCGTTTGCTTGCGCTCTTCTAGTTCGCGCAGGTAGACGACGCGTTCCTCGATGAAACGCAGCTGTGTGTCATCGAGTCCGCCGGTTACTTCCTTGCGATAGCGGGCGATGAAAGGCACGGTGTTGCCTTCGTCGAGAAGCTTGATAGCGGCGGCGACGGCACTTTCGGCAACGTCCGCACCAGTGGCGGCGAGTTCTCGGGCAATTACTGATGAAATCACCCGGGCAACTTTACTATCGTGGAAGTACCAATTGGCGAACGCCCCACAGAAGGCTCGCAGTAAACACCGGAAAAGGAGCCCCATGAAGCAGAAACTCTGTGCCGAATACCTGCGCATCTCCGATGAGGAGGCAGCGCGGTTAGTTGAGGTCGCAGCACCTGCGGCAACCAGCGACGGCGGCACGGCGGGGCTTGTTAACGACGGCGCGGAGAAGATTATCCTGCAGCACTTCGTCGACGTTCCGGACGAAGACGCCCTGGACATCGACACGGACTGGGAGTCCCTGCTGCGCACGTTGACCGGCAATCCCATCGACGGCCAAGCACTCGGCGACCCGCTGGCGGAGGCCATCCTCGGCGCCGACCGCGTCTGCCGCAAGCCGCTGTCTGCAGTCATCCGCGCCGATCGCGTCGGCGACGTGCACCAGACGCTGGCAAGCATCGATCTTGCCGCCCGCATCACGGACAATGGTTCGCTTATCGACGAAGCCACTGCGACACAGCGGTACCGCGAACTCGTGGCCTTCTACGAGGAGACTAAGGCAGCGCGTAGCGCCGTGCTCGTGGCCATCTCCTAAGAACTAGCAGCGCAACTGCTAAGCCGATAACTCCGGCGATGAGGCCGCCGATAACATCGGTGAGCCAGTGCGCCCCGACCCACACGCGCGACAGTGCCACAGCGCCGATAAGCGCGATGATGGCCAGGTCGAGCAGCTTGCGGGCTGTGCGGCGCAATACGGGGATGGCAAGCTGCATCGCGGCCATGCCACTGGAGGTAACCGCTGCCACATGTGCAGAAGGAAACGCCGCATCGTGCAGGTTGACCAGTGAGAACTCCTCTCCCGGTCGGTCGCGGTCCAAAAACCACTTCATGGCATAAGTCACCGCAATTGACGAACCGAATGACGCCGGCAATAGCAACGCCCACGCACGGAAGCGGAACCACAGGAGTGCCGCAGCAACAAGCGTGACCGGCGCGACGTAAATCGGCCGGATAATCTCGCTCAAAGCCAGCATCACACTATCGACGCGGCCATCCCGCGCCCCATGCAGGTCACTGACCCAACCCGCAAACGACTGATCCATACTCCCCGCCAGCTGCGTCTGAGTGAACCACGCCAGCGCCCCAAGGACAGCTAGCCAACCAATGACGTGCCGAGGTCGCGCAATTCGAACACGTGCCACTAGCAGTTCTCCTCGGTTACTTCCCCAATGACTCCCTGGATTATTTCCCGGTCACGGGCGCTGAGGTCGACGTCGGCAAGCAAATCGGGACGACGTTCGGCCGTGCGGATGAGCGATTGGTCGCGCCGCCAACGGTCCACCAGCGCGTGATTGCCGCTGAGGAGAACGTCCGGCACTGTCAGTCCACGCCACTCGCGCGGCTTGGTGTAGGACGGCCCTTCGAGCAGACCGTCAGAGAAAGAGTCCTCCTCGTGGCTTTTGCGATTGCCCAACACACCCGGGATCAACCGCACGACGGACTCCGCAATCACCAGCACCGCCACTTCCCCGCCGATAAGCACATAGTCGCCAATAGAGACCTCACGTACGCGGTAGCGGTTGGCAGCATCGTCAATAACGCGCTGGTCAATGCCCTCGTAGCGCCCGCACGCGAACACAATGTGCTCCTCGTGTGAGAACTCCTGCGCCATCTGCTGCGTAAACGGCTCGCCCGCCGGGGTCGGGACGATCAGCAGGGGCTTCGCTGAATCTTCTTCGCTTAACGACGGCACTTCCGCTGCAGCATAGGAAGATTCCTCGGCCAAACCCAATTTCTGATCATGGCGGACATTGTCCAAATGTGGCACCGCGGACGTGAGCGACTGCTCCGCTTTCAGCGCCGCTACCTCGTCGAGGGCGGGACCCCAGACATCCGGCTTCATAACCATGCCGGGGCCACCGCCGTAGGGTGAGTCATCCACGGCCTGGTGTACACCTGGCGCCCAGTCGCGCAGGTTGTGTACGCCGACGCTCAAAATGCCCTGCTCAATTGCCTTGCCCAGCAACGCATGACGCAGTGGCTCGAGGTACTCCGGGAAGATTGTGACTACATCGAGACGTAAGCTCACAGCTCCAACAGTCCTTCCGGCGGGGTGATGGTGACAGTAGAATTCTCAAGGTCAACTTCCGGAACGATGTCCTCTACCAGAGGGATGAGTACCTCCCGGGCCCCGTCGTCAAGCGTGACTTCAAGGAGACGATGAGCGGGCGCGCGGACGATAGAAGTGACCTCGCCTATATCCGTGCCGTTATGGACTACGCGCAGGCCTTCAAGTTCAAAGTCATAAAAGTCCTCGTCTTCGAAGACGGGCTCGGCATAAAACTTCATACCCCGATGACGCTCGGCCTCATTGCGGCCCGGAATCTCCTCGAAGCGAATCAGCAAACGCCCCTGGTGCGGGCGTGCCGTTTTCACAGTCAGCTGTTCCTCACGGCCGGCCTGTACACCCAACAGCGTGGCCCCGACTGCGAAACGCCCTTCCGGGTCATCCGTTGTCGCATCGACGACGACTTCCCCGCGCACACCGTGGGGCTTGATCACTCGGCCAATAAGCACCATGTCAGCTACCGACACGCGCACACTCCCTCTCTTATAAAGGCTCTGTAAAACACCCCGCGTAAAGCAAAAAGGCGCCACCCAACACTTCGTCTTGAAGTATAAGGTAGCGCCCGGATTAGCTAAGCGGCGTACTCAGCGTCCTTATTACTCGGCGTCCTCGGAAGCCTCGGACTCAGCAGCCTCAGCCTCGGCAGCCTTTGCGGCCTCCTCAGCTTCCTTAGCAGCCTTAGCTGCTTCCTTGGCCTCGCGGCGCTTAGCGGTGATGGCCTCAGCGGACGGGCCATTGTTGGCCTCTTCCAGAGCCTTGTTGAACAGCTCGAGCTTGGTCGGCTTCGGCTCAGCAACCTTCAGAGTGCCCTCTGCACCCTCGAGACCCTTGAACTTCTGCCAGTCGCCGGTGACCTTCAGCAGAGCCAGAACCGGCTCGGTCGGCTGTGCACCGACGCCCAGCCAGTACTGAACGCGCTCGGAGTCAATCTTGATGATCGACGGCTCTTCCTTCGGCTGGTAGATGCCCAGGTTCTCAATGACCGCACCGTTGCGACGGGTACGAGCATCAGCAACGACGACGCGGTACTGAGCAGTACGAATCTTACCCAGGCGCTGCAGCTTAATCTTGACTGCCATGAGGAGTTCCTCTTTCTTCTATGTCACTGGACAATACTTATGCATCCGAGCTCACGAGTAATTACTAACGAAGTACCTCGGACCGGTTTTGCCCTTGGGATATTTACACTGCGCGTGACCACCGGGCGGCCGTGGCCGGATCCGATGAATTCGCAGTCGTGCCTCAGTTGAGGATTCTCATTGAGACAACTCGAGGTATGTTACCAGCAGTTTTTGGAAATTAACAAAACTGCGCACTCGAAACGCTGCATACCCACTAAAGCTGAACGTCGTTGACAGTGCGGTAACGTAACATTCTATGAAAACCACCGGCACCCAATATAGGTATGACTTGGACGGACTACGGGGCATTTCGATTGCCCTCGTAGTCCTTTTCCATGTTTACGTCGGCCGCGTTTCCGGTGGTGTGGACGTATTCCTCTTGCTCTCCGGGTTTTTCTTCTTCGGCGCGCAGTACCGCAATGCCATCAATCCCCGGCAGTCCATCAATCCATGGTGGAGCATCTGGCGCACGCTGCGTCGCCTAATCCCGACACTAGTGCTGGTCCTCTTTGCGACAACCCTGTTTGTCATTTACTTCATTCCATCGCTTCGCACGATCGACATTGCCCAGCAACTCCGCGCCAGCCTGCTCTACTACCAAAATTATGAACTGGCACTCCAGGGCTCGGACTACGCAGCCGCAGAGAGCGAAACCTCCCCACTGCAGCACCTGTGGTCAATGTCGGTACAGGGCCAGTTTTATCTCGGCTCCATTTTGCTCATCTCCCTACTCGCCTGGATGACGCGCTCACCCCAGATTGTCGGCGCGGTTACCTCACCGGTGGAGGCGAAGCGCACCGACGCTACCGGCGGTAAACTCCGCCGAATCCTCACTCCGTTGCTGGCAGTTATCACTCTCGGCTCGATTGCCTATGCCTTCTATATGCACTCCGAGAACCAGGGGTGGAACTACTACTCCACTGTCAGCCGCCTCTGGGAACTCTGCCTCGGCGCACTACTCGGACTGATTCTTGTCCGGGGATCCATCCCCATGCCCAAGCCACTTCGAGTGCTGTTAGCCAGCATCGGCCTCGCACTGGTAGTCTCCACCGGTTTCATCTTCGACGGCGCCGCACAGTTCCCAGGCCCTTGGACCCTATGGCCCCTCGGTGGTGCTGCGCTGATTATTATCGCCGGCCCTGAGGCGGGCTGGATCTCCAAGTTCCTGGCCAGCCGCCCAATGCGCGAAGTAGGCCAGAGCGCCTACGCGCTCTACCTGTGGCACTGGCCTCTTCTCATCCTGGCCATAAACTACCTCAACCGCGATACTCCGGGGCTGAAGCTTGGCACCGCAGTGATCGTCGTTTCCTTTATTTTGGCCAAACTCACCAACAAGTATGTCGAGCTGCCGCTGGCTCAATCGACTCGCCGACCGACCCGGACTCAGCCCGTCGTCGGCGATGCAATCCACGCAATGAAGCATCGTCGCCCGGCTCGTCGTCTAGCGGTAGTCGGCACTGTTGTCGTCATTGCGTTGGTCGGCATGTCCAGCCTTGTCAACGTGCAACAGGTGCGCGTCGATCGCGCCTCCGCCACCAGCCTAGATCCAGAGGTCTATCCAGGTGCACTCGCGCTTACCGACGGGTACGAGGTCCCCAAGGCAGCCACAAAGCCGAATACCGATTTCATCACGGACCTTTGGCCGGAACCTGCCCTCGATGGCTGCCTTGCGACAGGCGGTGAGGACGTCGGATACTTCCCGCCGAATCGCCGTTGGCGCGATGAGACCCAGCCGTGTGTCTACGGTGATCCAGATGCTAGTGAATCGATTGTCATCGTCGGCGGCTCGCACATGGAACATTGGTTTGCCCCGATTGATGCCTACGGCAAAAACAACGGGTACCGAGTGGTGGTTCTTCTCCGACAAGGCTGTCCAGCGACCTTAGAACCGATCCACGGAGTCGGCGATATCTGCGTGGCCTGGACTTTCGAGGCTCTGCAGAAAATTGACGAGATTCAGCCAAAGATGGTTTTCACCACTTCAACCAGACCCTTGTTCCAGGCGGACCCACCGCAGCCGGGCGACTACACACCGGATGGTTACGTTTCGTTTTTCGCTGCTCTACAAGAACGCGGAATTGATTTCTTCGCCATCCGCGATAACCCATGGGCGCTACGGGAGGACTTGGACCAATTCTCCCCCAGCGTATGCGAAGAAGCGGAAGAAGACTGCACTATCCACCGCAAAACTGCCCTAAATGCAGAAAATCCCGCTGAGGAGATTCTTGCGAACTTCCCCAACGGGCACAGTCTAGATTTCTCCGACATCTTCTGCGGTCCGACCACCTGCCGTAAAGTTATTGGCAATATCTACGTCTACCGCGACAGCAATCACATCACCGATGAACTAGCGGCCACTTTCAGTCCTGAAATGGACCGCCAGATTCAGAAGGCTCTGCGGGACTAGCTACTTCTAGTCCCCGCTACTTCTTGCCCTGTCCGAAGTCGAGATTGTTGAGGTCAAAGTCCTCCATACCTTCTGGCAGCTGATTACCCATCTGCTTCTGCAGCTTCTGCAGTTCAGCCATGCTAGGCATACCCGGCATGCCCTGCATACCTGGCATTCCAGGCATACCGGGCATTCCGCCACCGCGCATTGCCTTCGGCGGCGTTGGACCACGGTTAGCGCCCTTGCGCTTATTCTTGCCCTTGCCCTTTCGACCACGCTTGGCCTTGCGGTTCGATGGGCGACCACCGCCCATACCAAATCGGCCGGCCATCTGCGCCATCATCTTCCGCGCCTCATTGAAACGCTCGATGAGCTGGTTAACCTCTGAAACGGACACACCGGAACCGTTGGCGATACGACGACGTCGTGAAGCATTCAGAATCTTCGGATTCTCGCGCTCTTCCGGAGTCATACCGCGGATAATCGCCTCGATGCGGTCAAGCTGCTTTTCGTCGACCATTTCCGCGGCCTTGGACATTTCCGCGCCGCCGGGGAGCATCTTGAGGATGTTGCCGATTGGGCCCATCTTGCGGACCATCATCATCTGCTCGAGGAAGTCCTCGAGAGTCAGCTCACCGGAACCAATCTTCTGGGCGGACTTGGCAGCCTGCTCATGATCGATTTCCTTGGAAGCGACCTCAACCAACGTCTTTAGGTCACCCATCCCCAGGATGCGGCTGGCCATACGGTCTGGGTGGAAGACGTCAAAGTCCTCCAACTTCTCGCCCGTGGAGGCGAACAGAATCGGCTTACCGGTGACCTCACGGATAGACAGTGCAGCGCCACCGCGCGCGTCGCCATCGAGCTTGGTCAGTACAACGCCGGTGAAGTCAACGCCGTCTCGGAAGGCCTTGGCGGTCTCTACCGCGTCCTGACCAATCATGGAGTCGATGACAAACAGAACTTCATGCGGGTTGATGGCATCGCGAATGTCGCGGGCCTGCTTCATCAGAACCTCATCGATACCCAGGCGACCTGCGGTATCGATAATCACCACATCGTGGCGATGCTGGCGAGCATAAGCGAGGCCACGGAACGCGGCGTCAACTGGATTGTCCTCGCTGGTGCCCATTTCATGGGTGGAATCGAGGCTGGTGCCCGGGAACGGTGCGAAGCACGGCACGCCTGCACGCTCAGCGACAATTTCCAGCTGCTGCACCGCGCCCGGACGCTGCAGGTCACAGGCGACGAGGACCGGGGTGTGCCCCTGATCCGTGAGGTACCTGGCCAATTTACCGGCCAAGGTGGTCTTACCAGCGCCCTGCAGACCGGCCAGCATGATGACCGTTGGTGGCTGCTTCGACATATTCAGCCGTCGAGTCTCGCCACCGAGGATGTTAATCAGTTCCTCATTGACGACCTCAATAATCTGGTTTGCCGGGTTGACAGTCTGGCTGCCAATAATTTCGTTAGCGCGTTCCTTGATGCGCTTGATGAAGGTACGGACAACCTCGAGGGAGACATCGGCTTCCAGAAGAGCCAGCCGAATCTCGCGGGCGGTGGCGTTAATATCCGCCTCAGTCAGGCGGCCCTTCCCGCCCAGCCCCCGCAGGGCACCCGTCAAACGATCGGAAAGAGACTCAAACAAGTTTCCAGCTCCCCTTTTGCCTTGTTTTTTCTTAACTGTTCTACCGTACCCGCTGGATACTCCATTTGGCACATATCTACAGCTTCGCCTATCGACAACGATTGCAGCCCACCCACCCTAAATGCCCCGATTCGGGTGTAAACAATAGGAAGTAAAAAATAGCAATAGGATGAAGCTCTTTTATTCTCAAGGACGTTAGATTACTGTTCGTTATTTTAACGTGACAATTAAACGAGCCTCCAGATATGAATGCCCTACTGCATAAAGAACGTTTATCCAACCCAGCTACCACCAGCTAGGTAACAGAAAGATAACGCCAGTGGCTAGCTTTTACTAAGGGCACCCTTAGTGAGAACCTCCCCCGGAATGGTGTAAGCCAAATAACAAACCGGCGGCATTGCAGCAGGTCAAAGCACGCCACTGCGCACCTGATGTTATTCCTATAACTACCTCCAATACGATTCATATATCAACCAGTTTATGGTTAATCATGAACCTAGTTAACCGCAGTTGGCCTGGTTTTATTTTCCGCCGTGCACGACGAGGGATGAACGGCGAAATCATATTCATTGGTCTCTGACCGTTTGACTCCTTGAGAGGTTTTCATGAAAAAGTTCACCACGGCTATCGCCGCCGCTGCCTTCTCCGCCAGCATGATTGCAAGCGCAGGCACCGCTACTGCACAGATTCCGGACTCAATGCCGACCGAGTGCCCCGCCGGCCAGCACTTTGAGAACGTCGGAGGCACTTTCCAGTGCGTCGCAGACCAGCCTGAGCAGGATTCCACTGACGGAATTCCGGCCCCAATGCCTGACAAGTGCCCAGACGGCCAGCACTTTGAGAACGTCGGCGGAACCTTCCAGTGCGTCGCGGACCAGGAAGCCCCTAAGCCCGAAACACCGGGCGACAATGAGTCCCAGCCGGGCGACCTGGGAAACCCAGGCATTTCTGATAAGCAGTGCCCGGAGGGCGAGCACTTCGACATGAGCAAGCCAGTCCCAGGCAACCCGAACGTCTTCGGTGTCTGCGTCAAGGACGAGGCGAAGCCGGACACTGACAAACCAGGCACGGACAAGCCGGACGCTGACAAGCCAGGCAAGGACGACGAGAAGCCGGGTAAGGACGGCAAGGACGGTAAGCCAGGTAAGGACGGCAAGGACGGTAAGCCAGGTAAGGACGGCAAGGACGGTAAGCCAGGTAAGGACGGCAAGGATGTCAAGGTAAACGTTGACATCAAGATCTCTGCTGAGTGCAAGAACGAAAACAAGTGCACGAAGGAAGAGAAGAAGGCCAAGGAAAAGGCCGAGATGAAGGCTTCCGAGTCCAAGAAGACGACCTCTTCCGAGAACGTAAAGAAGGTTTCGGACTCCAAGAAGTCTGAGCAGAATACCTCTGAGTCCAAGAAGGCTTCTTCGACTCAGAGCACTGGCCTGGCAGCCACCGGCGTTGACGCCACCACCCTGGGTGGAGCCGCTCTGGTTCTCCTGGTCGGCGGTGTCGCCGCTACCCGCATCGCCCGCAAGAACCGCTAAGAAGCTTAGGGTTCTACCCCGGTAACGAAATATAAAATGCTCCTGATGCCTATTTAGCATCGGGAGCATTTTTGTGCGCCATACCTCCGAAAAGTCATAACTCCCATAGCTCGAAGCATAAACCCCACAGGCACCGATTTTTTACCGAACCTCTACGCCCCATCCGCCTTTCACCACCCGACACGATCAGGTACCACGCTTCGCTAGCGAAGACAGGAAAATCTCCTGCTGAGTAAACAGTGGCGAGTTCTAAAGATGCTCCAACCACAACGGGTGTACACACTCAGCGTTGTAAATATAAGTTCCTACTTCCCCTTGCTGGGGTTTGGACAAGTCAACAATTTCTCTTTACCCCCTCCCCAAACCCATACCACCAAAGACTGTAATTAGTTATTAGAATCAAAAGTGTGAACAGTGTTCCCCCTTAAGTCCTTTGATTGCAGGGCTTTCCTATAGACATTGTGAGGTTTCCAAATGAAGAAGCTCTCTTCGACCATGGTGGCCGCTGCCGCTTCAGCCGGCATGCTCATCGGCGTTGGCGCTGCCACCGCACAGATTCCTGACCCCGCCCCGTCGGAATGCCCCGCCGGTCAACATTTTGAAAATGTTGACGGTACTTTCCAGTGTGTAGATGACGCTGCAAACCCGGATCCAGGAGGTTCATCTAACGATGGTATCCCACCGGGCGTTGAGGACACCCAGACCTGTCCCGACGGTTCCCCGCGTGACATGAGCAAGATTGACCCGGCAACCGGAGCTTACGGCGCTTGTGGCACTTCAGATGATTCCGGCCCAACTCCGGAGCCCGATGAAGATGCCCCAGAGAATGACGGAATTCCGCCGGGAGTCGATGACACCGCAACGTGCCCCGACGGTTCCCCGCGTGATATGAGCAAGATCGACCCGGCAACCGGAGTCTACGGCTACTGTCCGACCTCCGATGACGAAACTCCGGGCGACGATGAGAACCCAGGCGATGACACTCCGGGCGACGATGAAAACCCAGGTGACGAACAGCCCGGGGAGGACGAGAATCCTGGGGAGGAAAATCCAGGCGACAAGCCCGACAACCCTAAGAATTACGGTAAGAAAACCGGGACCAAGAACACTGGTCTAGCAGTCACTGGTGTTCAGGCGACTGCCCTCGGCGGTGCCGCTCTTGCACTCCTGGTCGGTGGCGTGGCAGCTACCCGCCTCGCACGCAAGAATTCAAAGGATTCCTAGCACAACTCTCCGCTAGATTCCTAGCACCTCAACACTAAAGGCCCCGGAGCCCCGCGTATCCTCTACAGAAATCTACGCGGTGGCTCCGAGGCCTTTATTTTTGCCGGGGGCAACGGGCGACGCTGTACTCACCAATCGATGGAAAATTCACTCATCGATGTTAGTTACTATTTGCGGCCGCCGAGCAGTGCGTCTACGAAGCTCTCCGGCTCAAACGGCGCCAGGTGGTCAGCACCTTCACCAAGGCCAACCAACTTCACCGGCACACCGAGCTCGTTTTGCACCTGGAATACAATGCCGCCCTTCGCGGTACCGTCCAGCTTGGTCAGGGCAACGCCGGTGATGTCTACTACATCCCGGAACGTACGAGCTTGCAGTAGACCATTTTGGCCAACCGTCGCGTCCAAAACCAGGATGACTTCGTCAACCTGAGCCTTCTTCTCCACCACGCGCTTAATCTTGTCCAGTTGGTCCATCAGACCGACCTTGGTGTGCAGGCGGCCGGCGGTGTCGATGAGCACCACATCAGCGCCGGACTCGATACCGTGAGCAACTGCCTCAAATGCAATAGAAGCAGGATCGGCGCCTTCAGCGCCGCGAACGGTCTCCGCGCCAACGCGTCGCCCCCAGGTTTCTAGCTGGTCGGCTGCAGCAGCACGGAAGGTATCCGCTGCGCCGAGAACAACACGGTGGCCACCGGCGACCAGTACACGAGCCAGCTTGCCCGTCGTCGTGGTCTTACCTGTGCCGTTGACACCGACTACCAGAATCACTGCGGGCTTGCCCTCGTGCGGAAGTGCGCGGATGGAGCGGTCCATCTCAGGCTTGCACTCCTCAATCAACACCTCACGCAGCAGGGCGCGCACTTGCTCTTCCGTGCTCACCTTCTGACTGGCAATACGCTCGCGCAGCTTATCGACGACACGCTGCGTCGCAGCCGCACCGAGGTCAGCCATAACCAGGATGTCTTCAACCTCTTCCCACGCGTCCTCATCAAGGTCACCCGCGCCCAAGATGCCGAGCACAGACTGGCCAATTGCATTCTGCGACCGTGACAGACGACCGCGCAGGCGGCCCAGACGTCCCTCAGCCGGGTCGATGGAGTCAATCTGCTGTTCTGCTTCTGGCTCTGGCGTCGGCTCCGGCGCAGCTTCCGGCTCCGGCTCTGGCGTCGGTTCTGGTTCGGGAGTCGGCTCCGGCTCCAGCTCCGGTTCAGGAGCAGGAACTACCTCTACCTCAGGCTCTGCTTCGGGCTCTGGTTGTGGTTCCGGCTCGGGCTCTGATTCCTCTTCCCCGGCCGTTGGCAAATCGATTGGGATTTCCCGCATTACGCGGTCATAATCCCCCTCCATTTCGGTGGGGTTATCCGGAATAACCAGTCGACCTTCTGGTTTCAGCAGTGAACCGTCCGGCTGATCGGCAGGTATATCAGCCTGCTTTTCCTCTGGCTCCGGGGCCTGCTTTTCAATCGGCTTTTCCGCCGGTTTCGGCATCGGTTTTTCAACCGGCTGCTTCTCGCGGGTATCAGTCCCACCACCGGCCGGAGCGAAGTTAAAACCACTAGTGGCCTGGTAATTTCCAGACTTCTCCTGCTGGGTGAGTTCCTTAGTATCTTCCTTCGCAAAGGAAATGCGCTGGTTCTTCCTGCGGACATAGCCCACAACAAAGAGCAGCGCGATAATAACGACAATCGCGACGACAAGGAGTATCCACTGAGTTGGAGTCATAACTCTCATTATGCAGTATCAACGACTCTTCCTCACTTACTCCGCGCTTACTCCGCTCCTGTCGACGGAGTTGCGGATGCCGGTGACATTCGCTGCGAGATTACTCGAGTCACACCATCGCCCCGCATGGTCACGCCGTAGAGCACATTCGCAACGTCCATTGTTGGCTTCTGGTGCGTAATGACAATCAGCTGACTGGTCGCGCGGAGTTCCTCGAGCAGCGCAATAAGGCGACGCAGGTTAACGTCGTCAAGCGCGGCTTCCACCTCGTCGAGTACGTAAAAGGGACTCGGGCGCGCGCGGAAAATAGCGACGAGCATTGCCAGCGCCGTCAGCGACTTCTCGCCGCCGGAGAGCAACGACAGCCGCTTAACCTTTTTGCCCGGCGGGCGGGCTTCAACCTCGATACCTGTCGTGAGCAGGTTGTCCGGCTCGGTGAGAACCAGTCGTCCGTCGCCGCCCGGGAAAAGCGTTTGAAAGACTGCGGGGAATTCTGCCTCGACATCGTTCCACGCGTCTGTGAAGAGCTGCAGGATCGTGGCATCGACTTCCTCGACAACATCGGTGAGGTCCTGGCGGGCCTTGAGGACATCATCGAGCTGCGTGGATAGGAAAGAGTAGCGCTCCTCCATCGCCTTATACTCCTCCAGCGCCAACGGGTTGACGCGGCCGAGCACACGCAGATCCTTCTCCGCCTGTTTGAGCTGCTTCGTCACGGCTGCGCGGTCGAAGTTCTCATCAGGAGCAAAGTCCGCGAGCAGGTCATCGACAGACAGCCCCAACTGGTCGACGATGCGCTCTGCGGCCTCGGTCACGCGGACCTGCGCCTGCGCACGGGCGATGTCGCCCTGGTGCGCGGAATCCGTTAGCTGTGCCAGCTCACGTTGCGCCGCATTTGCCTCCGTCCGGGCCGCTGATAGTGCCTGCGACACTGTCTTCTTCTGCGCCTCGGCATCGTCGCGATCGGCCTCTGCCCGCGCCAACGACACGTTGACCTTCGCATGCAAATCCTCAGCCAGCTCCGCGACAACTTCTGCCAATTCGCGCTGGGCAACCTTCGCCATCTGCGCCTGCTCATGGCGGGCCTTCGCTACGCGCTCCGATGCAGCCTGGCGACGGAGCCGCTCGGCCTTGCCTCGTACACTCGACAGTCGCTCCTCTGCCGTACGCAGCGACAGACGCGCCTCTGTTTCCATGGCGCGCACAGCCGTCAGCGCCTCCGAGGCACGGTCACGTTCGCTTGTCGACGGTTCCCCCTCCTCGGGGTCACGGTCAACGCGAGCTAAGCGGTCTGCGACCTCCGCCAACTCCTTCTGGAGCTTCGTTACTCGGTCCGCGGCTTCGGCTCCGCGCTGCTCAGCGCGTTCGGCATCATGCACCACGCCGGACAGCTGCGCTGTGGCCCGAGTTCGGGCATCCGTGAGGACCTTCATACGACTCTGGTGTTCACGCAGCGCAGCACGGGCGGCCGCCGCGTCCGTGCGGCGGTCCTCTTCTTCGGCCTGTGCACCGGAGAGCACACCACCGAGGTCACTCAAACGCACCTGTGCTTCTGCTAGTTCTTCGCGAGTCTTAGCAATGTCGGCGGCGATTTCCACACCTGATGCAGTGCCACCAGCACCGCCAGCTACCCAACCAGAGCCACGCAGCACACCATCGCGGTCAACAACGCGCAGTCGAGTATCCTGGGTCACCAGCTCACGGGCGACGTGCTCGTCGTCGCAGGCCACGACGTCAACGAGCAGAGAGGTCAACGAACCCGAAAGCTCCGCGGGCACTGTCACATGATCGAGCAGCCAGGATGCCTGTGCGGGCAGAGTGATGTCCAAGCGCCAAGAGTCGGATGCATCCGCAGAATTGATAACAACGGCACTGCCCTTGCCCGTGGCCACAAGCTCGTCGATAAGCGAATCTCCACTGCCCTCGCTGACCAGTGCTTCGGCGGCCGCGCCGAGGGCGGCAGTGAGCGCTTTTTCCCAGCCAGCGTCGACATCGATGACTTCAGAGAGAACGCCGAGTTCGTGTTTTTCACGTAGCCACGCGGTGCCGTCGTTGGCAGCGGCGGTGCGGGCGGTCTCCAGAGCTTCGATGCGGGCGGACAGACCTGAGACACTGCGTTCGAGGTCGCGCTCGTCAGCGCGGAGTTCTTTCAACCGTGTAGAGGCCAGCTCTGCTTCTCGGTTGGCCTGTTCATAAGCACTCTGCAGCTCGGGACCTTCGAATTCGGCCTCGGCTAGTTCCTGCGCGGCGTTTTCCACGGCTTCGGTGGCATCGGCACGGCGTTCGTCGGCCTCATTGGTTTGCTCGGCAAGGCGTGCAGCTTCGGCTTCGGCGGCTTCCAAGCGGGTGCGCAGAGATTCTTCTGCGGAAATGAGACGAACCACGCCTTCGCGACGGTCGGCGATTGCGCGAACGGCCGCGAGGTGCTCCGCTTCGGCTTCACGGAAAGTCTCCTCGGCGTCGAAGAGCGTTTCGCGGATTTCCTCCAGTTTTTCGCG
The DNA here is from genome assembly GCF_039907185.1 of Corynebacterium sp. c8Ua_99. Classification (NCBI taxonomy): domain Bacteria; kingdom Bacillati; phylum Actinomycetota; class Actinomycetes; order Mycobacteriales; family Corynebacteriaceae; genus Corynebacterium; species Corynebacterium sp. c8Ua_99. The sequence continues at coordinate 140,566 of NZ_JASBOG010000001.1, forward strand.
GGCCTCTGCCTCAGCCTCAGCGAGCGTGGCTTCTTCGGTGGCGGCGTCGTCGGCCCTCTGCTCCAGGAAGTCCGGGTCTGGGCCTACCCACGGAGCGACGGAGTGGTCGGCCGCGCGATCGGCGGCGATGCGGGCCGTCGCTTGGATACGCTCACCGAGTGCGGAGAGACGAAACCACAAATCTCGGGCAGCATCGGCAGCTGGAGTGATGTCCTCCAGTTCGGCTTCGAGTTCTGCAGTGCGCTCAGCGGCAATCTCGGCTCGCTCCGTGGCGGCCTCCACCTTTTCCTCAATGAGCTTGGCTTGACCAGCAATGTCATTGAGGCTGTCCTGCAAATCCACGAAGTCCGCGGCAGCCAAACGCAACTTGGCGTCGCGCAGGTCTGCCTGCACAGTCTGGGCGCGAGAGGCGGCCTCAGCCTGACGCTTCAGCGGTTTGAGCTGACGGGAAAGCTCACCTGTCAGATCCTGCAGACGGTCGAGATTGGCCTGCATCGACTGCAGCTTGCGCTGCGCCTTTTCCTTGCGACGGCGGTGTTTGAGCACGCCTGCGGCTTCTTCGATAAACGCACGACGCTCCTCTGGCCGCGATTCCAGAATCTGCGAAAGCCGACCCTGGCCGACGATGATGTGCATCTCGCGGCCAATGCCGGTGTCGCTGAGGAGCTCTTGGACATCCATGAGGCGGACGCGAGAACCGTTGATTTCGTACTCACTTGCGCCGTCGCGGTACATGCGACGCGTGACAGAGACTTCCTTATATTGAATGGGAAGTGCCCCATCGGAATTGTCGATGGTAAGAGTGACCTCCGCGCGCCCCAAAGGCTTTCGCCCGGAGGTTCCCGCGAAGATGACATCTTCCATTTTGCCGCCACGGAGGGTCTTGGCGGAATGCTCACCCATAACCCACGCGAGGGCATCGACGACATTCGACTTACCAGATCCATTCGGGCCGACAACTGCGCAGATGCCGGGCTCGAATTTCATCGTCGTCGCCGAAGCGAAGGATTTAAAGCCCTTCAGAGTCAGCGATTTCAAATACATGGGGCAATATCTTACCCGTAGTTACGGTTTGGAGCTGAATTACCCCAAGCACGCACCCTGTTACACAAGATTGTTTACACAGCGTTGTTTACACCACTGCCTGCTTAGTTGACGCGTAGGCCGACTCACCGTGCTGAGCGACGTCGATACCAGAATGCTCCTGCTCGCCGTGGATACGCCAACCGACGGTTGCCTTCAGGACTCGGGCAATGATGTACGTCAGCACGCCTGAGAACACCGCTGCGACGACAGCAATAATGACCTGGATGGCAAACAACTTCAGGCCGTCGATGCCACCGCCGGTAAGCAGTCCGCGATCGTTGGCCAGCAGGCCAACACCAATCGTTCCCCACATAGCTGCAACCAGATGCAGACCAACCACATCCAGGGTGTCATCGAAGTTGAATTTGTACTTCAAGCCCACTCCCCAGCAACCCAGCGCACCGCCGATATAGCCCAGAATGATTGAGGTCACTGGGTTCATATCTCCTGCGGCCGGAGTAATAGTCACAAGCCCTGCGATGACACCCGAAGCGGCGCCCAGCGAGGTGGGATGCCCATCACGAATACGCTCGAGTGAAATCCAGCCGAGCATCCCCACGCACGCTGCCACCGTCGTATTCAGCCATGCCAGACCAGCGACACCGTCGGCCGCAAATGCCGAACCGCCGTTGAAGCCGAACCAGCCGAACCACAGCAGTGCAGCACCCAGCATGACGAGTGGCAGATTGTGCGGGCGATGCTGGCTGCCATCGATGGACTTGCGCTTACCGACGATAATCGCCAGCACCAAAGCGGCAGTACCAGCAGCAATGTGCACAACCGTACCGCCAGCGAAGTCAATTGGAGCGATCAATGCTTCACCGTCAGCGGTACCGAACAGCTTTGCCGACAGCCCCTCTGCCGAGTGGCTCAGCAGGCCACCGCCCCAGACCATGAAGGCCATTGGGAAGTACACCAGCGTCGTCCAGAAGCCGACGAAAATCAACCAGGTGGAGAACTTCACGCGTTCGGCCAGCGCCCCAGAGATCAGCGCTACAGAAATCGAGCAGAACGTGAGCTGGAACCCAATGTCGATGATGTTTGGGTAACCGTTCGCACTCGCAATGTAGTTGCCGTCGCCATCCGTGATTGAGTTACGCAGACCGAAGAACTCGAATGGGTTGGCAAAAACACCACCGATCGACTGCGATCCGTAGGACATCGACCAGCCCCACAGCACGTAAATGGCACCGACAACGCCGACAGCACCAAAGCTCATCATCATCATGTTGAGCACCGACTTCTGTCGCGACATGCCGCCATAGAACAGCGCGAGCGCCGGTGTCATCAGCAAAACCAACGAAGCCGAAATCAGCATCCACGCTGAGTTTCCAGACTGTGCAATTACTTCTTCAGGCGTCATATGTGCCTCCCCTGCCTGTCAGTAGGTAGTTATTAACTTAATCCACTCGCCTTTCGTATTTACGTATTCTTTTTCCCGGTTGCGTAGGTTTTTAGCGCTCTGAGACCTCTACAACGCACCAATCGACTACCTCAAGACACGAAAAATCCCCCGCCAACTGCGCAAAAACAATGACATAGAGCGAGGGATAGAACGTATTCGAATTTTTCGGATTCCTACACCGACATGGGGGGGGGGAGGAAGGCAGTTGGCACCCGCTTAACGACGGTCAAACGTGCTCAATGCACCCTTCGGTTCCTGCCATAACGGCACCACTGCCGTCACATCGCCCGGAGTATTCGGCCCCTCAAGCCAAGCGAGCAAACTCTCACAGTCTGCCCGTGGCCCTTCAGCAACAACTAACACCCGACCATCCGGGTAGTTCTGGGCGTAACCAACCAACCCCAACTCCAGAGCCGTCGCGCGGGTGTACCAGCGAAAACCAACACCTTGAACACGACCGTGTACCCACGCGGTGAGGCGGACGTCGTTAAGCAACATCGGACTCACGCACTGTCATCGGGTCGGAACCGTCCCAGCACTCAATCTTGTCGTGGCCGCGGACGTTAGGCAGATCATCGCGGTGGAATACCGGATTAAGCCCCTTGGACTTCTGCTCGGAGTAATTCTTTAGTAGGGCGACAGCTACGCCGCCCAGCGGCAGAATGGCGATGATATTGATGGTGGCCATGAGTGCGGAGAAAGTATCTGCAAGCGACCAGACGAGCGGCACGGAACCGACAGCTCCGCCAATCACGCACAGGATGACCAGGACACGCACGGTGTTCAGGACAGCCTTGCTCTTTGACAGGAACGGGATATTCGCCTCGGCGTAGTAGTAGTTACCCACCAGCGAGGAGAACGCGAGGAAGAAGATGATAACCGTGACCGCGTGGATGGCCCACGTACCCACCTGCGCCGACAGCGCAGCCTGAGTTAACGCGGTGCCCTCCGCATCGCCGCCGAAGGTCGGATCGGACAACAGGATGATAACTGCGGTGATAGTACAGACGACCCAGGTGTCGAAGTAGACGCCCATCGTCTGGATGAGGCCCTGTTTGACCGGGTGCGACACCGACGCCGTCGCCGCCGCATTTGGTGTGGAACCCATACCGGCCTCGTTGGAGAACAGACCACGGCGAATACCCTGCATCATGGCGGTACCGACAGCGGCACCAGCGATCTCACGGATACCGAAGGCGTGCTCGAAGATGAGCTTGATCATGCCCGGCACTTCAGTGATATTGAGAGCCAGCACAATCAGACCGAGGATGATGTAGGCCACGGCCATGATCGGTACGACAATTTGCGTCACCGCCGAAATGCGCTGCACACCACCGAAGATGATGACGCCGGCCAAGATTGCCAGCACAATGCCGACACCGAACTTAAAGATCGGCGTTCCCTGACCAGTCGACTCCGCCACAGCCGCCGTGATTGAGTTGGACTGCACCGCATTGAACACAAAACCGTAGGTCACCGTGATAGCGATGACGAAGAGCGACGCCATCCAGCGCCAGTTCTCTCCCAGCCCCTTGGTGATGTAGTACGCGGGCCCTCCTCGGTAAGAGTCCTTATCCCGCACCTTGTACAGCTGCGCCAGCGTCGACTCCACGAAGCTGGTAGCACCGCCAATCGCAGCGAGCAGCCACATCCAAAACACGGCACCTGGCCCACCCGTAGTGATTGCCACCGCCACACCTGCGACGTTACCGGTACCGACACGCGAGGCAGCAGAGATTGTGAAGGCCTTAAAGGCCGAGATGCCCTTGACCCCCTCGGAGATGTCAGACGGCTTTTCGGTAATTGCCTTGAACATCTCCGGGATGTACCGGAGCTGCACCACAATGGTCCGCCAGCAGAAGTACAGGCCTGCACCGCTGAGTAGCAGAATCATGAACAGCCAGTACTTGTCATTCCAGGCGTTGACCCAATCGGTCGCTTGTTCCATGAAGCTCATAAGGAAATTCTAGCGCTGACAGGTGGGACACAGATAACTCGATCTATTCCCAAATGGCAGACGGACAATTGCGCGCCCACACCTCGAGCACGGCTCCCCCGCTTGGCCATAGGCGTTCAAGCTCCGCTCGAAATAGCCACTTTCGCCGTTGACATGCACATATAACGCATCGAAGCTCGTGCCACCCGCCGCTAGCGCCCGCTGAAGTACCGATTGCCCCTCGCGCAAAAGTTTCGCTAAACGACGGACCGAAAGGTCACACGCCGGCACGCGACCATCGACCTTCGCCGCCCAAAGCATTTCGTCGGCATAGATGTTGCCGATACCCGACACAATGTTCTGGTTGAGCAATACGGCCTTGATCGGTGAACGCGACTTCATCATGCGGTGTGCAAGTGCAACCACATCGACGGTGGGCTCCAATAGATCGGGCGCGATCTTGGCTGCGGGTTCCGGAACCACGCGTCCATGGGATTCGACCATTTCACAGGCCCAGACCCAACCAAAGGTGCGCTGATCGTTGAAGTTGATTAGGTGCCGAGCGCCGTCCGGCAGGGCGATGTCGAAAGCGGCTCGGGTGTGACGGCCAGGCAGCGTATCGGGAGTGTACGGAGCTTCCACGCGCAATTGGCCGCTCATGCCCAGGTGGATGGCGATTGCGGAGTCGTCGTCAAGCGTGAGCCACATGAACTTGCCACGACGATCCGTAGCGACAACCGTCCGCCCGCGCATACGACCGATAAACTCCGCGGCGCCACCGGGTTGGCGCCGCACGGCACGAGCGTTGTAGACGAAGGAATCGTCGATGCGGCCACCGACGACGTAAGTGTCGAGACCGCGGCGTACGGACTCGACTTCAGGAAGCTCGGGCATTAGGCCAGTGCGGTATGCGCCTGATGCGCGGCGTGCATTTCAGCTTCCTTCTTCGTGGCGCCGGTACCGCTGCCCTTAACCACGCCGTCAACCAGCACGTCGACGTAGAAAGTTAGGTCATGGTCGGGGCCGGTGGTGCGCACGGTGTACTCAGCAGCCGGTAGTTGCTTGGCCGCCAGGCGTTCCTGCAGCAGCGTCTTCCAGTCACGGCCGCGGGACTCAGTCGGGGCATCGTCAATCATCTGGTTGAACAGGCGAAGCACGGTCTCGCGGGCAACCTCGAAGCCATGCTGCAGGTAAATAGCACCCAGCAGCGCCTCGGTGGTGTCAGCGAGAATCGAGTGCTTATCCGCGCCACCGGTGGCCTTCTCACCGCGGCCGAGGAGAATGTGCTCTCCCAGCCCGATACTGCGGGCCAGGTCAGCCAGCGCGTACATGTTCACGACACCTGCACGCATCTTGGAAATATCCTGCTCAGCGCGGTCCGGGAAGCGACGGTAGAGTTCTTCAGCAACGCACATGCCCAGCACGGCGTCGCCCAGGAACTCTAGCCGCTCGTTATTGGTCAGCATGCCATTTTCATTCGCGAAACTGCGGTGGGTCAAAGCGAGCTTCAGGGACTCCTCTGGTAGCTCAACACCGAGTTTTTCCAGCAGCGGGGCGTGATCGACGGCCTCGAAAGCCGCCTTTCTAGCCGCCTCACCGGTTAGCCGACGCTTGCGGCTCATCCGTTATATCTCCTTTAAAGTCTTCGTCTAAGTCGTCGTCGATTACTTCTCGTCGCCGAGCGAGCCAAACTTTTCCGCCAGGCCAGCCCAACGCGGATCAATGCGCTCCTCTTCACCCGAGATGCCGTCTGGCTCCGGCACTTCCGAATCCGATTCAGCACAGCTGGAATCGAAATCCAGACAGGTCGGATTGAAGGGCAGATTCAAGCCCGCCTCATCGATGACGGCTTGAGTGATATCCACCGTATTGTCGACGATCTGGCCAACTTCGTCCTCAAGGTCTTCTTCCTCGGCATCGTCGCCTGTGATGAAGTCCTCGTTGTTGGAAAAGACAGCCGAAATGTGGAAGCTGAGCTCCGGATTCAGCGGGGCTAGGCAGCGCACGCACTCGCCAGTGGCCTTGGCAGTCACAGTCGCGTCAACCATGACACCGCTGCCGAGGTTCGTGACAATGCCGTCAACGACAACCTCCTCGCCAGCGGCGATGCCAATCATCTCGACACCAACGCGGACAGGGCTATCGCCTACCTTGCGGAACTGCTCGGGCATGCCACCCTGCAGACATGTCGAAACGTCCAGAACAAATGGGGATGAGTCAGTCATGATAGACCTCAGTCTACCCCGAAGATGCGCTAACGCTCGTACCGGCGGCGTTCCTGCCCCTCGGAGAAGGAAGACGGCGCGCTCTGTGCCCCTGCACCACCGCCGACGGCACCGGCTCCCGAACGCAGTACAGAGCGATTGCGACCGACATTACGCAGGGTCTCTTGGAGAGTCTGTTCAAACTCGGCGAGCTTGGAATCGACGTAGCGGTCACACTCTTCACGGAGGCGAGAGGAATCCGCGTGTGCGTCGGAAAGCAGACGATTCGCCTCGTCGTTGGCTTCGCGGACGACCGTCGACTCAGCGACCAGGCGAGCCTGCTCTTCGCGGCCTTCCGCAACGGAACGCTCGTAGGATTCGTTACCAGCGTGAATCAGGCGATCGGACTCGGCAGAAGCACGATCCACAATGCTGTCGTACTCGTGCTGAGCATCCTCGCGGAGGCGACGGGCGTCGTCCTCAGCGGCCGCGACGGTGCCAGCTGCGTGGGCATTGGCATCCTCGACGGTGTGGTTAGCGCGGGCCTCGGCCTCGTCGACAATGCGATGGGCTTCTTCATCCGCAGTCGAAATGGTGTTGTTCGCCCGGGCTTCAGCATCGTTGATAATCTCATCCCGCTGGTCCAAGACGTCCTGCGCGTCATCGAGCTCAGCCGGGAAAGCATCCCTCAGCTCATCGAGCAACTCGAGAACACGCTGACGCGGAACCATACAATTGGCCGACAGTGGCACGCCGTGTGCCTCTTCTAGGATCTGGACCAGTTCATCAAGAGATTCGAAGACGCGAAACATGACTTACATGCTACTTCAGTCGGCGCTGCAGGGCGTGCAAGACAGGCTCAGGAACTAGCCCTTCCACCGAACCGCCGTAGCGAACAACTTCCTTCATCAGTGTCGACGACACATGACCGTACTTCGGATCAGCTTCCACAAAGAGAGTCTCAATGCCCGTCATGCGCCGATTCATCTGCGCCATGGGCGCCTCGTACTCGTAGTCCGCCGCCGAGCGCAGACCCTTGACCAGGCAGGTGATACCCTGCGCGGAGGTGTAGTCAACCAACAGCTTCGACCAGGAGTCCACCTGCACATTGTCCAAGTGCTGCGTGCACTGCCGAATGAGGTCCATGCGCTCTTCGACGTTGAACATGCCCTGCTTATTCGGGTTGTGGGTAACCAGCACGGTCACCTGATCGAATTGGCGCGCGGCACGCTCAATCACATCGAGGTGACCAGAGGTCATGGGATCGTAGGAACCGGGGCAGCATGCGTGAGTCATAGAGGTCAAACCACCTTTGGCCGTCGTAAAGCGTAAAGAAGAACGTTAAGCGTTGTAGATAGCGGTGTCGAAGCGCGCCAAACCGTGAATGCGACGCTTCAGCTTCTGCTGGAGCTGTTCGTAGCCCTCGGGCCACTGCGTCTCCTCGTCATCGCGGTGACGCTCCACAGTCACGACCGCGCCCGGCGCGAGGAAACTGCGCAGCGCCTCCAGCATCTCTGTAACGGCCTCCCCCGCCAGCTCATAGGGCGGATCCGCAATAACGCGGTCAAAAGGCTCGCCCGGCGCGCCCGCAAGGTACGACGACACTTTCATCGGAGACACGGCCACATCAGGATGCCCCACGGTGCGAATGTTCTTTTCAATAGCGGCAATGGCGTTCGGATCGTTTTCCACCAACACGACGGAACGCGCGCCGCGAGAAGCCGCTTCCAAACCGAGCGCGCCCGAGCCAGCAAACAGGTCGAGAACGCGAGTTCCCTCTAGCCCAAAGCGTGTGGACCAGGAAGAAAAGATGGCTTCCTTCGCGCGGTCACTAGTTGGCCGAGTGGTCTCTCCCTTAGGCGCGACTAGCCTACGACCGCGTGCCTCACCTGCAATAATGCGGGTCATCTACTTCCCTTCGTGCGATGTGTTCTCGTTGCCGTTGTGCTGTGCCGTGGCGCTGTGAGTTGCTGGCGTGATTCGTGCCAGCAGCTGACCGCCTTCGACATCCACAAATTGATCTGCCGCCGCCTCCGCGACCGTGCCCGGGCAGGGCGCTAAAACCGGCGCTTCTAGCTTGACGGCCTCCACGACCGCAATGACCTGACCGGTCGTCACCGAGTCTTTCTCGGCGACCTCCCAGCGGACTACTCCTGCAAAAGGTGCACAGACATCTACCATGCCCAACAGTCTACTTTGGTCTTACTAGGAGCGGTCCAGGTAGTTCGACTGCTCTTCATCGATATCGGATATGAGCTCCCCCACAAGCCTTTCATCACTGTCGAGGAGAGGCGTGGCATCGTGTCGGGTGCGCTCGATGATCTCGCCGTCGGTGGTGAGGTCCACCAGGCCGAGGCCTGTTGCCAGTCCCGATTGGTCATCGCCGAGCAGATCGCCGAAACTACGCGTGGCCAGGTCCAACTCCGCCAGTTGAATGCCGTCGGTGGTGGCGGCAATGCGGTCTAGCCGGGTGCGCTCTGGTGTCTGTGAATGCGTGTGTGTACACAGGAAGCACAGTCCACCACGGTCACCACGGCCGACACGACCGCGCAGCTGGTGGATCTGCGAGATGCCGTAGCTCTCGGCGCGGCGAATCATCATGATCGTGGCCTCTGGTACATCCACGCCGACTTCGATAACTGTGGTGGACACCAGCACATCCAGCTGTCCTGTGGCAAAGGCCTGCATCACGCGGTCTTTGTCCTCCGGTGCCATATTGCCGTGCAACTGACTGATACGTACACCGGGCAGTTTTTTCCTCGCTCGGTCGAACACCGCCTCCACGGACTCGTCGAGGAACTGTTCCTCATCGCGGGTAATGCGGGGACAGACAATGAAGGCGCGGTTGCCCTTGGCCACTTCTTCCCCAATGCGCTCCCAGGTTCGTGCCTCCCAGCGGGGTTTCTCCAGCGTCGGTACGACAAAGGATTGGATTTCCTGACGTCCCCGTGGCAATTCCGTCAACTGCGAAACTGCGAGGTCGCCAAAAATGGTCATCGCTACCGTGCGCGGAATCGGGGTTGCCGACATCACCAACAGATGCGGTGTCATTCCACCCCGTCCCCTGCTTCGCAGCTGATCGCGCTGGCGCACACCAAAGCGGTGCTGCTCATCGACGACCACCAGCCCGAGATCGAAGAACTCCACGCCCTCACTGAGCAGGGCATGCGTGCCGACGACAATGTCAGCCTCCCCGTTGACTGCCTCCAACAGGGTTGCCCGGCGCTCCTTCGTCGACATCGATCCCGTCAACAGTCGTACAGTCACTGCTACTCCGGCTTGCTCCAGCATCGCTGTCAGCGATCGGTAGTGCTGTTGGGCCAGGACTTCCGTCGGCGCCAGCATCGCGCACTGCCTGCTGGAATCGACTGCTTGCAGCATTCCCAGTAGGGCCACCACGGTCTTACCCGAGCCGACTTCACCTGCTAGCAGGCGGTTCATCGGGTTAGACCTCGCTATATCCTGCGCGATATCGGCTGCGACCGCGACCTGACCGTCGGTAAGCGAAAACGGCAACCCCCGGCGTAGCTCGTCGCGAAGTCCCCCGGCGACTTCCATGCAGGCCGGAGCGGTGAGACTCGCTTGAGTACGCTTGCGTGCACCAACGGCGAGCTGGAGCTCAAGCGCTTCGTCGTACTTCAGTCGGGCAAGCGCGATGTCGGGGCCCGCGATGGAGGGAAAGTGTGCGCCACGCAGTGCGGAGTCGAAATCGGTAAGTCCCTCCGGCGTGGCGGGCAATGGGTCTGGCTGCAGCGGTAACCATTCGAGGATGCGCTGCATGTACAGAGCCAGGTGAATACCCGCTACTCCTTTACGGCCACGGTAAATGGGCAGATAGGGGCGCGTGAGCAGCCGCTGCATCTCCGCAATCCCCTTGGCTGTCTTCGTCAGTGTGGCCAGCTTGCCAGTGGCTGCGCCTACCGAACCATCGGCTTTAAGCACCATGCAATCAACATTTTTCAGCTGTAGCTCATTGCGGAACTCGCTGAGCGTGCCAACAATGAGTAGACGCACACCGGGGTGCAGCATATTGCGCAGCCATTCGGCACCGAAAATCGCGGCCGGAAGAATGCGCACGCCGTCGCTGACATAGATTTTCAGTGGCTTGCGTCGGTCGGCGAAGGCGGGCGCTGGCGAAATGCTGTGCACCTCCACGACTGTGGTGATGGTGTCGCCAATGTCGGAAAATGACACATCTAAGCTCTTACCCTGCGCCACGTAGCGCTTCGGGAAATTCGTCAGCGCATCCGAGACGGTCTCCATACCAAAAGCCGTATGCAGCTTCTTTGCAGTCTTTGGCCCCACCACGATATTCAGGGGCGTGCGCGCATAATCCGAGCCGAGCCATCCGAGCATCGCGCTACTCGATTCCTACCTGCACCAGCTCATCGATGCCGGTCGCATCATAGGCTACGACCTCCACAGGCTTGTCCAGCCGCGCCCGCACTTGCGCTATGTCCACGCCCTCAGCTCCGCGCCCGAGCAGCAGAGTCACTAGTTCCCCGCCGCCAGCCAACAGGTCTGAGATGGTCTCTGTGAGCGCGTCAGTCAGGGGCTTATCGACGTCCGCAGCGACTACAGCCGTTCGCGTGCCATTGGCAGCCTCTCCCATCGCATACGCAGCAACCGCCAGCGGCAGCTCAGCCGAATGCACGGCCAAGGCAGCAAGGCCAGCCGGAATGGAGTCTGTGGACACTACCGCGAGAGTCGGATTAGCCGCAGCAGCAGCGAATTCGATATCCGCCAATTCCTGGTCGCTGACCAGCCCATTTGGCAGCAGGATAACCTCGTCCGCGCCCCTCATGGCAGTCAGTGCCTTGGTGACCACATTGTCAGCGAACTCCTGGTCGGCGATGGCTGCGCGATCTGTGGGAGTGGATGTGGGAGTCGGAGCGGGGGTCGGGCTGATAGCAATCGCCCCAGAGGAGGTGATGAGATCATTCAGCGGACCATCCGGCACTACCGCAATGAGGATGCGAGTGGAGTCAGGTGTTGTCTCCGGCTCATCGAGCACCTCGATACGGATGCGTTCCGGACGACCGAAGTCAAGTGCTGCCTCGATAACCGCGCCCGGCTCCACTGTGTGGATATGCACCATGTACTGCGCGGTCTCCGCATTACCAGCATCACCTGCGATGATGAGCGAATTGCCCAGCGGGTTCAACCGCTCTCGCAGCGCTTCCACCGCCTGGGTATCCGCCAAGGAAATCAGGTACATGACCTCCATCTCAACGGTGGCTACGTGTGGCGCGTCGACATGCAAATCGACCGGTGCGGCTGCGCGGCCGCTGACTTCGTCGGCAAGCGCGTCGAGCAGAATGACCAACCCCGCGCCGCCGGCGTCGACCACGCCCGCCTGCTGCAGTGCCGGGAGCTGGCTGGGGGTTTTCGCCAGCGCATCGCGAGCGGCATCCGCGATCGTGTCGGCGAGCTCCTCAATCGAGTCGCCCTCAAATTCCTCCGCGGCAATCGCGGCGTGCCGCAGGACTGTCAGAATCGTGCCCTCCACCGGATTGGCAATCGCTTGGGAAACATGTTGCACAGCTAGCTTTAGCGAGTGTTGTACCGACTCAACGCCAATGCCACTACCGGAGGCAGCCTCAGCCACCGCGCGAAAAACCTGCGAGAGCACAGTGCCCGAATTACCGCGGGCACCGCGCACTGCACCGGCAGCTAGGGCCGCGGTGACTGCGCGAACATCGGAAGCGTCAGCCTTTTGCGCTTCCTCATAGGCCGAACTCAACGTCGCGAGCATATTCGACCCGGTATCGGAATCCGGTACTGGGAAGACATTGAGACTGTTGATCTCATCGCGGCGGGATTGAAGCGCGTCAATCCCCCGGGCAACCCAGCCGACGATGGCGGCAGAACCAATCTGCAAAGACATGAATTCCTATTCTAGCGTCCAGTCGATAGGGGTAGCTCCCTGACGAATCAGCGACTCATTGGCCCGGCTGAACGGACGCGACCCAAAGAACCCACGGGATGCCGACAGCGGTGACGGGTGCGGCGAACAGATGCAGTCCACGCCGGGGAGCCAACGCTGCAAACTCTGCGCGTCGCGTCCCCACAGAATGGCCACGAGAGGCTGATCACGGGCGACCAATGCTTTGATGGCATGCTCCGTGATTGCCTCCCAGCCCTTACCGCGGTGCGAGGCAGCAGCACCCGGACGTACGGTCAACACACGGTTGAACAGAGCTACGCCCTGCCTACTCCACGGAGTGAGGTCACCGTTGGAGGGAGTCGGGAGCCCCAGGTCGGAGGAATACTCCTTAAAAATATTCGCCAACGACCGCGGTACCGGCTTCACATCCGGCTGGACCGAGAAGCTAAGCCCCATCGCATGCCCCGGGGTCGGGTACGGGTCCTGACCGATAATGAGCACCTTGACCTCATCGAATGGATAAGTAAAGGCGCGCAGCACATCGGTGCCCGCGGGCAGGTAACCGTAGCCGGCCGCGTTCTCCTCGCGCAGGAACTGCCCCATCCGGTGGATGTCATCGGCCACTGGCTCCAGCGCCTTCTGCCACCCTTCTTCGACCGGCAACGGATCCATGTCATGCAGCCTTTCTTCTCAAAACCTCTTCGAACTCTTAAAAGGAAACCCAACCGGCATCGCGGGCAGGAGGTTGGCCGTCGATAAGCACCGAATCGAACTTTTCCTTCGACACCGTGCCGATAGCGCGGAACCCCGTCGGAGGCTCCCCCGGCGTCGAACCGATCAGTGTGTGGTCCTCCCCGCCGGTGAGCACCCACTCCCACGGGTCGATGCCCAGGTATTCACCAGCGGCAATCTGCAACTCATCGGGCGCAATGGCACTGCTGTCAACTTCCAAAGTAACCCTGGAGGCCTGCGCAATAGCGCGGAGATCCACGACCAGTCCATCGGAATTGTCCGTCAGTGAACGCACACCTGTGGCTCGCGCCGTAGCACCCCTGCGATATTCAAATTCGGGCGTACAGTGTGCGGCCACCAGCTGCGCAAACTCGCTTGGAATTTTTGCCGGGCTTCCGCAGTGCTGCAGCAGCGCAAGGCCCGCAGCAGAGTAGCCGATGCGTCCCGACGCAATCACCGTATCCCCCGCGCGTGCTGCTGAGCGCAGCAGCGGCCGCCCAAGCCCACCGAGTTCGCCCATCGCACTGATGGAAATCACCAGAGAATCTCCGCTGACCATGTCACCACCGACGAGTTCCGCCGGACATTGCTTGCCTTCCTGCCACAATCCCTCGGCGATACCGGTGACCACACTCACCGGAGTATGCAACGGTGCTGAGATGGCGAAAAGCATGGCCGTTGGACGCGCACCCATCGATTCGATATCGGCGAAATTCTGTACTGCGGCCTTAGCTCCAACTTGCTGAGGTGTCGACCAGTCCAGGCGGAAGTGGCGCCCTTCCACCAACATGTCGGTGGAAGTGACAAAACGGGCGTTGGGGGTTGTCTGCGTCAAGACGGCGGCATCGTCGCCATTGCGTGCCGACGGGGCGATAGCCCGGATGGCCTCAATGACCCCAAACTCGCCAATATCGCCAATGGTCAATTCAGTCACAGTGTCGAGTCACATTCCTAATAGTCGATGGTTAACCGTTAATAGCGGAACCCGTCTCGGTATTGCCCCCAACCAATTGGAGTTGGTACCGGACAACGTAGAATCAGGCCCATGGTAGACGCACCCCCATCGGGAGAAACAGTTCAGTCCAAGGGTAGCCGGACACGCGCGGGCATCGCACTCGCTATCGCCATTATCGCTATCCTCGGCATTATTTTTGCCGCAAAGATTTACCAGGATAATCAGGCGACAAAGCCAGTCGCGATTTCCAATCCGGAGCTTCCCGCCAATGACTCGCCCGAGTGTGCGGAACTGCTCGACCGACTGCCAGATCGCGCCGCAGGTCTGGTTCGCGCCGACATTGCAGAGCCGGCTCCAGAAGGCGCCGCTGTGTACCGAAACTTGGAACAAGACCGCATCACGCTGCGCTGTGGCGCGAACGTACCTAGCCAGTACAACGAACTGGCTAAGACCGAAGAGGTCAAGGGCATTTCGTGGCTGCGCGTGGTCGACAGTACCGACGAGTCTTTGGCGACTTGGTTCACCGTCGGGCGCGAACCGGTTGTTGCGATTACCGCCGAAGGAAATGCAGAGGCGGAGGATGCCCTGAGTGACCTCGCCGAGGCGCTGCGCCCGGACTCCGAGTACAAGAACAAGCCGGAGCGCGGCGGCGTCCCACTGGTAGAACTGGCAGCTCCGGAAGCTGATAAGCGCTGCAGCGGCTTGGAGGCTGCCCTCCCCCGCGAGCTTGGCAACCGTCACCGTCTGAGCGCAGAGGAAATGCCGGCTGACATGCCGAAGGACATGGTCATTTGGGGCGGCACCCCAGCAGATCCGGTGGTGCTGCGCTGTGGTGTCGACGAGCCGGCTGGCTATAGCACCACCACGCAGCAGCTGACGCAGGTTGGCGACATTGTCTGGTTCAACGAACCAACGCTTTCCTCCGGTACCTCCGCCACCTGGTACGCCATGGGCCGGGAGCGCTTCGTCGCCGTTGAAATGCCGATGTCGGAGGCCAGCTCACTAATGCCGGTGCTCTCCTCGGTCATCGCGGACAACCTGGAGAACATCTCGCCGAGCGAAGAAAAGTAAGAACCAACTTCTATCGACGAGCTACCAGCGCCCGCTCAATCAGGGCGCTGAGCAGCTCCTCGTAGGCAACACCGGAAGCCGCAAACATCTGCGGGTACATCGAAATCGGGGTAAAGCCCGGCATGGTGTTGACCTCATTGATAATCGGGCCATTATCCGTGACAAAAAAGTCCACGCGAGTCAGCCCATCAGAGCCTAGTGCCCTGAACGCCCGACGAGCATCCGTGTCCAGTGCCTTCAAAACATCCTCCGGCAGCTCAGCCGGGATCTGCGCCGAGACGACATCATCCAAGTACTTGGTCTCAAAACCGTAGAAGCCCTCGTCGGAGTCCTCCGTGCCACGCAGCAGGGACGGGACAGAGACCTGAAGGCTGCCGTCAGCGCGCTGCAGCACGCCAATCTCCACCTCGGCGCCGTCTACACCGGCCTCTACAATGACCTTCCAGTCGTGCTCTCGGGCCAGCTCTACCGCCGCATCCAGATTCGCCCAATCATCCACGCGGGAAATGCCAATCGACGATCCACCACGGGCAGGTTTAACGAACACCGGCAGGCCAAGGGTCTCCTTGTCCTCGTCGGAAAGCGACTCGCCAACATGCAAAACAACCTGCTTGCCAATAGGAAGCCCCGCTGCCTGCAAGAGATTCTTCGTGCGTTCCTTATCCATTCCCGCAGCGGAAGCGAGCACGCCCGGGCCGACATAAGCAATGCCGGAAAGCTCAAAGAGCCCCTGAATCGTGCCGTCCTCGCCGTGCGGACCGTGGAGGACCGGGAAGATAACGTCGACGGTGTCGAAAACCTCGCCGGCGCGATCACCGGTGACGAAGCGGAATTCACCGCGGCGTGACGGCGAGGTGCTCAGCGCAACCTCCTCGCCCGGGATGACCTCAGGCATCGTACGCCCCTGCGTGCGCAGCGTATCCGTCTCACGCGTCCCGACGGTCCAGACACCATCCTTGGTAATACCAATGGGAACCACTCGGAAGCGGTCCTCATCCAGGTGATCCATAATTGCGCCGGCCGAGACACAGGAGACGCTGTGCTCAGGGCTTGCGCCACCGTAGATGACGGCGACGGAAATGCGATCTGCAGACGAGCTATTCGACGAAGTCATGGTGACTTAGTTTAGCCCCGACCTCGTTGAAGTGGTTACTCCGACTTGCGGCTTCGCCCCATCAGCTTGCGAATTGTCTCATCGACCTTCGCGCCTTCGTGGCAGACGGCGTAAACGGCCTCAGTAATTGGCATTTCCACGCCATTGCGACGAGCGAGGTCACGGACCGAGATTGAAGAAATCACACCCTCAGCCACCTGACCGCGCGTAGCGTGCTGCGCCTGCTCCATCGTGTCACCGCGACCGAGACGGTCACCGAAGGTGCGGTTACGCGACAGCGGCGAGGAACAAGTGGCCACCAAGTCACCGAGGCCCGCCAATCCCGCGAAAGTCTTATCTTCTGCGCCGACGGCATTACCCAGACGAGTGATTTCCGCCAAGCCACGGGTGATAATGGTTGCCAGCGTGTTCTCACCCAATCCTTGACCAGCGGCCATACCGCAGGCCAACGCAATGACGTTCTTGCAGGCACCGCCGATTTCGCAGCCGATCACATCGGTGTTGGTGTACGGGCGGAAGTAATTAGTGGCAACTGCCGCCTGAATCATCTTGGCATTGTTCTCATCAGCGCAAGCAATGACCGTTGCCGCTGGCTGCTCCATCGCAACCTCGCGGGCGAGGTTCGGGCCGGACAGCACCGCAATACGCTCTGCTGGCAGGTCTGTGACCTCCGCAATGACCTCACTCATGCGCAGATGTGTCTCGCGCTCCACACCCTTGGCCAGGCTGAGCAGAATCGTCTCCGGCCCGATGAAGTCCTTCCAGACCTTGAGGTTGTCACGCAGAGTCTGCGAGGGCACGCCCAGCACCACCACATCCGCGCCCTTCAGCGCGGCCTCTGCATCCGAGGTGGCTTCGATGTTGCGCGGCAGCCCCAGACCAGGCAGGTAGTCGTGGTTTTCGCGGCTGATCTGAATACGCTGTGCCTGCTCCGCACGTCGCGACCACAGCCGTACAGGATTGCCCGCATCAGCAAAAACCTTGGCGAGCGTCGTGCCCCACGAGCCCGCACCCATCACTGAAACTTGCACCATCGCCGCGACCTTCCTCCGTTAGCCTCTAATCTCCAACAAGTCTAGCGAGACGTTCTCACACTGCGATACTAAACTAGGTCGGCGACAAAGGATTGAAAGGGAATTCACGATGATGCACGAAGAGGACAAGGACCTCAAGGGCGATACCTCCGTGACCGGTCGCCTGCGCCAGATTCCGACGAAGCCAGGTCAGGATATCACCAAGCCGACCTTCGCGGCCGGCGCGGTTCTATGGCGCGGCGATGTCCATAACCCTGAAATCTGCGTGATTCACCGTCCTTCCTACGACGACTGGTCGCTGCCGAAAGGCAAGCTCGACGCCGGCGAGAACCTCATTGCCACCGCCGTCCGCGAAATCTGGGAAGAGACCGGCTACCGCGTCCGTCTGGGCAAGCTCGTCGGCAACGTCTCTTACCCTGTCGCCGGACGAACGAAGCTGGTCTGGTACTGGACCGCTGAGGTTCTAGACGGCGAATTCGAACAGAACTCCGAGGTCAACGAGCTTCGTTGGGTCTCCTGGGACGAAGCCGAGGAGCTGCTGTCCTACGACCTCGACCGCGACGTGCTGGTCAAGGCCCGCAAGCGCATGAACAAGGAACCGGACACCCGTCTCATTCTGGTTCGCCATGGGCGTGCGCACCGTCGCACCAACTGGAACGGCAATGATGCACTGCGGCCACTGGATAAGAAGGGACGTCGTCAAGCGGAACTGCTCGTCTCTGCCCTGGAAGGCTTCCGCCCCGAGCGGATCTACTCCGCCGAGCCCGTGCGTTGCCAGGACACCGTCGCGCCACTCGCCGCAGAGCTGGGAATGCAGGTCACAGTCGACGAACGGCTTGGCGACGAGCACTGGATTGCCAACCAGGTTGAGTCCAAGAAGGCATTCGAAGACATTGTCGCGCTAGGCGGAGTCAGCGTCATCTGCTCTCAGGGCATCACCATCCCAGACCTGCTTGCCGCCTGGTCCGCTGAGGGCACCCTGCCCTTCGACGAGGAAATCCTGTGCAAGAAGGGCTCTGCCTGGGTGCTGGGCTTCAACGACGGTGTGATGACCACGGCTGATTACTACGCCTCGGCGCTGCCGGTGAAGTAGTTTGTGAGGATTTTGACCTACAGCGTCTTAGGCTTGTGGGCCGGACGACTCTCCTCGTAGGCCACAATGTCCGCTTCGTTGCGCAGGGTCAGGGAGACGTCGTCAAGCCCTTCCATCAGACGCCAGCGGGTGTAGTCGTCGACCTCGAACGGGAAGACCTGCTCACCGGCCTCGACGGTGCGGGTCTCCAGGTTGACGGTGAGCTCCATGCCAGGGTTAGCCTCCAGCAGCTTCCACAGCAGCTCGACATCGGACTGCTGCATCTGTGCGGCGAGCAGCCCCGCCTTGCCGGCATTGCCACGGAAGATATCGGCGAAGCGGGAGGAGATGACGACGCGGAAACCGTAGTCCATCAGGGCCCACACGGCGTGCTCGCGGGAAGAACCGGTACCGAAGTCCGGCCCTGCTACGAGGACGGAGCCCTTTGCGTATTCCGGACGGTTGAGCACGAAGTCGGACTCGTTGTTGCGCCAGTTGCTGAACAGGCCATCCTCGAATCCGGTGCGGGTGACGCGCTTTAGGTAGACAGCCGGGATGATCTGGTCAGTGTCGACGTTGGATCGCTGCAGGGGAACGCCGACGCCGGTGTGAGTATCAAACTTTTCCATAGTGAAAGGTCCTTAGAAGTTCTGCTTGGGTCTGTTGTACAAAGATCGGCAGTGAGAGTCAGTTAGAGATCAGCCGGTGCTGCGAAGTGACCGGCGACGGCAGTGGCTGCGGCGACAGCCGGGCTGACCAGGTGGGTACGACCACCCTTGCCCTGACGGCCCTCGAAGTTGCGGTTGGAGGTCGAAGCGCAACGCTGGCCCGGGGTCAGCTGATCCGGGTTCATGCCCAGGCACATGGAGCAGCCCGGCATACGCCATTCGGCGCCTGCCTCTTCGAAGATCTTGCCCAGTCCCTCTTCCTCAGCCTGCGCACGGACCTTTGCGGAGCCCGGCACGATGAGCATCTGGACGCCGTCGGCAACCTTGCGGTCCTTCAGCACGTCGGCGACGGCGCGCATGTCCTCGATGCGGCCGTTGGTGCAGGAACCTACGAAGACCACGTCGACCTTGACGTCGCGCATCGGGGTGCCCGGCTTCAGATCCATGTACTCCAGTGCGCGTTCGGCCGCGATGCGGTCGGAGTCCTCAGCGATGAACTCCGGATCTGGCACGGTCTCCCCCAGCGGCACGCCCTGGCCAGGGTTAGTACCCCAGGTAACGAATGGAGTCAGCGCGGAACCGTCGATTTCAACGACCTTGTCGAACTTCGCGTCCTCGTCAGTAACCAGGGACTTCCAGTATTCGACTGCCTCGTCCCACTGCTCGCCCTGCGGCGCGTGCGGGCGGTCCTTCAGGTATTCGAAGGTGGTCTCGTCCGGAGCAATCATGCCGGCACGGGCACCGGCTTCGATGGACATGTTGCAAATGGTCATGCGGGCTTCCATCGACAGCTTCTCGATGGCCTCGCCGCGGTACTCAATAACGTGGCCCTGACCACCGCCGGTGCCAATCTTGGCGATAATCGCCAGAATCAAATCCTTGGCGGTAACACCATCCTGCAGTTCGCCGGTGACGTTGACCGCCATGGTCTTGAAAGGCTTCAGCGGCAGGGTCTGGGTAGCCAGAACGTGCTCAACCTCCGAGGTACCGATACCGAAGGCCATAGCACCGAAAGCACCGTGGGTTGCGGTATGCGAGTCACCACAGACGACGGTGGTGCCCGGCTGAGTCAGGCCCAGCTGTGGGCCGACGACGTGCACGATACCCTGTTCGCGGTCGCCCATCGGATGCAGGCGGATACCGAACTCCTCGGCGTTCTTGCGCAGTGTGGCAATCTGGGTACGAGAGGTCGGCTCCTCAATCAGATTGATTTTGCCGCCGGCGACAGTGGTCGGAACGTTGTGGTCCTCGGTTGCGATGGTCAAATCCGGGCGGCGTACCTTGCGCCCTGCCAGACGGAGGCCATCAAAAGCCTGCGGCGAGGTAACCTCGTGGACGAGGTGCAGATCGATATAAATCAGATCTGGTTCGCCGTTGTCGCCTTGCTTGACTACGTGGTCATGCCAGACTTTCTCGGCCAGAGTCTTCGGGCTGGTGTCCGTGGTGCGCATAGTGGGTGAGCCGCCTTCCGGATATATCTCTTTTATCTCAAGGAATGAGATGTTAATATCATGGCATGGGACAGATTAGCACATCCGAGACGCCAGCTCTAAGTGGCATTAAGGTTCTCGACCGTTCGGTACTCATTCTCAAGTCTGTTGCAGAAACTCCACGCACCCTCGCCGAGCTCTGTGACGACACCGGCCTGCCCCGCGCCACCGCCCATCGGCTGGCCACGGCGTTGGAAGTACACCGCCTTGTCACCCGCACTCCGGACGGCCGCTGGACGACGGGCCCCGGCCTCACCGAGATCACGCCTGTCACCACCGACCTGCTTGCCGACGCCGCAGCGCACATCCTGCCGAAGCTAGTAGAGGTAACCGGAGAGTCCGTGCAGCTCTACCGTCTCACCGGCGATACCCGCACCTGTATTGCCTCCATGGAGCCCGCCACCGGACTGCGCAACACCGTGCCAGTTGGCTCTCGCATGCCGCTAACCGCCGGCTCCGCCGCACGTGTTCTCCTGGCCTTTGGCCCGGCCAACCTCGCTGAGCGAATGCTTCCCGACGCCGACTTCAACCAACAGGACCTCGACGACTGCCGACGTCTCGGCTGGTCCGAGTCCATGGGTGAGCGCGACCCCGCACTTGCCTCCGTCTCCGCCCCGGTTTTCGACAGCAACCAGCGCATGATTGCAGTCCTATCCGTCTCCGGCCCCGTGGAGCGCATGACTCCGTCGCCCTACGAATGCTGGGGCGCAAAGGTTCTCGGCGCCGCTGAAGAGATGAGCTCCCGACTGTAATGCCCGCTTACCGTCACCTTGTCCTTCTTCTGTCCATGTTCGCGGCGGTCGGTTCGTCCGTCGTTCACATGGGTGTGCCTTTTCTCATCCCATCCCTACAGGAAAACGGCTTAAGCCTCTCCGCCGCCGGCCTCGTCGCAGCAATGCCGGCGGCCGGTATTGTCTTCACGCTCATCGCCTGGGGCTGGTTTGTCGACCGCTATGGCGAACGCGCAGCTCTGTTCGCCGGCCTGACCTCTACTGCCTTAACGACGGGGCTTGCGGCGCTAGCTTCGTCGTCAAGCCCGGCTCTGCTCGGGGCCACGCTCTTTCTCGCCGGGTGTGCGGCGGCGAGCGTGAATTCGGCATCCGGCCGCGTGGTGTCGGGCTGGTACCCACCGCATCAGCGCGGCACTGCGATGGGCATTCGCCAAATGGCTCAGCCCCTCGGCGCTGCACTATCAGCGGTAACCCTGCACCCTCTCGCGCAGAATTACAGCATCGGAGTCGCACTCGCGATGCCCGCAATCCTGTGCGCCGTGCTGGCGTTGCTTGTACTGATAGGCGTGAAGAATCCCCCTCGCCCTGATGCCTCGAACCCCACCGTCACGGCCAGCCCCTACCGGGACGGCAAGTACCTCGTGCGCATCCACATCGCCTCGGCGCTGCTGTCCTGGCCGCAGTCGATGATGGGTGCCTACATTCTGGTGTGGTTGCTGTCTGTGGGGTACTCCGATGGCACGGCGGGCACAATTGTGATGGTCTCGCAGCTGCTCGGTGCCGGATCGCGAGCACTGATGGGTGTGGTCTCTGACCGAGTGCGATCTCGCATCCGCCCCTACCGCTGGGTCTCGGGTGCGACCTTTGTTTTGGCTGTCGCAATGATGATTGCCAGCTGGGCTGATTGGCGCACGCTTGGAACTTTGCTGGTCTGCGCACTGGCCGTTGCTGTGGTCAGCCCGAATGGACTCGCCTTCACCGCAGTTGCTGAATACGCAGGCCCCTTCTGGTCCGGACGCGCTATGGGTACGCAGAACACGTTCCAGAACATTATCTACGCTGCAACGCCTCCGGTTTCGGGTGCGATTGTGGCCGCTGCGGGCTTCCCCGCGCTGTTTGCCGTCACGGCTCTGTTCCCCGCCGCCGCGCTGGGTATTGCGCCACGAGAAGACCAGAACCGCAACGGGCGGGTGCGGGTCGAGCTTGACTAGCTAGCTCCGCGCCCACCAAACAAATCGAGCCACGCACGCGCACCAGTGCACAGCCAGCAAACACAGCAGCCCAGCGCTGGCCACGTATAGCCACTGCACGCCGGTAATGTCACCCAGGCTGTGCGTACCAAGACTCAGAGTGCCCACGGGGAAGGTTGCACCCCACCAACCAGGGCTGTATCCGGCCCAACTGATTACGGCGCGGGTGAATCGTCGTAAAGCGATGGCGGCGAGGAAGACACCGACAATGAGCACAGCGGTGCCGTAAGCGACAGCGGAGGTTCGGTTGAAAAGCAGCTGCGCAGCGGCCGTGGACTGACCGACCAGCCCGAGCGGAATCCAGGCAGTACCGGCGATGGAATCGGGGATGCGCATGGCGCCAGAGAACAGCGCGACGTAGCAGCGTACGAAAACCGGCAGAACCGTAATCAGCGCCATCCAAAAGAGTATTTGTGCGCAGACGTGATAGAACGTGCCGTAGTCAACGCTCAGCTGTGCGCCACTTGTCGCCGCCACCATCGGGGCGACTAGCGCGAGGCCCCACTGAAAAGTTGGTTCGCCTTCGAATCCTCGCAGTTGGCGAAGGCTGACGTAGATTGCCAGCGGCGCACCGATCCACCAGGACATCAGCTGCCACGATGAGTTACTAGCTAGCGCAGTCGCAGCACTACCGAGAGCCATGATGCCCATCGAGAGCATGCCCCACGGCGCCATCAGCTTCGAGTGGAAAGGCGGGTTTCGAAGGCGCAGCCAGCCGACCACCATAAAGCCGAGAATGCCCACCGCCATGACTAGAAGAAGCTCCGGAATCACCGGCACCTCATGGATGTGCGCAAGTGTGGCGAAGATGGACGTACCCATCAGAGATCCTGCCCACGCGGGCCCGGCGGGTGCCAGCACATCACGGCGAGAAGAGTTGGTCATGCTCATACCGTATTTGTTCTTGCCACAGCTACAGCTATCACCAAACTCTGTGAGGGGTACCATAAATGCATGTACCCCTCCGCTGTGGCCGAACTCGAAGCACTTCTCACCGCCGCCCGTGCAGGCTCGATCTCCAAGGCCGCGCGTGAGCTAGGCATCAATCAGCAGACCATGTCCGCACGCATCGCGCGGGCGGAAAAAGCGCTGGGAATCACCGTCTTCGAACGCTCCCCCTACGGCGTATCTCCCACGGAAAACGGGCAAGTGCTTATCGACGCACTCCCAGACCTCCTCGCCGCCTGCCACAGGTTTTCGGGCATTGCCGCCAGCTTGCGTTCCGACGATGTTCCCCGCCACCTCACCCTTGCGGTGTCCAATACTGTCGCTGAGCTCTACTACCCCGGCTGGGCCGCCGAGTTCCACCGGCAACATCCCGCAGTCAAACTGTCAATGGTGCAGGCAAACTCCCGTGAGGTGCGGCAACTAGTGGCCAACAGTGCGGTGGACTTCGGCCTGGTAGAGGGCGAGGCTGGTCGACACGACCTCGAAGAGCGGATCATCGGCACCGATGAGCTGGTCCTCGCTGTGCCGACGGGGCATCCGTGGACTGAGCGGGCCGAGATATTCATCGAGGAACTGCGCACTACCCCGCTGGTTATTCGCGAACCCGGTTCCGGCAGTAGAAAGGTCGTGGAAGATACACTGGGGAATCTCGCCGAACCCGCGGGAGAATTTGGTTCCCTTTCGGCACAGCGTGCTGGCATGATTGCGCTGGCAGCGCCAACAATCATCGCCCGCGGCGCAATTCGCGATCAGGTAACGCTCGGGCGCATCGTCATCGTCCCCACCCGCACCCGTTTTACTCGCAATCTCAGCGTAGTTATGCGTCGCGGCAGTGAAGCTAGTGGGGACATTTCGGAATTTATCCGCATTGCAAGTCCTATACTTAGCAAGCATGAGCAATCCCAATGATGAACTCTTTTCCTCTGACCGCTATGATGCCGGCATCCAAATTCGCCGCGAGGTGATGGGCGACGAATTCGTCGATGCCGCCCTCTCTCGCAACGCCGGCTCCGACGGAGAGACCCTGCAGAAGCACATCACCGCCACCGTCTGGGGCTCCGTCTGGAGCCGTGAAGGACTGGCCAAGCGTGATCGCTCCCTGCTCAACATTGGAATGCTCGTCGCTCTGCGCGCCACCGAAGAATTGCGCGGCCACATCAAGGGTGCCCTCGCCAACGGCCTGACCCGCACCGAGATCACCGAAGCCATCGTCCACGCTTCCGGCTACTGCGGCGCACCGGCCGCACTGTCCGCGATGAAGGTCGCGCAGGAAGTGCTCGTTGCTGAGCTCGGACCGCTTGACGACGACGATCGGTAGGTAGCCCACGGGCTCGCAGGCCCCGGTCGCCGCGTAAGCACATCAGTGATGCGGCGCAGCAGCCACGACAGCGGCAGGGCAAAGGCAGCGGTGACGATTGCCACTGCCAACATCGAGCCTTGGAAGGTCTGATAGCCCATCAACGTCATCACCCAGTCCATGACCAGCACGTGGACGAGGAAGAACTCGTATGAGACCTCTCCCAACCAAATCATGGCTGGATGACGAAGCCACCTGACCTCCGTACCCAGCGCAATCGGGGCCACGAATGCACCAGCGGACAGGCCATACAGCGTGGTCTTCCACAACGCCTGGTCGACATCATCCGGCACCAAGGTTGCTGGCCCCACGTGGGTGGTTGTGGATAGGAAAAACAGGACTAGCGCTATCAGCCAGCTGGCCGCCAAATTGACGCGCCAGCCAACTTTTCGCCCGTAGGCCAGCAGCATACCGATGGCGAACCAGTCGAAATACGCCATCGGCCACAGCCGTGCCACTACCGGCAGCAGCTCTTCTTGATGCGACAGCACAGTCCAGACCGGGCCAATGAGACCAAAACCAATAATGATGGCCAACGTTGGGCCAGGTCGCAGGCGCCCCTTAGTAATCGTCCAGATGCCAAGTCCCACCAGTGGCAACACCAGGTAGAAGCCGACTTCCACCACCATCGACCACATCTGCGGCAAGCCCGGGTGGATCCAGCCGAATTGGAGCGTCTGAGTAAAAGACATCGACCGCAGCCAGCCCTGCAAACCCCCACCCGATGGTGGCGGGTCATCTGCGGCATGAATGAGGAATGCCGCAGTAACCACAATCCAGTAGGCCGGCAGAACTCTCTTCGCGCGACTGGTGAAGTACTTCCGCAAGTCCGGTCGATTCGCAGGGACGTCGTCAGGCGAACCGAGCCAACGCCCTGTGAGCAGAAACGCACTGAGCACGAAGAAGATGGTGACGCCAATTTCGAATCGACCGTTGAGACGCCCCCCACCAATCGTCCGTGTAATGTCCAGTCCAGAACGCGGCATGCGTAAGCAGGACACCGAACGCACCGATGGCTCGAATGCTGGTCAGCTCCGGAACGTAGGAGGACTTGGCCGAATTCATGCCAATATTTTATGACTGCAAACTACTTGGCGTGCTCGTTTTGGCACAAGCCCGGTCTACAAAATCTTGCTACCTCAGTACACACCCCGGAAACTGTTCTGTGACCAGCGAGGTTCAAATATTGATGCGGAAGGTCTGGTTCCCCTACCGTGCTCAGCAATCCTATCCAGCTAGCGGGGGCATTGTCCCAATCGCGAGTTGGAAATAAAAGTCGAAGTGCTTCTGCTTCTCGTAGAAGCGGAGGAAACACTCATGCTGAAAGCGGGTTACTTTTTGGGTATCCGTATGTCTATATACGGTAACGGGAATTGGGTTCTTGCCGTTTTTAAGACAGATCTAGACGATCATCATGTGAAGAAAGATTATGGTTTTTCCCATATTTTCTCTCGATAAGAACCATCGCTTCGAGAATTTTTACGATAACTCTATTAGTCGAGATGGAAGCGCATTTTTCTTCAGCTCGTCTTAGCTCTGGAAGGGTAGACTTTATCCATACTTTTGCTGCTGGAGCATTGTCTATCTCTTCTTCACGGAGAACTGACTCCAGGATGTCAATGACATCGTGGAGCGACAAGTCCGTTTCAGGAGGAAATTTTGCCATTGCATCTCTCCAGAGTTCGTGTTTCTTTAATGGTGAACCTAGTTGAGGGAAAAGCATGAAGAGAATAGCAGTTGCATCTATCGCTTCCTTTTTTCGCTGTGTTTTGGCCTAAGCGGAGTTGCTGCGGCATCGCCTTCTGCCGAAACAGCAAATGGCATGGCTGCCACTACTCTAGCCGGGAATGACCTATACGGAAGAGTAATCAGTGTGCACTTATCAGCGAACGACTGTGAGACGGCTAAGTTTCGGTACTGGCTTGTAACCGATGCATTTGGCTCAGTTACGTGCATCCCAGACCCTAATAACGATGGAGATTGGTTACTCATCACTACGTAAGCACGTTATACGCGTTATACGCGAGATTCTTCACTCGCGTATCTATGAACTGTGCCAACGAAGTACCCAGTTTCCTGTGCTATCGCTCGGATGGTTAGGCTCCTGGCACGTAGCTCGCGTACGCGTTGGCGTTTTTCAACTGCTCGAGCGAGATAGCTCGCTCTTGGCTCGCTTGTACAATTAGAAATTGCACGGGTAAATACTCCGGTTTTTCAGCAAGTTCCCGAACTGACCACCCCTTTCGTGGATAACCCGGATATCTATTTCTTGGATCCCTACTCATGGCCAGCCTCAATCCATTTGTCGGTTTCAGCTCTTCTTCCTTGACGTTTGCTACGAGATTCTCTCCCTCGTGCGCTTTGGATGGTGCTAAAGGTTTCTTCGTAGATTGCTGAGCCGTCTGCTCACATGCGTGAGCGGTTGACGATCCATCAGTGGATAGATCGGGCAATCTGGTCGACTTCGCGTGTGGAAAGTGGTCCGCTGAAGAGTTCTGGTTCATGGATTGCGCTGCGGTTTGGATAGCGAGACCAAGCCCATCGGGGTCGCCGAGGTGGTGGCGGATTTCGAGATAGGCTCAGGTGCGTGCTGATTCGAATAGTGCGCAGTTGCGGCCTAGCCCGACCAGATTTTGCAGCGGGTTTTCTTCCAGGACTTCGGTGGCATGAAGCCGGTTTCGGTCAGCCAGAAGGCTAGTTCATCAAGTGTGTAGAGTTCGACAGCGCTCAGAATATACTGCGCAAATGCGTGCACCGGCTGCAATCTCAGAGTCGAAGGTCGGACAAGAAGTACTCCTCGCTGAGCTCAGCTCATTTGAAGACAGCAATGAGTAGTGAGTCCACGGACTCGTAAGTTGACCTTCACATGCACGGTGCTACAGAAAAATCATCCGTGAAATTCACCGTCGGGGAACGCGTCAGCCCACGTGCTTTCATCCCTGCCAAGCGCATCAATAATCTTTTCAATGAGCCCGGCATGAGCCTTGATGTCGAGCGCAGGTGGATCCGGCATCGTAATACAGTCTCTCGGATTGAACGTATCGAGATACTTCTCAGCCCACGAGATCCACGGGCTGTCAGGCTCAATTCGCTTCACATATTCGAGATAGGAACACACCGCTTCAAACTTTTTTAACTCCTGAGAGCGCTGATACAACGCGTTGAAATAGAAATCCTTCGCGACAGTCTTCGCAGCGATTGGCTTAGCGAACTCATATTGCTTCGCTCGGAGCGCCCTCTCTCTGCCCGCAATCTCATAATCTGTCTTCTTCCAGAATTCTCGAATTTGATGCCACTTGAAATAGGCCTCAATGCCGTCGGCAAACGCTTCTGAGTTCTTCTTCGAATCACGAGCGGACATCCCTCGAAATTCAAGGACAAGTTGACCATTCGGGATTTTTTCCCAGAAGCGCCTCATCTTTTCGCCCTCGTGCCAACGGTTGTGATAATCGATTTCATCTTGTGTTGGCTCACGCTGCACACGGTTATATCTCTCGCGGAACTTGAGATCTTGAAGATCGAAATCAAAGCCGAGCTTAACTGCACGAAGCACTTTCTCTTTAGACCATGAGTCGTACCAAGTCTCTAGTTCTATCCGGCCACCGTTCAGTTCAATCTCTGTGAAGAGCACATGCAAAACTCGCTTAATCCGCAATTGCACATCGGAACTAAACTGCCTCTTGTAGTATCCAAACGCTTCGACAGCTTTCTTATTGTATTTCGCCACGCGTTTATCGCCACGTAAAATCTCCCTCCACCCAACCAGTTTCATTGGCTCAATAGAGATAACAGCGGCCTTGAATCGGGGCTTCTCCTGGCCATATACGTAGGTACTTCCTGCGTAGTCAAAAACGTGGCCATCTTCCAACCAAGACCTATCACGGGATAGTTTCGCCGCCGCCGGTAACCAGAAGTCGCGAATCTCACCGGCCGAGGCCACGATTGTGAAAACGTCGAGGTCTGACTCTCCAATACCATGGCGTATTCGAGCCATGTAAGGAGTTAAATCAACTTCAGGCTCGTCGGGTTTTGGCGTTGGTTTTGGTTTTCTCAATGTGGAGGGTACCGGTGGCTCCTTCGCCGCCGTGTTCTTCCGCCGCTTCTTATTGACTACAAGCGCTTCGGTACCGGCGTAAACCCTCTCACCACGTTTTGTAGCTACAGCCTTCCACTTATCACCGTGACCTGAAATCTTGACTAACTTGTGCCCCTCTAGCATGCGCGCTGTATTCTTATAAAATTCATGCGGAGGGTCACCGGCGCAACCATCCACGATCCATCCAAGAATCTTCTTCTGTCTGCTGGTTAGCTCTTTCGCAGCCATACCTCTATTGTCACCCACCCCAATAGCAGCGAAAAAGAGTTTCTTGCTGCTAACCCTGTAATTGTCATGGAATAGGGTTGAAGGACATTTGAAAAGGCAAAATCCCGATTCGCATTCAGCCGAATCGGGATCCCGTGTCGCAAATTCCGTTTTCATGAACTGTCTAGGTCAGAAAAGCGAAACTGCCACTTTGTACCCCGTACGGGATTTGAACCCGTGTTACCGCCGTGAGAGGGCGGCGTCCTAGGCCGCTAGACGAACGGGGCTTAGAACTTTTCATCCGCGCGCTGCGGACTTGTTAAACAATACACTAGACGTGGATAGTAACTGCAAATCCGCAGGTTAAGGCATTAAATCCCTAGCGTTTTCGCATTGTTGGCCAGCTCGTTTGCAAGCTCCGCTTCATCCATTTTTCGCAAGGCCGCAACCTCGGCGACAGTTTCCCGCAACGCAGCGACTACCTCTGCAGCGACCGCTTCCACCGCGTCACCGCTTCCAGGCTCGCGCGGAAGGTCTGTCTCCAGCAAGAGCCTATCGACGGGCACCTGCGACACATAGGCCCGTCCGCGCTTTGTCCGCAACATGAGCGGGTTGACGGAGATATAACCACCGGCGCGGATCAGCCGCGTCAGTTCATCGCTAGTGCCACCGAAGCGGTGAAAGATGGGCACGAAGGTCTCGCCTGGTGCGACGCTGGAGCTGGTGTCCAAACGTGGTTCGATTAGGCCAAGCACCACACCAGCACTCCGAACCGTGTGAATGGACAGGATATGTGACAGGCTCGAGGCTTGGACAGCATCCAGGATGCTGGTAAAGACATGGATTTGAGTCTCGGCAGAAACGTCGTCAAGCCTGCGGGGCGCGAAGTCCAAGCCAATCTCGCCGATGAAGCGAGCGCGAGGGAGGGCCGCGCGAAAAATCTCGAGCTCTCGCTCATAGTTGCCATCGATGTACCACGGGTGATAGCCCACGGCGGCCATGGGCAAGCTTTCACTCTCTAGCTCGACAAAGCCGGAGGGCCGGACCGTCTGCGCGA
Organism: Corynebacterium sp. c8Ua_99; assembly: GCF_039907185.1. NCBI lineage: Bacteria > Bacillati > Actinomycetota > Actinomycetes > Mycobacteriales > Corynebacteriaceae > Corynebacterium > Corynebacterium sp. c8Ua_99. Next base: position 170,866 of record NZ_JASBOG010000001.1, read on the forward strand.
TAATCTCTACACCCTCCCGTGCAAGATCAGCCTTAAAACGCTCGCGCGAATCCTGTGGCAGGAAGTCGTAGTGAAAGTGGGTATCGATGAGCCGCATCATTTTTCCGTTGGTGGCTGGTTTTCGTCGGCCGGACCGCCGATGCGCGGGGCCAGCGGGGTTTCCTCGAACCCGAGCAAACGGCGAATGACCTTTCCGGCCAGCATCTGCCCCATGATTGGCGGTATGTAGCTCATAGTACCGAGGGTTTCCGCTTTGGTGCCGCTGCCTTTATCTGTAATTCGCACTGGTTCTTCAGAGGAGTACAGCACCTCAAGACCGCGAATGCGTCGGCGGATACACACCTGACGGACGACCTTCGCCAGCGGACAGACCTTAGTCTTATTGATTTTCGAGAAAGTCAGCCGAGCTGGGTCGAGCTTATTTCCGCCACCCATAGCGGAAATGAGGTGGATGCGATTTTCCGCGCACCACTGCGCGATCTCAATCTTGCCGGTGACATCGTCGATAGCGTCGATGATGTAATCCGGACGCGGGAACTGCTCGAAGGCCTCCGCCAGGTTTTCGCGTGTAAGAAAAATCTGACGGGCATAGGTCGTACAATCCGGGTTGATATCGGCAACCATCGCCTCCATAACCTCGGCTTTGACCCGGCCAATCGTGGAGACAAAAGCCAGCGCCTGACGGTTGAGATTGCTCGGCTCCACGACATCACCGTCGATCAAGATGAGGTTGCCCACGCCGCCTCGGGCGAGAGCTTCGGCACAACTCGACCCCACGCCTCCGAGTCCGACAACCATGACGGTAGATTCAGCCAACGTTTCTAGCCCCTCCTCCCCTAGGAGAAGCTTCAGTCGTGCGAAACGTTCACTGGTCATAGTCGCCCCTGGTCATAGTCGCCTCGATGCTTAAAAAACAAAAACTCCCCAGCCGACTGACTGGGGAGTAACTTTGTACCCCGTACGGGATTTGAACCCGTGTTACCGCCGTGAGAGGGCGGCGTCCTAGGCCGCTAGACGAACGGGGCTTAGAACTGAATCCAACTCAACTGAGTGAGCGAATTCCGCTGGCCTACCAGGACTCGAACCTAGAATGACGGTACCAGAAACCGTAGTGTTGCCAATTACACCATAGGCCAATAAAGACTGGCGCTTTCACGCTGCCTTTGTACCCCGTACGGGATTTGAACCCGTGTTACCGCCGTGAGAGGGCGGCGTCCTAGGCCGCTAGACGAACGGGGCTTAGAACTTTGCAGTTAGTGAATACATTCAACAATGAACTTCTTCACTGCTGGCCTACCAGGACTCGAACCTAGAATGACGGTACCAGAAACCGTAGTGTTGCCAATTACACCATAGGCCATCGCTGCTGAACGCAACGAGGAATAATATAGCCAATTCGCGCCAACAAGAGCAAATCACCTGGTCAAAGGCTCGTTTAAATTCGCGAGTTCCCCACAGCCCACCTCAGCAGTGCGCATAACTAATGCGTAACTAATGCAGTGCATATAACTAACGCAGTCCCAGATCGAAAGCCCATTCGATCGCAGCTCAAAGCTGATCCGCCCTTCAGGAGACACTTCGTGGTGAAGCGGCTGGTAAACAGCCGACACACACCAAAAAACCAGACCTGAAAGGCAGGCATCATGACTTCCCCAACAACGACGGCAACAACCGCCCCCATCACGCTCGAGCTGGAGTTCTCCGACATCACGGAGCAAATGAACGGCACCATCGGTCGCGTCATCGGCACTGTCACTATCCGTCAGTTCGCAAAAATCATCTCGGCCCTCAACCTCGACGCCAACCCACGCGTGTCCCGCACCGGCCGCATCACCGATGCCATCATGGAAACCATCGACACCACGCCGGAGCTCTTCGCCTACAAGTCCAAGGGTGTGCTCCTGGCCTCCACTCAGTTCACCAGTGAAGACAATCTCTACCGCTTCACCTTCAGCAACCGTCGCATCGAAGGCATCCTCGACGGCGGTCACAACTCGCTGGCTATCGCACTGTTCGTTCTGGGCAAGCTCACTCCACCACCTAGCCGCAAAATCAAGACGTGGTCCGAAATGAAGGAGGTCTGGTCGGAGCGTACGGAAGAAATTGAGGAATTGCTTGCCGACGAAAGCCTCACCGAGCTCGATGCCCGTGTTCCGGTAGAGGTACTCGTGCCAGGTGCTCGGGACGAGGACACTGTGCAGGAATTCTCCGATGCACTGCTCGATATCTGTGCCGCCCGCAACAACAATGCGGAGCTCAAGGCGGAAGCAAAGCTCAATCGCGCCGGCTACTTTGACGATCTGAAGCATGCCCTGCCTCAGGGAATTAGCGACAACGTGCAGTGGCGCACCAACGATACTGGTCGACTAAAGGTGGGCGATGTCATCGCTATGGCGTGGATTCCACTGTCTTGTATTGACCTGCCGAAGGATGCCGACGGCAAGCAGATTGAAGCACCGACCCCCACCAGCCTCTACTCCGGCAAGGCCAAGCTGCTTGACCGCTTCGAGGATGTCATGAGCTCACCGGAGGTCACTAAGCCCAGCACTGAAAGCATCAATGAGCGCACCGAAGAGGTCGTTCTCTACAACGAGAAGGTCCGCAGCGCATTGAACCTCACGCGTGACTTCATCGATATTTTCGAGCGCATCAACGCAGAGCTACCCGATCTCTACAACAAGAGCGGCGGTAAATTCGGCGGCATTGATGCTGTTGACAAGGCCAATAAGAAGAATCCGCGGACCGGCAAGACTCCACAGAAGTACTCGAAGTTCTACCGCCAGCCCATCGGCTACGCGATTCCAGACGGGTTCATCTACCCGCTCGTGTACGCCTTTGCCGCACTACTCAAGCGAAACGAGGACGGCACGGTCCACTGGGGAACCGACTGGCACGAGTTCTTCAACAACCACATGGGGTCGCTGGTCAAGGACTACCGCGAAACCTCCATGAATATGCTGAACCGCGACCCGCAGAAGGTGGGCAAGGAAGCGGGCTCTTACACGAACCTGCTTCGCTCAGCCCAGCTCGCGCTCTTTACTGAGCAGCAGTAAAAGGAGTGACCTCGAGCGCCTTGCGCAGTCGGCCCAGGCTGCGGCTGCGACCAAGCAGCTCCATGGACTCGAACAGCGGCGGCGAAACCTGAGCGCCAGTCACGGCCACGCGCACCGGGCCAAAAGCCTTGCGTGGCTTCAGCTCCAGGTCCTCGATGAGGGCCTTCTGAAGTGCAGCTTCAAGCTTCTCGGTGACGAAGTCCTCTTCGCTGAGCGGCTCCACAGCTGCAATGGTGGCCTCCAGGACAGCGACGGCGTCTTCCTTGAAGTTACGGCGTGCCGAGCGCTCATCGAAGGTGAACCCGTCCTCTTCCACAACCAGGAACTTCGAGAGGTCCCAGGCGTCGGAAAGCGTCTTCACACGGGTCTGCAGCAGCGTTGCCAGGAAAGCGAACTTATCCGCCGGGTAGTCGGCCGGGAAGTCAAAGTGGCTTTCCAGGTACGTGCGCAGACGCTGCTCGAAGTCCTTCGGATCGAGCATGCGGATGTGGTCCGCGTTGATAGCGTCGGCCTTCTTCTGATCGAAGCGAGCCGGGTTGGACAGCACATCGTGGATATCGAAGGCCTTGACCATCTCGTCCATCGTGAAGATGTCCTGGTCGCCGTCCATAGACCACCCCAGCAGTGCCAGGTAGTTCAGCAGACCCTCGCGGATGAAACCGTTATCGCGGTGGATGAAGAGATTGGACTGCGGGTCACGCTTGGACAGCTTCTTATTACCCTCGCCCATAACGAACGGCAGGTGACCGAACTCCGGGGTGAACTTGGCGACACCGATGCGCTTCAGCGACTCGTAGAGAGCGATCTGGCGCGGCGTCGATGGCAGCAGGTCCTCACCACGCAGGACGTGAGTAATCTCCATCAGAGCGTCATCGACCGGGTTAACCAGGGTGTAGAGCGGTTCACCGTTGGAGCGGGCAATAACGAAGTCCGGAACCAGGCCGGCCTTGAACTCGATACGACCGCGAACGAGGTCATCGAAGACAATGTCCTCGTCCGGCATACGCAGGCGAATCACCGGCTTGCGCCCCTCTGCACGGAAGGCTTCCTTCTGCTCCTCGGTGAGGTTGCGGTCATAGTTGTCGTAGCCCAGCTTCGGGTCACGGCCGGCGGCCTTGTGGCGCTCCTCAACCTCTTCAGCGGTGGAAAAGGCCTCGTACGCTTCACCGGCGTCAATGAGACGCTGCAATACATCGGCGTAGATGTCCTTGCGCTGCGACTGGCGGTACGGGCCGTGCGGACCGCCGACATCGATGCCCTCGTCCCAGTCAATACCGAGCCAATTCAGGGCCTCGATGATTGCCTGATAAGACTCTTCGGAGTCGCGAGCGGCATCGGTATCTTCGATGCGGAAGACCAGCTTGCCACCAGTGTGACGGGCATATGCCCAGTTGAACAGGGCAGTGCGGATGAGGCCAACGTGCGGGGTACCGGTTGGCGACGGGCAAAAGCGTACGCGAACATCTGACATGCTTTCCCACGATACCCGCCCTCCCACCTGCAGGCATGCATAGGGTTTGCATAGGGTTACAGAGTCCACTCCCCAGCCACTTCGCCTGCATATCCTGCGGCGCGCAGCCGCTCAACCCAGCTGCGCAGTGGCGCCTCACCGGTGCCCGGCGCGCCGCGGCCTGGGAAATCGGCAATCTGGACGTGCGCCGGCAGGCTCACTCTTCCGGTCTCCACATCAGTGAGCCAGGCATCCACGTCGACTCCATTAGCCGCAAAATGGTAAAAGTCCGCGAGCACACCAGCACCAGTCTGTTGCGCTAGCTCGTCGGCTTGCCAGGGATCTGTAATGGGATAATCGCTCATCCCGGACAGTGGCTCAATCAATGCGCGAACTCCGCTGAGCTCCAGCTGCGCGGTAATCTCAGTCAGCCTTTGCACCTGCAAGTTCGTTAGCTCCCCCGAGCGCCCCAGCAGCACGTTCGAGCATTTCAGCCCAGTCGCCCGCGCAATCTGGCTCACTGCCTCCAGATGCCCCGCGGGCAGCCCATCCGTATCGAGCACTCCTCGCTGCCCCGCTGCCATGTCCCCTCCCCACAGATTCATGGCATAAAGACCGAGGCTGTCGTCAAAGAGGTCACAAAAAGCGGAAACCTCATCGGGTGCGGGCACTGCGAGGTCAAATGGCCACCAGAATTCCACGGCCGCGTAGCCGTCGTCACGCGCGGCGTTGACGGCGTCGTGCGGGGACATGTGTGCGTAGACCGTAGAACAGTTAATAATAGTGCTCATGACCAAAACGGTAGTAGTAACTGGTGGCGGCGCGGGCATTGGTCGCGAAATTGCTCTGGCTTTCGCCGCCGATGGCTGGCACGTGCATATCTGCGGCAGGCGTATCGACGCGCTCGAGGCCGTTGCCGCCGAAGCGGACAACATCACTTACTCCAAGTGTGACATCACTGACCCCGAGCAGGTCCGTGCGATGTTTGAGGACGCGCAGGTGGCTACGGGAACCATTGATGTTGCGGTACTCAATGCGGGGCTGCCCGGCACGCCCGCAGAGTTCGGAGAGACCGACATTGAGGACTTTCGCGCGGTCATCGATACGAATGTGGTCGGCTCGTACCTATGCGCACGCGAGGCGTTCGCTCGGATGAAGCCGGGGCGTGATGGGAAGGCGGACCAAGCAGGCGGCCGAATCCTGGTCAACTGCTCTATCGCGGCGCAGGTGCCGAGAGCCCATACGGCGGCGTACGCGACGTCGAAAAGCGCGCTTGCCGGAATGACCCATGTGCTTGCCCTGGACGGACGCGAGTATGGCATTACGGCAACGCGCATTGACATTGGCAATGCGCAGACTGACCTGTTGGGGACGTTCACAGGCAGCGAGCCAATGTTCGATGCCAAGCAGGCTGCGGAGACCTTCCTCTACGCCGCGAATCTGCCGGCGAGTGCAGTCATTGATCAGCTGACGATTACCGCTGCGGGTATGCCCTTTTTGGGTAGGGGTTAGCCTGCCCCTTAAACTGGAGCACAACTGGGTTTAGATTGAGGAGGCGGGTTAGGGCTATGTCCATGGAAAACCACCCCTCTCTGGGCGGCGGAAACGAGGAAGAAAAGCAGGAGAATTCTCACCCGTCGAACGAGCCTGCAGCGACTCCGAAGCGTTCGACGCGCTGGGATACGTCCCGCCCAACTACCGCTCCGGACTTTTTGCTCTCCCGGGCACACGGCTCCATCCGCACGCAAGGCATTGAGGAGCAGCTTTCCGACCCCTGGCTTGCGGCCGAGGGACTGCACTCGGGCATTCACAAGATGGTGGTCGGCGCATTGCCCTTCGACTTGGACAAGCCCGCCGCCCTGACCGTTCCCCGGGAAGTCATCCGCTCCTCGCAGCCGCTGGAGCCACCCGCGCACTACCGTTGGAACGCACCGAAGCCCCACGCCAACATCGTCGCTTACGATCCCCCGCTCGACGAGCACGCTGAGCGCATCGCCGCAGCCATCCGCACAATCGAGTACTCGGCGCTGGAAAAGGTCGTGCTCGCGCGCGCTGTGGAACTCGAAATCGATCCCCCGATTGACCCGCTCCTACTCGCATCGCGGCTTATCGACGGATCCCCCAACCGCGATGGCTTTGTCGTGGATCTCTCCCCCGCCGGTTCCGATTATGAGGGCAAGTTGCTCATCGGTTCCTCCCCGGAGATGCTGGTCCGCCGTACGGGCGACATCGTTGAGGCGTTTCCCTTGGCCGGGTCGCTGCCGAGGTCCCGGAATGAAGAGGTGGACCGGGCGTCGGCTCGTCGTTTAGCGGACTCGCGCAAGAACCTGGACGAGCATGCCTTCGTCGTCGACGACATCGCCGACAACTTGGCGCCACTGTGCAGTTCGCTGGATGTTCCGGACAGCCCCGAGCTGATGAGCACCGCCGAGATGTGGCACTTGGCCACGCATATCCGCGGTCGGTTGAAGGATCCGTCGCTGTCCGCGCTGGATTTGGCGCTGGTGGTGCACCCGACACCAGCCATTTGTGGCACGCCGACGGAATCCGCCTTCGGCGTTATTCAGGCCGTAGAGACCAACCGCGGCTTCTACTCGGGCGCTGTCGGCTGGTGCGATGAGAATGGCGACGGCGAGTTCGTGGTCTCCATTCGCTGTGCCGAGATCGACACTGAGGGGTCCGTGGCACGGCTATGGGCCGGAGGCGGCATTGTGTCGCACTCCGACCCAGAAGAAGAAGTCACGGAGACCAGCGCCAAGATGGGCACTGTGCTCCGCGCTTTTGGAGTTAAGGGCGCTTAAGCCAGGGCGCGTAAGCCCTAGCAGCTTAAGCCCGCTCCACCGGGTTGGCCAGCTTGCCGATACCCGGGATCTCAATCTCGATGCGGTCACCCGGGAACATCGCAGCGGTACCGGCCGGGGAGCCGGTGCAGATGACATCACCCGGCAGCAGCGTAATCGAGGCAGTGATGAACTCGATGATTTCCGGGATGGACATAATCATCTGGTTGGAGTTGGAGTCCTGCTTGGTCTCGGTAACACCCTCGTGAGTCAGGTGTGCCTTGATTGGCAGCTCGTTGTAGTCCAGCTCCGTCTGGATCCACGGACCAAGCGGGCAGAAGGTATCGATGCCCTTTGCGCGCGCCCACTGACCATCGGCAAACTGCAGGTCACGGGAAGAAACATCATTGACGATGGTGTATCCGAAGATCACATCGTGAGCGTTTTCCTTCTTGACGTTCTTGCACGGCTTACCAATAACCAGTGCCAGCTCGCCCTCAAACTCGACGTTGGTGGCGAAATCCGGAATGCGAATCGGCGCTTCCGGGCCAATGACGGCCGTCGGCGGCTTAATGAACATCGTCGGCGGCAGCGATTCTGCCGACTTCTTGAACACCTCGGCGACGTGGTCAGCGTAGTTACGACCAATAGCGATGACCTTCGACGGCAGCATTGGGGCGAGCAGACGTACGTCGGCAAGCGGCCAGGAACGGCCTGTCTTATTCAGCTGACCGAAAGGGTGGCCTTCGATTTCGTGCAAAGTAACTTCATTGCCTTCGCCCTCAACGAGCGCGAAGCACATGCCCTCTGGGTGGGCGATTCGAGCAATACGCATAAAAATAGGGTACACGTCACATTGCGATAATTATGCAACGACCCCCACTCTCTATACTCTGCGCTCTAAACTCCGCGGGATTCCTGCGCAAGCCACACCAGCGCACAGGCCAGCGCATCGTTGAACGCGTGATGGGCCTTAAAACGGGGAATGCCGTACTTGTCGCACAGTGACCACAACCGCAGCTCATCACGGACCGGCTCGCGGTTGGCTCGCAGAATCGCGTCGTACTCGCGTGTCATAGTGTCCGCCACCGGCACATCAAAGCGCGCATCGAAGTACTTCCGGCACAACGGATCTAAGAACCCAACTTCCATCCGCGCGTAGTGCGCCAGCAACTTCCGTCCCCGTAGAGCTTCTAACAGCTTGCCGACGGCCACCTCTGCCTCTACCCCGGTTGCGACCATGTCGTCGGTAAGCCCATGCACCGTCGCCGACTCGCCGACGCTCACCTCCTCGCGCTCTGGGCGAATGAGAAGGTGTCCCGATTCTTCCAGTACGATGTCGCGGCCTTCGACGGCAACCCAACCGATGGAAAGCAGCTGATCCTTGGAAGGATCCAGACCGGTGGTTTCCACATCGACCGCGAGCCAAGCATTGTCGCGGATAGGTGCGTCCAAGAGTTTCTTGCGGGGTTTGAAAAACTTCAACATTGCGCGCTCACGACATCGCCCGGATGGGATACTTCGCCCCGAGACTCTGCTGCAACTTGCGGATAACTCCAAACGCATCGCGCAGGTGCTCGCGTTCCAGGCTGGAGAGACGCTTCGGGTAGATGTGGTTATTCGGCTGCTCGCCAGCGTTGAACTGGGCCTGCTGGTGATGAAGCTGCACCGTGCACAGGAACTCGAACGCATCCGCCAGATCCTGCGCACCCTGGCGGCTCACGCTTCCGGCACCTGCACTAGCCGCCAAGCGTTCACGCGTCGACAGCTGCGGCAGGCCAGCTGCCACAGTAAATAGCCGCGCCATCTGCACCACAGCAGCAGTTCCCCCCTTCTTGATGTCCAGGGTCTCTGCGTGATCGCCGCCCTTTTCCAGCACTAGGCCCCGGAAGAAGCCGAGCGGCGGCTCCCGCCAGGCCGCGAGCTTGGCCAAGTGCGCATGCAGGCGCTGCGACCCCTGAGCCAGCGGCAGGTAGGCCGCACGAAGGCTCTCTACCAGTTGCACGTCGCCCGCTACCCCACGCATGTCGAAGAAGGTCTGTGCATGTAACAGGGCCTCTGCCTCCGGTGCCGTAATCCACCCGTGGAAAGTGCGCAGCCACTGCGACTTGGTCATCCGCCACGCAGGATTGCTGGCCATCATGTCCCCTGGACAGAGCGGATAACCGACTCGGTCGAGGTTGGTGCAAATCTCGTCGCTAAGCGCGGCGAAATAGTCAGCATGAGCGTCGGCGTCGTAATCGTCGGCGAGGACCAGCGCATTGTCCTGATCGGACGCGAGCCCCATCTCTCCGCGCCCATGCGAGCCCAGTACTGCAAAGGCATAGCTAACCGGTGGCGGCCCAAGCTTTTCCTCCGCAAGCGCCACCAGGCGTCGGGTGACAGCATCGGCCACGGCGGTCAGCAGCTTGGCGACCTCCTCCCCCGAATCACCTCGGTCAATGAAGCGGCCGACGATTCGCCGTGCGTTCTGAGCAATCTCCGCAATCTCGGAGATATCGCTCTTTCGCGACAGCGTCGCCGTCGCGTACACGGGATCGGTGTGCAGACTGCGCAGGAGGTCGCCAATGACAATCATGCCGACCACCCGCGTCCCATCGTGCACCGGCAGATGATGGTAACCGCGCTCGGCCATCAGCAGCATGGCCTCGAAGACCAGCAGGTCGGGACTGATGGTTTCCGGGTTCCCGGTCATCACTTCGCTTACGAGACTCTCCGCCGGCTTGGCTTCTGCCAGCACTCGACGACGGAGGTCACGGTCAGTGATGATGCCGACGAGCGGGCTCTGGTTGGCGCCTGCAGACTCCATTACGAGCAAACTGGAGACATTCCGCTCCGTCATAATCTGCGCCGCCTCTTGTACTGTCGCATCAGCGCTGCAAGTAACCAGCGATGTTTCCATCAGGTCCGCAACCCGTGTGCGCAATGACTCCGATGCCGCAGTACTCCGCAGCTTCGATGCCACTGCGCGAATGCGCGCGTTCTCACCGCCGTAATAGCGCCGGACCTCTACGAACTGGTCATTGAGCTGGTCAAAGACCTCCTTGGAGATCACCAGGAATACGCAGTCCTCCACTGCCGTCATCGTGTACAGCGAGGGGTCACTGCTGAGAAGCGTCGAATAGCCGAAGTGATCGCCCACATCGCGCCTGTCCAACAGCGTGCCCGCTGGATCAAAGAGATCCACCATGCCCGAGCGGATAATGAAACAACTGTTATTATCCGCACCCGCCCGGATAACCTCAGTGCCGCGACGCGCATACCGCATGGTCAAAAGCGGTGGAATGGTCGCGCGCTCTTCATCGTTGAGGTCCGAAAAGGGGCGAGTATGGCTGAGGAAGTCTGCGATTTCCGCAAGCTCGACGGTCATGGGGTCAATTATCCCCTATTTTTGCTCCCAATAGGACTGATTTGCGGGAATACTCGACCTTATGACCAATTCCACACACAGCGCTTCAATAAATCCCGAATGGCCGCTCGACGCCCACATCCTCGGCAGGATGGACAAGCTCGCGGCACTCGTCGCGACGCTTGACGACGACACCTTCAACGCAACCCTCCCCATCCCAGCCATTAACTCCCTGGCCGTGCTGTTACGACATGTGACCGGATCCGCGAGGTACTGGCTCGAGCGCGTCTGCCTTGGGCGTGATTATGTCCGTGATCGCGATGGGGAGTTTTCTGCTCATTGCAGTGTTTCGGAAGGGCTGGAGATTTACCACCGTGACCGCGCGGCCATTGAATCCGCGCTGGTGGAGTTGCAAGGCGTGGACCGCGCTGGTGCTCCTGCTGTTATTCCTACCGATAAGGACCGTTGGTGGTGCGGCAGCATCGAAGGCGTGATTGTGCATGTCTTCCACGAGGCGGCTCAGCACCTGGGACATGCGGAGATTACGAGGGATGCGCTAGTGGCAGGACTGGGAGGGGATGATTCCGATAACGGCGCAGGAAGCTCATCCCCATACCCCCTTGACACCATCATCGATGTACTTCGCCAGGTCGGACATGCGTCGGACTTCATCGAGCACACCGCCGACGGTAAGACTCACATCACTACCGTCGATGGCAAAACTGTGATTGCCTAGCCCTCTCCCCCCCCTATTTTTTACTGCGCTACTTCAAAGCAGCAGCAATGCGGTCGCCAACCTCAGCGGTCTTGATCGGGCCACTACCGCGAGTAGCCATGTCAGCTTCCACAGCAGCCTCGATGCGCTGGGCGTCTTCCTCACGACCCAGGTGGCGCAGCATCATGGCACCCGACAGAATGGCTGCCGTCGGGTCCGCGATCCCCTTGCCAGCAATGTCTGGCGCGGAGCCGTGAACGGGCTCGAACATGGACGGGTTGGCATTGGAGGCGTCAATGTTGCCGGACGCCGCCAGGCCGATACCGCCCGACACTGCACCAGCCTCATCAGTAATGATGTCGCCAAAGAGGTTGTCGGTGACGATGACGTCGAAACGCGAAGGATTAGTGACGAGGTAGATCGTCGCAGCGTCGATATGCGAGTAATCGACATCTACCTCTGGGTATTCCTTAGCGACCTCATCGACCGTGCGCTGCCACATACCGCCACCGTGCACCAACACATTGGTCTTGTGGACAAGGGTCAGCTTCTTACGACGGGTCATAGCCAGCTCGAAGGCATAGCGGACGACGCGCTCAGCACCGAAGCGGGTATTGACGGAGGTCTCGTTGGCAACCTCGTGTGGCGTGCCAACGCGAATTGCACCGCCGTTACCTGTGTAGGCACCTTCGGTTCCCTCGCGGACGACCACGAAATCAATTTCGCCCGGGTTCTTCAGCGGTGACTCGACACCCGGGAAGAGCTTGGAAGGACGCAGGTTGACATGGTGATCCAGCGCGAAGCGCATTTTCAGCAGCAGGCCGCGCTCGAGAACACCCGGAGGTACGTTCGCCGGGTCACCGATGGCACCGAGCAGGATTGCGTCGTGCTCACGCAGGGAGTCAAGGTCAGCGTCGGTAAGCAGTTCGCCATTGCGCAAGTAGCGACGCGAGCCGAGGTCGTACTCGGTAGTGTCGAACTCGCCGATAGCAGCCTTGAGCACCTTCAGCGCCTCTGCCGTAACTTCCGTGCCGATGCCATCACCCGGGATGACGGCGATCTTCAGCTTTCCTACCTCAGTCATTTTTGAGATACCCTTCTCACTATATGGACACAAATGAGTGTAGCAGAACCTAGCGCTCACTCCCCGTCACTGTCTGCGCGATTTTTAACATCTCCATCGTTTTCACAATCCACCCCGCCTACTGCTCTCTCCTTTTCCAAATCCCGCCGCACCTTATCCACTAGGCCGCGGAGACTGTCATGCAATTTGCGACGTTTCTCATTGTGCTCAGCCAGCGCAGCGGTCTTCTTTTCAGTCTGCGAGGCAAAGGTGTAACGACCATGCCCAGTGTGCTCTTTCTCCGACTGCGCAAACGGCCCTTCATCACAAGAGAGGAACGTCCAAGCTTCGATCCCATCATCACCTCGAACAACTCGCCACATACCGGCAGTTTTGAGGTTGTGGTGCCTTCGACAGAGACAATGGAGATTATCTGTGTGCGTGACCCCTTCCTTTTGCCGCTCACCACCGGAAAGGCTGTGATCAAATTCCACAATATGGTCGATATCGCACTTTTCCGCGGGGACATCGCATCCAGGAAAACTACACACACCGTCACGGGCACGCACGAATGCACGCTGAGACTCGGAGGGCCGATACCCCTCAACCGCACTATCCCCCAGCACCCGCAATGTCGATACCCGCTTCAGCCAAGACTCGGCCACCAGCGAAGAAAGCCAACCTGCGCCAGCGAGCCACACTGGAGTGTTTTCCGGTTCGCCATCCTCCCCGGGAGAGAGCACTCGGAAGAGTTCCAGATTCACCTCCACCTCACAAGTACCGCGTAACGCATGCATGAAAGCTGCCGCGCGACTCACTTTCATCTTCTTAGCCACTGCGTCGATAATTGCAAGGGCTTCCACTGCATGATGCCGCTCGAGTACAGTAGTCAGTGTCGTAACTCCAGCGTCACCATGTTCATCAACTGCGATAAACTCCTTAGCCGTCATACGATCGCCGAAGTAGTCGAGAGCCGCAGCTTGAACCTCCCGTACCTCCTCCGACTCCACGGGATTATCCGCCGACCCTCCATCCGCCTCGACCTGGTATGCCGCCGCATCAATTGCAGCATCTACGGTCGCCTCCACATTCCGGGCCAGGACCCTATCAGCCTGCAACCCAGCGACATCCACATCACGTGGCCGCACTTCCGGAGCACACTCACCAATCACTCGCTGCACCCGCGTTGCCATCGCACGCACGCCACGGAGTGCCTCCCCGTCGCGCCTAGGCTTAACGACGTCCACGAGACCCGACTCCACTGCGTCAACCTTGTCATCGGCTACAGGTCGGGTATGTTTACCAAGCATTGCTAAATGCCTCATCGACAAATGCCCGCGCTCCTGACACATTTCCGCTAGTTGCGGCATACGTCCAAGCATGTAGCCAATTTCCATATATTTGTTCACTTCGGCGCGTGAGATTCCAAGCACCACCGACCAATAAGCCAAATGAGCTTCGACATCGCCATCATCTGGTGGTGCGACCCGCTGAGCGATAACCATCTCCAGACGATTAATCTCGCGCATCACTTCAGCGAGCGAATGAGCCCTCACCTCATGGCTGAACCGAAATTCCCCACACGATTCCAACTCTGACATTGCACTGTCCCCTCCCTAACGAGGTCCCCTAACGAACAGTTCTTTATCAATTCGCCCACACCATATCCCCCACCCCGGATTCAAACCGCTGCGCACCCCAAAAATCTCCACATTACTCGAACACTATTTCGAACTAAAGCCGAAAGAAAATCCCGCCCTACGACGCAAACTTCGTCGTAAAGCGGGAACCGCACTAGAAACCTAGTCGACCGGCTTCATGGAACCGTTTTCGAGGAAACGACGGTGGAAGTCATAAGAAGTACCCAGGTCATGCGGAGTATGCAGGTACGGGGTGACCCTCTCAGCACGCTCAACGTATTCGAGCAGCGCCTCCTTGTACATCGGGTGCGCACACTTCTCAATGACAACACGGGAACGCTGACGCGGCGCCAGCCCACGGAGGTCAGCCAGACCCTGCTCAGTGATGATGACCATCACGTCATGCTCAGTGTGGTCAACGTGAGAGACCATCGGCACGATTGCGGAAATGTCGCCATTCTTAGCCAGCGACGGGGACACAAACGTAGAGATGTAGGCGTTTCGGGTGAAGTCACCGGAACCGCCAATGCCGTTCATCATGCGGGAGCCAGCCACGTGAGTGGAGTTGACGTTGCCGTAGATGTCAGCCTCAATCATGCCGTTGGTGGTAATCAGCCCCATGCGGCGGACCAGACCCGGGTTGTTGGAGATGTCCTGCGGACGCAGAACAATCTTCTCGCGGTAGTCAGCAGCATTCTCATTCATACGAGCTGCGTACTCCGGGGACAGCGAGAATGCGGTACCGGAAGCCACGGTCAGCTTGCCAGCATCCATCAGGTCGACCATGCCGTCCTGGATAACCTCAGTGAAGGAGGTCAGGTTCTCATACTTGGAGTCGAGCAGGCCTGCGAGCACAGCGTTCGGAATGTTACCGACACCCGACTGCATCGGCAGCAGGTTCTCCGGCAGACGACCGGCCTTGACCTCCCCATCGAGGAAGTCGAGCAGGTAGCCGGCAATGGCCTTAGAGTCATCGTCCAGCGGCTTGAACGGCGAGTTACGGTCCTCGGCGTTCGTCTCGACGACAGCGACAACCTTATCGACATCGATCTGAACATCCGGAGTGCCGATGCGGTCCCCCGGGTTCACAATCGGAATCTCCTTACGGTTCGGAGGCAGCCCAACACTGTAGATGTCGTGCATACCCTCGAGATCCTCGGACTGCCAGGAGTTGACCTCAATAATGATCTTCTCTGCAGCATTCAAGTAAGAAATGCTGTTACCAACCGAAGAGGAAAGAATCAGGGATCCATCGGCCTTAATGCGAACAGCTTCGACCACAGCAACATTGACCGGGCCAAAGAAGCCCTGCTCAGTCATCGGGCCAGAGTGCGACAGGTGAATATCACTATAGAAGGCATCGCCTGCATTAATACGGTTACGCATTCCCGGGTCGGACTGGTACGGCATACGCCACTCAACACCATTGGCCTTCGCCAGCGCACCATCAAGTTCCGGAGCGGTAGACGCGCCGGTCAAGACCTTAATCTTGAACTCGTCGCCACGCTCGTGAGCGGCCTCCATGCGCTCAGCGAGAGCCGGCGGGACAACCTTCGGGTAGCCAGCACCGGTAAATCCGGCAAAGCCCACCATGTCTCCGTGGTTAATGAACTGCGCCGCCTCCTGCGCGGTCATCACCTTGGATTTGAGACCAGCATGGGCAATACGATCTGACATGAATTCACCTTTCTATATCCCCCAACGCGACTATCGGGGGTAGTGCCTCGAACACCAAAGCACACCCCCAACCCTATCAACGAAGCGGTTAGTGCCTTTCATTCAGATGCCCGAAAGCGCCCCCATTTTAGGCACACTTCACGCGACACTAAAGCCGACTACAACACCGTTTTATGCCCTACGTCACAACTGTCTGACAATAAGCCGTACGACACATTTACGACCCCTCGCCTAGCTCAATTCGCGCAGTAGTTATTGATAATCATTTTCAGTACGCTAATCTTGTCGGGTGACTTCTACCGAATTTTCTGATAGCACCACCGAGACCACTCCCGTCACCGTCCTGTCCGGATTCCTGGGCGCCGGCAAGACCACCCTCCTCAACAACCTCCTGGCAAACTCACAGGGGCGCAAAATCGCGGTCATCGTCAACGACTTCTCGGAAGTCAACGTCGACGCCGCCCTCATCGAGCAAGGCACATATCTCGAGCGCGGCGAGGACCGTTTCATCGAAATGTCCAACGGCTGCATCTGCTGCACGCTGCGAGATGACCTCGTTGAAAACGTCGGCAAGCTCGCGCGCAGCGGCAAGTTCGAGCACATCGTCATCGAATCCACCGGCATCTCCGAGCCCATGCCAGTCGCCGCTACCTTCGAGTGGGAATTCGACGACGGCCGTCGCCTCGCCGACATCGCCCCCATCGACACGATGGTCACGCTCGTCGACGCCTCTACATTCCTCGACAGTCTCCGCCAGGGACGCGCACTGCCTGACGACGAACGCACGGTCGCCGACCTCCTCGTCGACCAGGTGGAATTCGCCGATCTCATCCTCATCACCAAATCCGACCTCGCCGGCGAAAAGCTCACCGGCGGTACCGAGGAAACGATCCGCGCAATGAACCCCCGCGCACGCATCGTCCGCGTGACTAACGGCGAAATCGCCACCTCTGCCATTCTCGACGCATCGCTTTACGACGAAGGTACCGCGGCCACTTTCCACGGATATGCAGAAGAACTTGCGAATCCCCACACGCCGGAGACTGAAGAATACGGCATTTCTTCGGTTGTTTTCCGAGGCAATCGACCCTTCGACCGCGAACGACTAATCAAGGCTCTCCGCGGCACAAAGGGGCTCGTACGATCCAAGGGGCACTGCTGGATTTCCGACCGCCTCGAAGTCGCCCACGTGTGGAGTCAGGCGGGGCCGAACCTGAAAATCACCCCTGCCGTCATGTGGGCGCAGACCGATGTCCCACCATCCAATGAGGTCGTACTCATCGGTGTGAAATTTAACCCAGAGGCCACACTGCAAGCGTTCGAGGATGCCATGCTGACCGACGAAGAAGTGCGGGAATTGCTGTAACAAAGCCCCTGGAAGAGCGCCGATAAACGACCCGCTGAAGCGATCAGAGTGTCATAAATCACTTCTCAACCTGCGGGTGTGGCAACACACTGTTAGCGCATGCTAGGTTAGGCGACAAAACTAAAGTCGAACAGTCTATCTAGGAGATGACATGTCTGATCGCATCGCACATGCCGGTTTGCGCGGCAAGGTAATGACCGCCGACGAGGCTGCACAGTTTATCAATCATGGTGATGCCCTCGGCATCTCTGGCTTCACCGGTGCTGGCTACCCGAAGGCTCTGCCGACTGCGCTGGCAAACCGCGGCAAGGAACTCCACGCCAAGGGTGAAGAGTTCGCTGTCGACATCTACACTGGCGCTTCCACTGCCCCGGACTGTGACGGCGTGATGGCAGAAGCTGACATCATCCGCTACCGCATGCCGTACCAGGGCGATCCGGCACTGCGTAAGTCCATCAACTCGGGCAAGGCGAAGTACCAGGACATCCATCTCTCCCACTCCGCGCTGTACATCGAGCAGGGCTTCCTGCCGATTGACGCCGCAATTGTTGAGGTCACTCGTATTACGGAAGATGGACACCTCGTTCCGTCGTCAAGCGTTGGCAACAACGTCGAGTGGATGGACAACGCTGACAAGATCATCATTGAGGTCAACTCGTGGCAGTCCGAGGAACTCGAGGGCATGCACGACATCTACCGCATTCAGCACCTGCCTAACCGCACGCCGGTGCCGATCAACGCTCCGGGTGACCGCATTGGCACCCCTTACATCGACATCAACCTGGACAAGGTTGTCGCAGTTGTCGAGACCAACGCGCCGGACCGCAACTCCCCGTTCAAGCCGTTGGATGAGACCTCGAAGGCCATTGCCGGCCACTTCCTCGACTTCCTCGAGGGCGAAGTTCGCGCGGGTCGCCTGGCTTACGACCAGTACATCATGCAGTCGGGCGTCGGTAACGTTCCGAACGCCGTGATGGCGGGTCTGTTGGACTCCAAGTTTGAGAACATCAAGGCCTACACCGAGGTTATTCAGGACGGCATGATTGACCTGATTGACGCAGGTAAGATGACCGTCGCTTCGGCTACCTCCTTCTCCCTGTCTCCGGAAGCTGCCGAGCGTATGAACAACGAGGCTGCTCGCTACCGCGAGAACATCATTCTGCGCCCGCAGCAGATTTCTAACCACCCGGAGGTTGTCCGTCGCGTCGGCCTGATCGCCACCAACGGCATGATTGAGGCCGACATCTACGGCAACGTCAACTCCACCCACATCAACGGCTCCCGAATGATGA
Source organism: Corynebacterium sp. c8Ua_99 (assembly GCF_039907185.1). NCBI lineage: Bacteria > Bacillati > Actinomycetota > Actinomycetes > Mycobacteriales > Corynebacteriaceae > Corynebacterium > Corynebacterium sp. c8Ua_99. The sequence goes on from NZ_JASBOG010000001.1 coordinate 189,251, forward strand.
ACGGCATCGGTGGTTCCGGTGACTTCACCCGTAACGCCTTCGTTTCTTCGTTCATCTCGCCGTCGCTGGCGAAGGACGGTGCGATTTCGACTATCGTTCCGTTCGCTTCGCACATTGACCACACCGAGCACGACGCCATGGTCATCATCACCGAGCGTGGATTCGCTGACCTGCGTGGCCTGGCACCACGTGACCGCGTGGCGAAGTTGATTTCCGTTGCACACCCGGAGTACCAGCCACTGCTGGAGGAGTACTACGAGCGCGCGCTGAAGACCGCTCCGGGCATGTCTACCCCGCACGATCTGCGTACTGCTTTCGACTTCCACGTCAACATGATTGAGAAGGGCTCGATGAAGGGCTAGGCAGTAGGGCTACGGCTGCATAGATCAGCTGGGAAACAAAAATCCCCTCCATGCGGAGGGGATTTTTCATGCAGTAGAAGCTGCGCTAGAGACTAGCTCTAAAACGTCTAGGCGCTCAGAACTAGTCCAGCTCAAGCTGCAGAGCGTGGGTAGCGGAGATCTCCTCGGTAATCTTTTCGACGAGCTCCTCCGGAACCTCCTTGGAAACGCGCAGCACCAGGATGGCAGTCTGATCTGCTTCCTGCGGAGACAGAGCAGCAGCCTCGATGTTGATGCCGGACTCACCCAGGGTGGTAGCAACGCAACCCAGAGCGCCCGGAACGTCCTTGTACAGCAGGAAGAGGTTACGGCCCTGAGCACGCATGTCGATGCCGCGGCCATTGATACGGACAATCTTCTCGACGCGGTTCAGGCCAGTGAGAGCACCAACGACGGTAGCGGTGGAGCCATCAGCACCGATGACCTTGACTTCGAGAACGGAGCGGTGGGAGACGGACTCCGGCTCGGTCTCGACAGTGAAGGTCACACCACGCTCTTCTGCGATACGCGGAGCGTTGACGAAAGTGACCGGCTCTTCCACCATGAGGGAGAACAGTCCACGGATTGCTGCCATACCCAGAACGTTAACGTCCTCAGTGTGCAGCTCACCGCGAGCGGTGACCTCAACAGCGGCCGGAGCGCCCTCGAGCAGACCGCCAGCAACCAGCCCCAGCTCACGAGCCAGCTCGAGCCACAGGGCCACCTCTTCACCGACAGCGCCACCGGAAACGTTGACAGCATCCGGGACGAACTCGCCAGCCAGTGCCAGCAGCACGGACTTAGCGACATCGGTACCCGCACGGTCCTGAGCCTCAACGGTGGAGGCACCCAGGTGCGGAGCACAAACAGTTTCCGGCAGACCAAACAGCGGGGAATCCGTGCACGGCTCGGTCGCGTATACGTCGAAGCCAGCACCGCGGATGTTGCCTGCCTTGATCGCGTCGGCAAGCGCCTGCTCGTCGACGAGACCGCCGCGGGCAGCGTTGATGATGATCTGGCCCTTCTTGGCCTTGCCCAGGAGCTCAGCATCGAACATGCCAGCGGTTTCCTTGGTCTTCGGCAGGTGGATGGTCACGAAATCAGCGCGAGCCATCAGGTCTTCCAGCTCAACCAGCTCAACACCGAGCTGAGCAGCACGAGCCGGGTTCGCGTACGGATCGTACGCAATGATGTTGGTCTCGAAAGCAGCGAGACGCTGCGCAAACAGCTGGCCGATGTGACCGAAACCGACGATACCGACGGTCTTGCCGAAGATTTCGACACCCTTGAAGGAAGAGCGCTTCCACTCTCCCTCACGCAGGGACGCGTCCGCAGCCGGCAACTGGCGAGCGGTGGCCAGCAGCAGTGCGATTGCGTGCTCACATGCAGAGTGAATATTAGAGGTCGGAGCGTTGACAACCATGACGCCGCGCTTGGTAGCGGTATCGATGTCGACGTTATCCAGGCCAACGCCGGCGCGACCGACGATCTTCAGATTCGGAGCAGCCTCGAGGACTTCCTGATCCACGGTGGTAGCGGAGCGGACGAGAAGTGCGTCAGCATCACCAACCGCAGCCAGGAGCTCAGCGCGGTTCGGGCCATCTACCCAACGGACCTCAACGGAATCCCCCAATGCGTCCACAGTGGACTGTGCCAGCTTGTCGGCGATGAGGACAACGGGGCGAGCGTTCTGGCTCACAAGCATCTCCTGGTTTGTCTCGAAAAGTTTATGCAGTATGTGCGGTGTCACTTAAGAAAACTACTAAAGCGTGCACGCGCATTACGTCTCATCATAAACTCTGGGGGTGAGACACGGGGGGACTTACCTAAGCAAAACGGCGCTTACTACCCTTTGTTTAGGGAGTAAGCGCCGTTGCCCCCGACATTCAAGTCGGCAAATATTTCGCGTTATATTTTTATTTCTGCTGGTCTATAACCTACTGGTACGTAACCAACCACGGACGCGGCTCGATGTTCATGGTCTCCTCAGGAGTAAACATCGGCTGATCCTCGTCGATGAAGTTCTTCCACGCCTCGAAAATCTCCGGCTGCAAATCCTGCAACATGACGTTCCAGGTCTCAAACTTCTCCTGCGCGGTGCCATGGCCGTCGGCATGCAGAACGAATGCGAGCTCCGGGTGCGACAGATCCAGCGTCTCGCGGTCGCGAATCATCTGTAGCTGGAACTGGTGCAGCATCAGCATCTTCTGCGGAAGGTTGTTCTTACGAGTCAGCTCAGCCAGCCAATCAGCAACGCGGTTGACTTCTTCAGCCTTAACGTGACCAACCTGAGTCGCCGGAACCTGCCCCGGTTCCATCTTCCACTCCGGGTCCAGCGCCAGACCGACGTTTGGCATCTTCAGCAGTTCTTCGTAGAACTTGGCCTGGTCCAGGAAGTCTGCACTACCCGGCTGCAGGTCGATGATGACGTAGCCGCCGGCCTTGGTCATGGCCTCGACGTACGGCTTCAGAGTCTCAACCGGAGCTGGCTCGGAGTAGTCACCGCGTGGACCCGGGTCAGCCTGCGCGACCGAAGCGATAATCTCGAAGGCCGGCAGTACCGGGTCATCAGCGAACTTCTCGTACTGCTTCACGTAGTCCTTCGCACGTGCGACGGCATCCTCCGGATCATCCTCACCCATCACACCCAATGGAGCGACACCAGGGTGACCATACGTTGCAATCAGATGACGACCGGGGAACAGCAGTGTGCCTCCACCTGGCAGCTCCTTGACCTTGTCATCTTTGGCAAGCTCGATGGACTGATCAAACTTGTCCTTATCGCCGAAAACCTTACCCAGAGCAATCAGGGACTCGCCGTCGCGAGCAGCGGAAATCGACTCAGAGGTAGCACGCGCGTCGCCCACCGGCAACCAACTGACCTTCAGGCCAGCGGCGCGGGCCGTAGCAATGGAGGCCAAACCGGTACCCGGTGCGGCCAGTGCCAATGTGTCCTTGACCTCCTTCGGAGATCCCTTCGGCAGGGTGACGCTCTCCTGTCCCTTGTCGTCCTGCCCATCGCTGGCGCGATCCTGAGCCTCTTGGTTGGCTGCCCCATCCTTCGTTGCATCGCCCTCGACGACAGTTGGCTTCTCCGGATCCATCTCAACGACAGCGCGAGTCGGCTTCGACTCCGTCTCCTTGAGAACCTTAAACTCGGTACCGACGAGCTCCTTAAGGCCATCGGTCGTACCCGGATCCGCAATGATCTGACGGCCCTCTTCGCCAGTCAGGTCAACTGCCCCCACAGTAAGGACTGTCTTTGCGCCCAGGCGGTCAATCTCTTTTTCCACATCGGCGATATCGGCGCCAGTATCACGGCCACGAGCATCCTTCTTCGGGCTCTTGGCAGTAGTGTCATCTTCCGCATCTTCGGCAGAACCAGCCACTAGCATCGGCAGACCAGCAGCAACCGCGATGCCTGCCGCCCTACGCTGCTCAGCAGAGCCAGCCGAGGAAACGACAACCGCTTCCGAACTGTCGATCAGACTTTCCGACGCTGCGATGTCGTCGCTAAGCACCGTCGATTCAGCGTCCACCTTCTTCGTGGAAACAGCGCTGTCGGAATTTCCACACGCGACCAAGGCGCTTGACCCCAACGCCAGGCTGACCGTCAGGGCAACGGTTGCCGTCACGCGCCGCGTCATTGCGGATACTCGCACATTTACCTCCGTGAAATGATTTGATTTCAACGATTAGACTATCGAACGTCTTTGTTGAGGGAGACCTTTCACCCCAGATTAGAACCCCGGATAGGACTGGGGCTACACCCGTTTGGCAGTAGTTGCTTTTAGCTCAGACGTTTATTCCACACGTCTACCCCACACGGTTCAGTGAAAGAAAACTAGTAAAAGAGATACGAAAAGGGCCTCATCACGGCGGTGAAGCTCAGTGATGAAGCCCTACTTCGCGAACAAGCGAGGGATTCGCTTAAGCAACAAACTTAGGCAGTCTCAGCGCGAGCGTCGACCTTAACCCAGCTCATCAGGTCGCGCAGCTTGGAGCCGACCTCTTCAATCTGGTGGTTGTTGTAGGAAGCGCGCAGGTCCTCGAGCTCCTTGTTGCCGCCCTCGACGTTGGCAATCAGGCGCTTGGTGAAGGTGCCGTCCTGAATGTCAGACAAAATCTCGCGCATGTGCTGCTTGGTATCAGCGGTAATAACGCGCGGGCCAGACAGGTAGCCACCGAACTCAGCGGTGTCGGAGACCGAGTAGTTCATGTTGGCAATACCGCCCTCGAACATCAGGTCAACAATCAGCTTCAGCTCGTGCAGGCACTCGAAGTATGCCATCTCCGGCTCGTAGCCAGCTTCAACCAGAACCTCGAAACCGACCTTGACCAGTTCCTCGGTGCCACCACAGAGAACAGCCTGCTCACCGAAGAGGTCGGTCACAGTCTCTGCCTCGAAGGTGGTCGGGATAACGCCAGCGCGGGCGCCACCGATAGCTGCAGCGTAGGACAGAGCCAGGTCGCGGCCCTCGCCCTTCGGGTCCTGGTCAACGGCAATCAGGCACGGAACGCCCTTGCCATCGACGAACTGACGACGAACCAGGTGCCCCGGGCCCTTCGGAGCAACCATACCGACGGTGATGTTGTCAGCCGGCTTGATGAGGTCGAAGTGGATGTTCAGACCGTGGCCGAAGAACAGCGCGTCGCCGTCCTTCAGGTTCGGCTCGATGTCCTCGCTGTAAACCTTTGCCTGGGTGGTGTCCGGAACCAGCACCATAATGACGTCTGCCCATGCAGCGGCATCTGCGTTGGACTTAACCTCGAAGCCAGCTTCCTGAGCCTTCACAGCGGACTTGGAGCCTTCACGCAGACCGATAACAACCTCGACACCGGACTCGCGCAGGTTCTGAGCGTGAGCGTGGCCCTGGGAACCGTAGCCCAGGATGGCAACCTTACGTCCCTGGATGATGGACAGATCAGCATCGTCGTCGTACAGCAGTTCAATAGCCATTAAAGTTAGCCTCTTTTCGAATCGGATTCGTTAAAAATCTTAGCGTTTAGTTGTTAGCGGGCCTGGAGCATCGGCTTCGGCCCACGTGCCATTGCGACGGTACCGGACTGAATGAGCTCACGGATACCAAACGGCTCGAGGACCTCCAGCAGGGCTACAAGCTTCGAGCGCTCACCCGTCGCCTCAATGATGACAGACTCTTGAGAAACGTCCACCACACGGGCACGGAAGAGATTGGCGGCATCGACTACCTGCGGACGATTGGTGTTGTCGCAGGAAACCTTCACCATCAGCAGTCCGCGCGACACCATGGTCTCTGGGGGCTGGCGGACCACTTTCAGCACGGGCACCAGCTTGTTCAGCTGCTTAGTAATCTGTTCGATCGGCAGCGTCTCCGTCTCAACCACGACGGTGATGCGGTTGACTCCCTCGGTCTCAGTTTCACCCGAGGTAATCGACTGGATGCTGAAACCTCGGCGGGTGAACATGCCCGCAATGCGGACCAGAATACCCGGCTCATCGAGGGTCAACACGGATAGAGTGTGCAGTTCAGCCATTTTGGGACTCACTTCCTGTTGCTTCGGATCCCGATTAGCGGGTCTTCATGGACGGGTGGTTAGCGTCGGGCTGCTTCGCGGCGTCCTCGGAGTTGTCCACAACAGTGCCGTGGATGTCAGCCGGGGCCTCAGCTGCTGAATTCTCATCGTTGAACAGCGGGCGCAGACCGCGGGCGTATTCGACCTCATCATTGGACTTGCCAGCTGCCACCATCGGCCACACCTGAGCATCCTCACCGACAATGAAGTCAATAACCACCGGTCGGTCATTAATCTCGCGTGCCTTCTTAATCGCCGCCGCGACATCTTCCTTCTTGGTCACGCGGATCGCCACGCAGCCAAGCCCCTCGGAGAGCTGGACGAAGTCCGGCAGGTAGGAGTTGTCCTCCGGGCGCAGCTTGGTGTTGGAGTAGCGCTGATCGTAGAACAGCGTCTGCCACTGACGAACCATGCCCAGATTACCGTTGTTAATCAAGGCAACCTTGATGGGAAAACCTTCCATTGCACAGGTGGTCAGCTCTTGATTGGTCATCTGGAAGCAACCATCACCGTCGATGGCCCAGACTTCCTTTTCTGGAGCAGCCGCCTTGGCACCCATCGCAGCCGGGATTGAGTAGCCCATCGTGCCGGCACCACCGGAGTTAAGCCAGGTGCGCGGGTTCTCGTACTGGACGAACTGCGCTGCCCACATCTGGTGCTGGCCGACGCCAGCGGCATAGATGGCCTCTGGACCAACGATGTCGGACAGAGTCTGAATTACAAACTGCGGAGCGATTGCACCATCAGCGGGCTCTTCCCACCCGAGGGGGAACTCGTCGCGGAGACCGTCGAGAAGCTTCAGCCAGTCGGCAATCTGCGGGCGACTAAGACCGAGCTTGGTGTAGGACTCGCTAAGTGCGGCAAGGACCTCGCGGGCATCGCCGACGATGGGAACATCAACTTCGCGGAGCTTGCCAATCTCTGCCGGGTCAATGTCGGCGTGGATTACCTTCGCGTTCGGCGCGAAGGAATTCAGATCACCGGTAACACGGTCGTCGAAACGCGCGCCAATAGTGATGAGCAGGTCGGACTTCTGCAGAGCAGCGACGGCTGACACCTTGCCGTGCATGCCCGGCATACCCATGTGCAGCGGGTGCGAGTCCGGGAATGCGCCGCGAGCCATCAGCGTGGTCACGACCGGAACCCCAGTCTGCTCGGCGAACTCGACCAGCTCCTTGGAAGCATCGGCCTTAATGACGCCACCACCGATGTAGAGCACCGGACGCTTTGCCGCAGCAATCATCTCAGCGGCTTCGTCGATCTGTCGCTGGTGCGGGGTTGTCACCGGACGGTAACCCGGCAGGTTGATCTCCGGTGGCCAGGTGAAGTCGATCATCGTGTTCTGGAGGTCCTTCGGGACATCGACCAGAACCGGACCTGGACGACCAGAAGAAGCCAGGTGGAATGCCTCAGCGAGCGCGCGCGGGATGTCCTCAGCTTCGGTGACCATGAAGTTGTGCTTCGTAATCGGCATGGTCACACCGCGGATGTCAGCCTCCTGGAAAGCGTCAGTACCCAGCAGCGGGCGACCGACCTGACCAGTGATAGCGACAACCGGAACGGAGTCCATCTGAGCATCCGCGAGCGGGGTCACCAGGTTAGTAGCACCCGGGCCGGAAGTCGCGATACAGACACCAACCTTGCCGGAAACCTGCGCGTAACCAGTGGCAGCGTGGCCAGCTCCCTGCTCGTGGCGCACCAGGACGTGACGAAGCTTCTCCGAGTCATAAATCGGATCGTAGAGCGGAAGCACTGCACCACCGGGAATACCGAAGGCTACCTCGACACCAAGCTCTTCAAGGGATCGGACAATGGCTTGTGCACCAGAAATTCGCTCGGGGGCGCTGGTGCGCGCCTTAGCCGCGAATTGGGCGGGCGATGGGGTGTGCTGCTCGTGCGCGTTCACGATTTCGCTCCTGGATCATGGTGGGCAACTACTCAACACACATTCACGCAAAGAAGCTACGAATGTGGCGTTGGCTACAACCCTAACGTCCACATAGTGAGAAGTCAATCCCGTCAATTGGACACGCCATCCGTATCACACCCCGAGCACCCACCCGATTCCAACGAGAACCCCGCCCCAACTTTGGGAATCACTCTACCCAGAAACTCCCCGACCACGACCCCGGGGACACCCAAGCCTGCACACCCAAGCCTGCACACCCGAGCCCTACACGCCCGAGCCCCGCAAGCCCCAAGTCCAAAGCTCGTCTTTATGCATAATTCTTTACCTTTAAACTCAGCGCATATTAAGGCGAACGACCTACGGTGGATGGCATGGAATTCTTGCAATACATGTTGTTACGGACATGGCAATGGGTGGCCAATAACGGCCTTGCCATCGCATGTCTGGCCATTCTGCTAATTCTTGTTCCCCGTATCCGACGTTTCGTTCTGGCAATTGCGGACGGAAACATCTCCTCTTCAGAGGAGCAGTCCAAGGGACGGCGCGCACTGATTGGCGCTGTGGTTTACATCGTCGAAGTCATTGCATACTTCGTCTTAATCATCGCGATTCTGTCGAAATTCGGAATCTCACTGACCGCCGCCGCTATCCCCGCGACGGTCGTTTCCGCCGCTGTTGGTTTTGGCGCACAGGGAGTCATCGCCGACTTCCTTGGCGGACTGTTCATCATTGCCGAGAAGCAGTACGGCATTGGCGACTGGGTTGAGTTCCACGCCCCTTCGGGGACCGTGCAGGGTGACGTGGTCAATATGACATTGCGCGCCACCACCATCCGAACCCTTAACGGCGAGGAAATCATCGTTCCGAACTCCGAGGCACGTATGTGTATCAACTACTCCTCACAGTGGTCCCGTGCTGTCGTTGAAGTTCCCGTACCGATGACCGCCGGTGGCTCCATTAAGGATTTGGAAGAGCGCACTGTCGCCGCCGCCAAGCGTGCAATCACACTGGACTCCGTCAAGGACGCAGTTCTCTCCGAGATCAAGCTGCAGTCCTCCACGGAACTCAACCCGCCAACGGTTATGGGCCTGCCGTGGACCGTCACTATGCGCTTGATTGTCGACTGCAAACCGGGCGACCAATGGCTCATCGAGCGCGCCATCCGCGCCGCAGTCATCGACACTTGGTGGGATGACTACGGCGAGCGCGCCCAACAGACTCCGTTTGCCCCCGCCGAAGAAATCACCGGCCACGTCCGTGATGACACGATGATCGAACAGCTTAGACAGGCCGATGCTAAGCAAGAGAAAAAACAACAGCTTGACGACGGCGACAGTGCTCCAACCGAAATTGTCGAAGCGGTAGCGAACACTACTGTCCAGCCGGATACCGCAGAAACCAAGCTGATGGAAACTCAGACCGTCGACAAGCAAGTCGGGAACGAGCGATCCGACCTGCCACATGCAGGTGCCAACCTCGATGATGCCCGACGCGAGCAGGAAGACAGCGGAAGCAACAATGTCATCCGCAAACTGGCTAGCCACCCTGACTGGAAGACACTCACGACGCGCCAGAAGGTTCGTCGAATCCTCTCCGCAGGTGGACGCGCTCGCGTTTCGACGATTGTGCTCTTGGTAGCCTTACTGATCCTCTTCATTTTGAACCTGATGACAGTCGAAACTGAGGACGGCCCATCTGGATGGTTGGCACCGAGCAGGTGGAGCGATCGGGTAACGACACAGGAAGAGGACCCGGAAGAGTCGTCAGCTCCGCAGTCATCGAACCAGCCGACTAGCACTACACAGAGTGTGCAGCCCACCGAGACTTCGCAGCAGACTCAGACGCCACAGAATCAGCCGTCCGAGACTTCACAGCAGCCTCAGAGCACGCAGAACCGCGCACCTTCGACCGCCACCTCCACCGAGCCGGACTCTGACCAGAGCAACACCGACAACGAGAGCTCTGGCGGATCACAGTCGACAGACTCCACTAACAACGCGGAACCGAACTCCGCTGATACGCAATAACGCGCAACCGCCCACCGTGCATTGGCGAATCCGAACTACCCGCTACAATCAAAGGCCATGACTGACTCGACTCCACAGCCAAAAATTGCGACGCAGCGATTTCGCCCACAGAAGACGCATCTGTTCATCGTTGCGTTCATGCTCGTGCTGTGTGTAATTGCCACCGGTTTTGCCCCGTGGCTGGCCGTTACCTTCCTGGCACCGTTGATTTATACGCTTTGGATTTTCCGAGTACGCACCACTGTGGGACCACGCGGTATCACCGCGGTGTACCTATTGGCCAAGCGCCGCTCGGTGCCCTGGAGCGAATTTGCGGGCATCTTCTTCAACAAGGGCGGTCGCGCCTTTGCAGTGACCAAGTCCGATGAGCGCATCGCCCTGCCGGCCATCTCTTTTAATTCGCTACCGGAGTTGAAGGAAGCCACCGGCGGTCTGATTCCAGATCCGATTGCTTCGGCTCGCATGGCGGAAAATGACAAGGTCGAGGTTTTCGACCGCGATGGCTACTCGGTAATGAAGAAGGTCAGTGAGGTTGAGGCCGATGCCAAGGCTAAAAGCGCTAAAGCCAAAGGTGCCAAGCCTAAAAGTGACACCACTGCCGAGTAACATATAAGCAGTCCACAAAGCCCCTAAATCTCATTATGCGGACACTAGTGACCACGAAATGAGACATTAGGGGCTTTTTGTGATTAATATGGATAATTAATTACCTTGCACCCTATCTAGGAAGGGCAGCCCCCATGATTCCCCTTCGCTCTAAAGTCACCACTGCCGGCCGTAATGCTGCAGGTGCGCGTTCCCTATGGCGCGCAACTGGCATGACCGATAGCGACTTCGGCAAGCCGATTATCGCAATTGCAAACTCTTACACTCAGTTCGTTCCGGGGCACGTGCACCTGAAGGACGTTGGCGACATCGTCGCAGAAGCTGTGACCGCAGCAGGCGGTGTCCCCCGTGAGTTCAACACCATTGCTGTCGATGACGGAATTGCGATGGGGCACGACGGCATGCTCTACTCGCTGCCGTCCCGTGAGATTATTGCTGACTCTGTGGAGTACATGGTCAACGCTCACACCGCTGACGCATTGGTCTGTATTTCCAACTGTGACAAGATCACGCCGGGCATGCTCAATGCGGCTCTGCGTCTGAATATCCCGGTGGTCTTCGTTTCCGGCGGGCCGATGGAATCGGGATCTTCGGTTGTTATCGATGGCGTCGTCAAGCCCGGCTCTGACCTCATCTCGGCTATTTCTGCATCCGCGAACGACAAGGTCGATGACAAGAATCTGCTCGACATCGAGCGCTCGGCGTGCCCGACCTGCGGATCGTGCTCGGGTATGTTCACCGCAAACTCGATGAACTGCCTGACCGAGGCCCTCGGCCTGTCCCTGCCGGGCAACGGTTCTACCTTGGCGACTCAGCAGGCCCGTCGCGATTTGTTCACCCGCGCCGGTGAACTGATTGTGGACTTGGCGAAGAGCTACTACCACGATGGTGACGAGTCCGTGCTGCCGCGCAACATCGCCAACCGCGATGCCTTTGTCAACGCAATGACGCTCGACGTTGCCATGGGCGGTTCCACCAACACCGTGCTGCACATTCTCGCTGCCGCACAGGAGGGCGAGATCGACTTCAATCTCTCTGACATCGACGCCATTTCCCGCCGCGTGCCTTGTCTGTCCAAGGTGGCACCGAACTCGGACTACTACATGGAGGACGTCCACCGCGCCGGCGGTATTCCAGCCATCCTCGGCGAACTGCGCCGCGCGGGCCTGCTGCAAATGAATGTCCGCTCCGTTCACTCCCCATCTCTGGAGGAACACCTGGACAACTGGGATATCCGCGGCGGCAAGGCCACTGACGAGGCGATTGAGCTGTTCCACGCAGCCCCTGGCGGTGTCCGCACCACCGAGCCGTTCTCCACGTCCAACCGCTGGGAGAGCCTAGATACGGACTCCGTAAATGGTTGCATTCGCGACTTCGACCACGCCTACACGAAGGAAGGCGGTCTGTGTGTCCTGCGCGGCAACATCGCCGAAGACGGTGCTGTCCTGAAGACCGCGGGTATCGGCGAGGATCAGTTCCACTTCGAAGGCACCGCTCGTGTCGTAGAGAGCCAGGAAGAGGCTGTCTCGGTCATCTTGAACCGCACCTTGCAGCCGGGCGAAGTTCTCTTTGTCATCTACGAGGGTCCTTCCGGTGGCCCGGGCATGCAGGAGATGCTGCACCCGACCGCATTCATCAAGGGCGCTGGCCTGGGTAAGGTCTGTGCACTGGTCACCGATGGTCGCTTCTCCGGCGGTTCCTCCGGACTGTCTATCGGCCACGTTTCCCCGGAGGCCGCTGCCGGCGGTGCAATCGGTCTCGTCCGCAACGGCGACCCGGTGTACATCGATGTCGCTGAACGACGCCTCGAAATTCAGGTGTCCGACGAGGAGCTGGCCGCTCGCCGCGATGAGGAGCTCAAGCGCGACAAGCCGTTTACTCCGCACAAGCCGCGTCCGCGCAAGGTGTCCAAGGCGCTGCGCGCATACGCCAAGATGGCGTCCAGTGCGGATAAGGGCGCGGTCCGCATTGTCGACTAGCTAGATCAAACCCGCTTAAAGGCCTGTGCTTACCGCACGGGCCTTTGGCGTTTCTAGGGTAGCTTTGCGCCCAGTCTTCCGCGTGGGCTTCACCAAATCCCGGCACTCGACGTCGGCAATCCCCTCAGCGACGTCCTCGGTGTGTGCATTTTTGCCACCCTCGGTAATGGCCGCCATTACATATCCGGGGCCAAAAACAACGGAAGAGTGCCACGAACGCCGGTTGGACCAGCCCATCTTCGCGCCTTCAGAACCGGGCAGGCCGGCAAGACCAAAATTCTGTCGATAGCCATCGGCAGCAATCGGCGACCAGTGTCGCATCGCCTCAAGCACCTCAGAATTAGGATGCTTCAGACGGAGCTGGGAAATAAAAGACACCACATCTTCCGCGGTGGTCCTCGATACTCCCCACTTTTCTCCGCCGGAGGTGTTGAACAGGCCGTACTCGGTCGCAACGGAATCGACCGATTCCGGGTACTTCCGGTAGAAGTCGGCTGCCAAATCGTCGTCGGAACGCGAAATCATCTTTTCGACGCGCTCGGCATCGTCGGCAGTGCCGTGTTCGAGCACATACTGACCGATATACAACTTAATCAGGGATAGCGCCGGCAGCGGGCGTTGCGATGCCTGGCTGCTGTACCCCACGCCCACCGGTTCGTAGCTCACCGCCATTTGCGTGCGTGGGTCAACCTCAATCAACCCTTCGGCGTTGAGGTCCATGCGTGGCAGACTCACCTGATGTGTCGGCCAGACGCTTGCCGACGAGACGGAGGCTGCAACCTCACTGTGCTCGTCGGCAGCAGCTGTCGACGGTGAGTGGATCGACGTTGTCGCGCCTATCGAAGACATGAAAAAGACCACCGCGAGGGTGGTCTTTAGTGCGTGTCTCGACTTTGGCATAGGGGGCATTGTACCCCGCCCCTAACCGAGAACCTAGTTTAGGCCGCTCGACTGTTTGTGTAGCTGCGAACTGCCTTAGCCAACAAACGGCAGCGTGCTGGTCGTCAGCCACCACAGGCCAATTGCTGCAGCGATGGACAGAATTCCGAAGATCCAAGACGATGCCAGTGGGCGACGAGCCCAGCCGCGTCCGAAGTCGATACCGATGCGGCCCGGACCGGTGAACTGCAAGCCAAGTGCCATGGCGGTCATCAACAGTTGTAGCTGAAGGTTGCTGGAATCCTGGCCGACGATATTCACGCCATTGGCAGAGGTAGCCACATCAAACATGCTGAGGTAGGCGGACAATGCCAGCGCCAATGCTGCGGCCAGCGGTGTCGCAAGCCCTAAGATGAGCAGGGCACCCGCGATGAGCTGAACCGTTGGGATGGCAGTGGCCATCACAGGGCCGAGGGCGAAGTTGTTCTGGCTAAACTGTGTCTCCAGCGCAGTGGTGCCACCGGAGTTACCCCAGCCGAGCAGCGTTGTCAGGCCATGGACCAACAACAGCGCACCCAATCCAAGACGCAGCAGCAGAAGGCCGAAATCGGTGGTGCCGCGACGGTGCTCCGGTTCGTTGTCGTCGTAAAAGTCCGTGTCTTCATCGTCGTCAGCAGCGGCGGTAGTCGTAGCAGCAGTTGCCCCGGCGGCCCCTACGCCTGCTCCTGCAACACCAGCGGCACCAGCGGTATCGCGAGAGGCAGCCGGTTCAGCGAAATCCGATTCATCGAAATACTGAGTCTCAGCTGCGGAATTGCGTGCAGAGCCATAGGTTGACTCCGCCTCATCGTCGAATGCTGACTGTGCTTCCGACTTATTTGCGGCAGTTCCCGCTGCGGACGCTGCTGCTGCTTCAGAAGCCGAGAAGGCTTGCGTCGGCTGACTGAAATCCTCATCTGAATCAACGCGCTCGCTACGGGCCGGCTGCTCAAAGATTTCGGTCGCCTCCGACTCCGGGGCTACCTCCGACTCTTTATCGGCCGCGGGTGCCAATTCAGTTTCGGCCTGTTCATCCCGCGGCGAAGGCTTACCGGCAGGGCTAATCACCTGAGGTGCCGTGCGGCCTGCAGCGGCGTAGGCGTCGTAGCGCTTCTTCGGGGCTTCCTGAACTTCAGGCTCCGGCTCGGGGCTCGGCTCAGTCACTGTTTCTGTTTCAGACTCGGTTTCCACCTCGGCTTCAGCACCGCTATCGGTCTCGGCTTCCGGCGGCAGGTTTTCTTGGTCTACCTCCGCCTCCGACTCCTCCTCTACGCGCTTTTCCGGCACACCCGGAAAAATCTGCGTTGCGGTGTTGTCGCTGTCGTCACGGTTTGTTTCTTCGTTCATTGGCTCAGCGAGCTTGCGGTAGGTCGGGACGTCGAGATCGTCATCGAATCCGTCCTCCACATTCTCGAGGGCGCGGTCGTTCGGGTACTTCTCTGAGTCGCTCACATCGTCCACATTAAATCTACTGCCTCACTTTTGGTCGCAGGCGTGGCCGTGAAACGAGGCTGTATTGTGTATGCCTATGGGATTCCACCTCGTCCACACCAGCAGTGCACAGGCTCGCGCTCGCGGGCGGCGTCGTCGTGCTGCGCTCGCCGCTGGTGTCATCGGGATGGTCTCTCTTTCCGGCTGCATGAGTGCCTCGAACGCGCTTGAGTTGCCGTTTACGGAAGACAAGTCAGAGCCGACGGGCATTGCCATGCCGAAGTTTTCCTCCCCTGATTTGCCCTCTACCCCGGTCCCAACCACGGAAAGCAAAGCCAAAGACAAAGGTCCCTGCGACCTCGACGATGTCACTCTCGCGGCCTGCCTACCGCTTACCACCGCGCTAGCCTCAACCGGCCCTGGGGAGGCTCTCGTCGCCACCGACGACGGTGCACTCACCGTTGTCGCACCGGGTAAGACACCGCGTGAGGTCGCACGGCTCGGCGCCCCTGCAAAACAACTGCTGCCCAGTCCCTCGGTTGAAGAGGACCGTCAGGTCTTTGTTTTGCGTAACGACGACACCATTGCGCGCGTCACCCTCGTGGAGGGCAGCACCGCTGATGTGCGCGAACTTCCGGACCTCAGCGAGCCCGGCATTCTCGGAATCTATTTTGACCGAACTTCGGACACCCTGTCCCCGCGCAAATTGCTCGTGGGAGATCCAGGCATTGAGTTTCAGCAGTTCTGCCATGGTCCGGACGGAATGCCGCCGTTGGCAACCGCCATTCTCGACGGCACCCCACAGCTGGTTCAGCTCACCGGCCCTGTGATTAACCCCCTCGGCGGTGTGGACCTGAACGATTCCATCGGTGGATGCGCAGTGATGGGTGACCGCGTGGTCATTGCCATCCCAGACGCGCAGAAGGTCATCTCCATGCCGGTGGGTCCGAAGTCAAGTGGGCCCGACGCGGCGTGGGAGGTCAAGGGTTCCCCTGAAGTGCTTGTCGACGGCGACTTCGGCCACATCTCGTATGTAGCGGCTGTCGCAGCGAATCAGGGTATTGAAGTTTGGGGTGCCACGACCAACAAAACCGCCGGGGCACAACCGTCGGAGTCCGACGAACGCGTCGTCAGACTGCCGAGCGATGGTGCCGCCGGCGGTTCCCCGGATTAGCTTTCAGGGAGGCTAGCTCAGCTTCTTCGCAATCAGCTGGTTGACCTGAGCCGGGTCTGCCTTGCCGCGGGTGGCCTTCATGACCTGCCCCACGATGGCACCGACGACCTTCTTGTTGCCAGCTCGGTACTTCTCGACGATGTCCGGGTTAGCAGCCAGTGCATCGTCGACGGCCTTCTCAATAGCACCGTCGTCGCGAACGACCTCCAGGCCACGGGCAGCAACGACCTCATCAACATCGCCCTCGCCTGCGAGCACGCCGTCGACGGCCTTACGGGCCAGCTTGTTGGTCAGCTTGCCCTCTTCAATCAGTGCAATCACACGTGCAACCTGTGCCGGGGTAATCGCGAGCTCAGCCAGCTCCACGCCTGCCTCGTTGGCCTTCTGTGCCAGGTAAGCGACCCACCAGGAACGAGCCTCAGCCGGGCCGGCACCAGCCTCAACGGTGTCGACAATCAGGTCGAGAGCGCCGGCGTTAACCAAGTCGCGCATTTCCTCGTCCTTCAGACCCCACTCTTCCTGAATACGGGCACGACGCACCCACGGCAGCTCCGGCAGAGTTGCGCGGATTTCCTCCACCCACTCACGCGGCGCAATCACAGGTGGCAGATCCGGGTCGTTGAAGTAGCGGTAATCCGACTGCGATTCCTTCGGGCGGCCCTTGGAGGTCGTGCCGTCGGTCTCCTGGTAGTGGCGGGTTTCCTGAACGATCTCCTCGCCATTAGTAATCGCAGCAGCCTGGCGCTGCATCTCGTAGCGAACAGCCTGTTCAACCGACTTCAGGGAGTTGATGTTCTTAGTCTCGGTACGAGTGCCGAACTCCTCCTGGCCGATTGGGCGCAGGGAAACGTTGGAGTCCACACGCATCGAGCCCTGGTCCATGCGGGCATCGGAGACACCGAGGGACTTCACCAGGTCACGCAGCGCAGAAACGTACGCACGAGCAACCTCTGGGGCACGCTCCCCTGCACCGAGAATTGGCTTAGTAACGATCTCAATCAGCGGAATACCTGCGCGGTTGCAGTCCACCAGCGAACGCGTGGCGCCGTGAATACGACCATCGGCACCGCCCAAGTGCGTCAGCTTGCCGGTGTCTTCTTCCATGTGAGCGCGCTCGATTTCGACACGGAACTCCGTGCCGTCGTCAAGCTGAACGTCAAGATATCCGTCGTAGGCGATTGGTTCGTCGTACTGCGAAATCTGGTAGTTCTTCGGCTGGTCCGGGTAGAAGTAGTTCTTGCGCGCGAAGCGGGAGGACTCAGCAATCTCGCAGTTCAGCGCCAGGCCAATCTTGATGGCCCACTCAACGCCCTGACGGTTAACCACAGGCAGCGCGCCAGGTAGGCCGAGGCTGCAGGGATCGACGTTGCTATTCGGCTCGGCACCAAAGTGCGCCGAGGAGGAGGAGAACATCTTGGTATTCGTCGAGAGCTCGACGTGAACCTCCATGCCCATTACCGGGTCAAAACGTTCGAGGACCTCATCAAAGTCCATCAAGTCATCAGCGTATGCAGCGGTCATGTTTGTAGAGTCTACTAGCGATGGCCCCGCAGGCGTGCCCTAGGGTATAAGTCGTGCCCGGAGTTAACGAACACCCACCGATTCCACCGACGTCAGCACGCGATACGCCAACGTTCCGCGACGCCGCTGACCGCCACCGCGCAGGCGCTACTTTCGACAACGACCTGCAGGAAAGCGCCGACGGAGCCACGGGCTACCACCGCGTGCGCCCCGGATATCCTCCAACCGTCATCGAAGCGCTTACCCGTCTCGCACCGCACCCACAGGTAGTCGCCGATATCGGCGCCGGCACTGGGAAGCTCACCGCCTCGCTTGCCGACGTCTACCGCGATGCCACCCTGCTGGCACTCGATCCCTCCACCGCGATGCGGCAAGCACTGATGCACAATGTGCCAGCGGCGGAATGCCTGGAAGGCACTGCGGAGCGCACGGGACTGGAGTCCAACAGCGTCGATGTAGCAACATGTGCGCAGACATGGCACTGGGTGGACCCGACAGCTGCAAGTAAAGAACTCACTCGGGTGCTACGCGCGGATAGCGTGGCTATGTTGGTGTGGAACACCTTGGATGTTTCCGTACCGTGGGTGCATCGGCTCAGCCGCATAATGCACGCCGGCGACGTGTTGCGTCCCGGCTTCTACCCCGAGGTTGGCCCGGAGCTGGAGCTAGTCGATGAGGTGCGTCTGGCCTGGGAGCAGACACTGACCATCGAGGACATCGTGCTGCTGGCACGAACCCGTTCCTATTGGCTTCGTTCCAAGCCCGCCACTCGCGCCAAGGTGGAGGCGAACTTGCATTGGTATCTCCACGAACACTTGGGGCACACATACGAAGAAGGCATCGCCCTTCCCTACCGGTGCGATGCCTTCTATTTTCGAGCTGCCTAAATTTTCGAGCTGCCTAGTCGCGCTAGTTACTTTTCTTTCTTCGGCTTAGGGTGAGCCACGCGCTTGAATGCATTCTTAGTCTGTCCGGCAAGCTTCTTCGGCGCAGTGGCTGTGGCCTCGCCTGGGAAGGAGTCCCTCGCGGTCTCGCGAGGATTGTCATCATCGGAGGCTTCCTCGATTTCGGAAAGTTTCTCCAGGCGCTCATTATCCTTTTCTACGATGCGCTCGGCGTCATCCTCGGTGAATTCAACATTATCGTCGCTGACCAGTTCCTCGACGATGTCGTCGCGGACGCTCTCCTGAAGATCGACGTTGGAAATGTTGGAGTTGGCCAAAGCGCGGTCGAGCTTCTTCTGATCGGCGGTGGTGAACTTCTTGTTCGGGTGCATCTTCCGGCGTGCGAGCTTACGGATACGGCCGCGACGCTTCGACTCCTCCATCAGCTTGTTACGTCCAGCCAGGTACGCACCACACAGAATCACGATAAGAGCGATACCGACGTAGCCAAGGGCCGGGTAGATGGAGCCAACCAGGGCCTTGAACCCAAAGAAACTTAGGCCAAAACCAATCAGCACCGTCACGATGAATACCAGGCGGAAACGCTGCGGGGTATTGCGTGTTAGGCGGCGGCCCAGCGCGTAGAACATGCCAATGGCCGTGTTGAAAATCATGGCGTAGATGATGATTGCCATCACGGTACCCAGGACCGGGTGGATGTCATTGACGATTGCCAGGGTCGGCATATCTTCGTGGCCAACATCCTTGACCTTGAAGAAGAGGGCAAAGGTCACCAGCGTCAGCAGACCTGCATAGATGCTCCCGCCCATGAGACCACCGATGCCAGCTTCACGCGGGTTCAGGTAGCTACCGCCGATGACAATCGACATCGATACGGCCACCATCACACAGAAACCGACATAGTTCAGGGCAGAAATAGACCAGTGTGGCAGCGATGTCGACAGTTCATTGGTGTACTGCGCGGCCTCCGACATCGACGTGTCGGTGGTGAACAAAGTGTAGATACCGGCTCCAAGCAGGAACACGATAATGAATGGAGTGATCATGCCAATCACGCGGCTGACCTTGTCGGCATCCAGCATGCCTACACCCAAAGTCAGGGCAACCATGATGACGGCGCCAATCCACACCTCAAGTCCGAACTGCTGGTTCAAGTTCGCACCGGCACCGGCGAACATGACGAAGCCGGTACAGAACAGCGTGATCATCACGGCGATATCCAAAATCTTCGAAACCCAACTGCGGGTGATTACGTCGAAGACCTCGGAGTGCTCATCAGCCTGCAAGTAGCTGGCAATTGACAGCACTGCCAGGCCACTGGCAATCATCACGACGGAGGCAAGTACCACGCCCCACAAGCCGTTAGTGCCAAATGCCACGAAGTACTGCATCATTTCCTGGCCGGATGCGAATCCGGCACCGACAGTTAGGCCGACAAAGGCCATCGCGATTGTTGTGGCTCTTTTCCACATAACGAGAAAATCCTAAATATAAGTCTATTTTTCAAAAACCGGAACCTTACAAAGCATACTGCCCGAGCTGGTGATTGATACACCAGCTCGGGCAGTATGCCTATTTTGTTACGAAGATGTGCCTAAATGTTTAGCAACGCGTGCTTAACCGACGCGTTTAACCAAACAGCGCAGCAGCTGCGCGGTAACGGCCATCCGGCACAACCTTCAACTCAGCAACCGCATCGTCGATGTCGATACGCTCGATGTTCTCACCGTGCAGAGCGACGATCTTGCCGAAGTCCCCCTCGTGTACTGCTCGGGTGGCGTGGACACCGTAGCGGGTAGCAAGCACGCGGTCGTACGCAGTCGGCGTACCGCCACGCTGAATGTGACCCAGCACCGTGGTGCGAACGTCGTACCCGGTGCGCTTCTTAATCTCCGCACCAATAACCTGACCAATGCCGTTGAAGGTTTGGTGGCCGAACTGGTCGACACCGCCCTCTTCGTACTCCATGGTGCCCGGCTTCGGGGTGGCGCCCTCAGCGACGACGATAATGCCGTACTTCTCACCCATCTGGAAACGGCGCTCCATCGACTTCACAATCTCGTTGATGTCGAATGGCTTTTCCGGAATGACAATGTGGTGAGCACCGCCGGCCATACCCGCATGCAAAGCGATCCAGCCCACGTGTCGACCCATGACCTCAACAATCATGACGCGCTGGTGGGATTCCGCAGTGGTGTGCAGACGGTCAACCGCGTCGGTGGCAACAGCCACAGCCGTGTCGAAACCGAAGGTGTAGTCCGTACCGTTGACGTCATTATCAATAGTCTTCGGAACACCGACGACCGGCACCCCATTGTCCGAAAGCCACTTGCCGGCCTTCAGCGTACCTTCGCCACCGATTGGGATCAGGGCATCGATGCCCGCATCAGAGAGATTTTCCTTGATGCGGTCGAGGTTAGACATGAGAATGTCCGGATGCACGCGGCCGGTGCCCAGCATCGTGCCGCCACGCAGCAGCATACGGTCAATCCGCTCATCGTCGTAAAGCTGGACCCTACGGTCTTCCATAAGACCAATCCAACCGTCCTCAAAACCGACGACGGTTGAGCCGTACTCGCTCGAGCTGGTACGGACAATTGCACGGATAACGGCATTCAGACCGGGACAATCTCCACCGGAGGTAAGGGTCGCAATTCGCATGATGCCCACCTTAGTCGCGTTAGTCAGTTCGTGCTTGACGGCCTTGGTCGAAACTACTTCTGCAGGTACTCCTGCCCTGGTAGCTCAGACGGTAGCTCCATCTTCGTCGTCACCTCCGACGCCGGCACAAGACCATATTCCTCGAGCGCCTTGCGCACGTACTCTGCGGCATCGACGTTCAGCGGAGACTCCGTCCACAATGCAATCGGCAGGTTAATAAAGCGGTTCTCCTTGACCGCCTCGAGATCCTTCGTTGCCGGATTCGTGCGCAAAACCTTGATTTTCTCTTCGAAGGTCTGACCTGGGTAGTCCACAAGCGCGATGAAGTCAGGATTCATCTCCGCGACATGCTCCCAGGAGGTCGTAGTCCAAGTGTCCTTAATCGACTCGGTCGCATTAATTGCACCGGCCTTTTCCAGGATGCCCTGCGGTGCGCCAAAGGAACCCGAGGTAATTGGTGCTTCACCGACAGAATCAAAGAGGAAGCCCACTGGCTTCTTATCTCCCTTTGGCGCGGCATCCAGGGCTTGCAGTCGGTTATCAATATCTGCAATAACCTTGTCGCCCTCACCGTCGTGTCCGGTCAAGGTAGCGATATTCTTCAAATCAATTTTGACAGCTTCCCACGGATCCACCAGACCACGAGTATGCCCCGGGTCGCCACTGCCTTCCTTGCCCGCCGAGGCTGCGTCACCAGTACGGCAAGATTCCGTCAGGGTGTAGGCACCGATACCGTGCTCGGAAAGCGATTCCGGGGTAATGCCCTTGTCTTCACTAAAGCCATAGCCCCAGCCCGCCAGCATCACATCCGGTTCGGCCGCAATGACCTGCTCCAGATTCGGGTATTCCTTCGCAACTTCTGGCTTCTGCGCAATTGCATCGCCATAAGCTGCGGTCAACACCGGCAGATGCGAGGCCATAGAGCTCACCGCTGTGATCTCATCCGCAGCACCGACAGCCAGCGCCAGCGAAGCAATATTGCCGTCATTAATCAGCAGCTTTTTAGCTACACCCGGGTAGTTGACTTCTTCACCGCAGTTGGTGAGGGTAAGGCCTGACGACGAGGCCTGCGTTCCCTCATCAGAGCCACAGGCGGCGGCTCCGAATGCCAGAGCAGCCACAGCGATACCGGCTGCTGAGGCACGAAGGGGACGTCGGAAAGCATGTGCGTTATTCAAGGGAGTACTCCTAGTTGATGGTGGCAGCATTCAGCTCGCTATCGATTGCGAGATGACGGCGGCCAGAGGGGGAATTGAGCTGACAGGATTCAACCTGAAAGATTTGGGCGACAAAGTCGCGGGTAAGCACTTCTGCGGGAATGCCGTCGGCCGCGATACCGCCGTCCGCGACCACGATGACGCGGTCGAAGTGGTTCATCACCAGGTCCAAGTCGTGGATCGCGGCAATGACACACGCTCCGCTGGAGCGGGCCAGGCGGAGGACGGATTGTTGATGGCGCACGTCGAGGTGGTTAGTGGGCTCGTCGAGAAGCATGATTGGCGAGTCCTGGGCGATGGCACGCGCCAGACACACGCGACGACGTTGCCCACCCGAGAGTTGCCCACACAGGCGTTGCGCGACCGTTTCCAGACCTACGAGCTCCAGCGCACGGTCGACGTGGGAATTGTCCTCGGCAGTGTTGCCACCAAAAAGGCGCTGGTAGGGCAAGCGCCCCAGGGAGACAAAGTCGCGCACGCGCATTTCGGCGGGTGGAACCTCGTTTTGCGCGACGAAAGCCAAATCGCGGGCGCGGTGCTTCGAGCTGATTGAGCTCATCGATTTGCCGTTAATCTCGACCTCGCCCGTGGCCGGTTTCGTGATTCCACCGAGCGCACGCAGCAACGTGGATTTACCCGCGCCGTTAACACCAATGATGGCGGTCATGGGTTCTGCACCGAAGTTGAGGTTGACTCCGCTGACAATCGTGCGCCCAGCGATATCACAGCGCACATCTTTAGCGGCGAGTACAGATTTTTGTGGGGCGCTCATCTATTCGGCACCTCCGTAGCTGTAGTGCGAGCGGCTCATGAGGTAGAGGAAAAGTGGTGCGCCAACCAATCCCGTGACTACTCCCAGCGGCATTTCCTGGCTTCCGCCCACTACGCGCGCGATGATGTCCACCCAGATGAGAAACAGTCCACCCATGAGGGCAGCAACCGGTAGGACAACGCGGTGCGTGGCCCCTACCAAGATGCGGGTCAAGTGTGGAATCACCAGGCCGACAAACCCGATGCCGCCAGAGACCGCAACGAGCGTGCCAACGAGGACAGCCTGGAGCACAAATACCTGTGTGCGTAGCCGAGAAACATCAATACCTACGGCCGCTGCGGTGCTCTCACCAGTTGCCAGCGCATCCAGATGACGGGCTTTGACCAGGAAAAACAACAGTACTGCGATGAGGACAATGAGCGGGAAGAGCGTCTTCAGCCATGTCGCACCGGCAACAGAGCCCAGCATCCAAAACATCACGGACTGCGCGGCCCTCGGGTCTGGCCCAGCGAAGACCATGAAGCTACTCAGCGCGGAAAACGCAGCGGAGAGCACAACGCCAGAGAGCACCAAACGCAGCGGGGTTAGTCCTCCCCCGGCCCTGGCGAAGGCGCCGACTGCGAGGGTGGCCATGACTGCACCGAGGAGTGCGCCGAATGTCAGCGGCGCGATGGGGCTACCGGAGAAAGCACCAAAGATGATCACCGCGGTCGCACCGGCTCCGGCACCCGCGGAAATACCTAGCAGATACGGGTCTGCCAACGGGTTACGGACCAATGTTTGCATAGCCACACCGGAGACAGCTAGCCCCGCCCCTACAATCGCTGCGAGAATTCCCCGGGGAGCGCGGAGATTCCAGATGATGGTGTCCGAACTGGCGGGCACAGACTCATCGAGCCCAGTGCCGAAAAGGTGATGCGAAATGACCTGTATCGTGGTGGACCAGGTGATATCCGCCGAGCCGAAGACCACCGCAGCGACCAGACTGATGGCAATGGCTATGACAATGACCAGCCCATAAATCCACGGCATAAACCGCGGCGGGTTTTTAATTCTGACTCTCTCCATGCTTGCGTTCCTGCGCATGTATGAAATTTCCCCCGACACGACAACAACCGCCGCTCTCCCACTTCGGTGAGAAAACGACGGTTGAAGAAAACCGACTAACGCTTATTGAGCGATTTTATGCAATCGGGCCACGAACCTTTTCGTAGGCCGCGCCGACCTTGTACAGACGATCATCACCGTGGCGCGGAGCCATAATCTGCAGGCCCACCGGCAGGCCGGTGTCTTCAGCCAGGCCCGACGGCACGGACATGCCACACATGCCAGCCAGGTTGAGCGGCAGAGTACACAGGTCGAACATGTACATGCTCAGCGGGTCGTCAACCTTCTCGCCCAACTTAAACGCAGTGGTCGGAGTGGTCGGCGAGATCAGGACATCCACCTGTTCGAAGGCCCGCTCGAAGTCCTGCTGAATCAGGGTACGGACGCGCTGTGCCTGGATGTAGTAGGCGTCGTAGTAACCGACCGATAGCGCGTAGGTACCGATGATGATGCGTCGCTTAACCTCATCGCCGAAACCAGCGGCACGGGTCATAGCCATGACCTCATCGGCCGAGTGCGAACCGTCATCACCAACACGCTGGCCGTAACGCATGCCGTCGAAACGAGCCAGGTTGGAGCTGACCTCACACGGCAGAATCAGGTAGTACGCGCTCAGTGCGTGGTCGAAGTTCGGGCAATCGACCTCGACCACCTCTGCGCCAGCTTCCTTAAGCTTGTCGACGGCCTCGTGGAAGCTGTCCAGTACGCCGGCCTGGTAACCCTCGGTGCGGTC
Organism: Corynebacterium sp. c8Ua_99; assembly: GCF_039907185.1. Taxonomy (NCBI): domain Bacteria; kingdom Bacillati; phylum Actinomycetota; class Actinomycetes; order Mycobacteriales; family Corynebacteriaceae; genus Corynebacterium; species Corynebacterium sp. c8Ua_99. The sequence goes on from NZ_JASBOG010000001.1 coordinate 214,147, forward strand.
GAACTGCTTGACGATGCCGACCTTAACCCCCGTGAGGTCACCGGTAGCACCTTCCTTGGCAGCAGCAACCACATCGGCAATCGGCTGCTCCGTGGAAGTCGAGTCATTCTCGTCGTGACCAGCAATGATTTCGTGCAGCAGCGCGGTGTCCAGAACGGTTCGCGCGGTCGGCCCACCCTGATCCAACGAGGAGGCACAAGCGACCAGGCCATAGCGGGATACCGTGCCATAGGTCGGCTTCACACCGACCGTTGCGGTCAGAGCTGCTGGCTGACGAATCGAGCCACCGGTGTCAGTACCGATAGCCAGCGGAGCCATACCGGAGGCCAGCGCCGCGGAAGAGCCACCGCCGGAACCGCCTGCGGTGCGCTCAACATCCCACGGGTTGTGAGTCGGGCCGTAAGCGGAGTTTTCAGTCGACGAGCCCATGGCGAACTCATCCATGTTGGTCTTACCCAGGATTGGGATGCCAGCTGCACGCAGCTTGGCAGTAACCGTTGCGTCGTAAGGGCTCATGTAGCCCTCGAGCATCTTGGAAGCGCAGGTGGTCGGCGCATCGGTGGTAGTGAAGACATCCTTCAGCGCCAGCGGAACACCGGCCAGCGCGGAGGCCGGCTCCTCGCCAGCATCCAGCGACTCATCGACCTTGCGAGCTGCAGCCAGGGCCTCTTCGGCACCGACGTGCAGGAATGCGTGAATGTCCTCATCAATTGCCGCGATACGGTCGAGGAACGCCTGGGTGACCTCTACCGAGGTCAGCTCACGAGCGTGAATCTTCTGTGCGAGCTCGAAAGCGCTCAGCCCCAGAATCGGGTCCTCAGCAACAGCGGCATGCAGATTCGGGTTAGCTGCAGTCATTTCTTCCACGTACTCCTACTCGCCAAGAATCTGGGGAACTTCAAAGCGCTGGCGGTCCTGCGACGGCGCCTGGTCCAGCGCCTGCTCCGCAGTCAGCGTCGGCTTGACGACGTCCTCGCGCATCACACCGGACAGCGAAGAGGGGTGACTCATCGGTTCAACGTCATCCGCAGCCACCTTTTGAACGGCCTGGACGTGGTTAATAATGCCGCCGATCTGACCGGCGAACTCGTCGAGTTCCGCGTCAGTCAGAGCCAGACGGGACAATCGCGCTAGGTGGGCGACCTCATCGCGTGAGATAGCTGGCACGCTAGTACCCCTTTCATTTCTTCGTACGAAGCTAGTGCACAGAAGTTTAGTTGAAACTGATTTTGAACCGCGCGAGCGGGCTGTACTTGCCAACAGTAGTCGTTATCGTTGAGTCGTTGTCCGCAGGGTCTTACATTTCAGAGGTTTACCCTGTAACCTAAATCACTACTTCTATAGTTACACCGCAAGAATCACTCTCAATTATTCGAAAGGTTGTACACACAGCCATGAGTTACCTCCTTCGCATCCAGCTTCCCGACGAACCAGGCTCGCTTGGCTACGTCGCGGCTGCCCTGGGCGAAGTAGAAGGTGATATTCGCAGTGTCGACGTCGTAGATTACGGCGCTAATGGCGTTGTTGTCGACGACATCGTGGTTGACCTGCCTATGGGCCTGCTCCCAGACACACTGATTACAGCGGCTCAGTCCATTAGCGGAGTGGAAGTCGATTCAATTAGACCTTTCTCCGGCTCGGTTGACCGCCGCGGACAGATTGCGCTGCTGGCCAAGTTCTCACAGCACACGAAGAACTTGGATCGTACCCTCGGAGATGTCGTCGACGGCCTGCCTCAGACTATGACTGCAGGCTGGGCTATCGTCCTCGGCGAACAGAGCGATGGCCACTGGGTGCGTCGCGCTTCCTCTACCGCTGCTCCAGAGGATAACGGCCGGACTCTGCCGGAAGCCCCGATTGACTCGCCACGAAACCTGGATCCGGACGAAGAAACGTGGCTGCCGGAGGACTGGACGGTTATGGACTCCTCCATTGCCGCTACTCCAATGGGCGAGGGTCTGGTTCTCGTTATTGGCCGGCCCGGCGGGCCGGACTTCCTGCCAAGTGAGGTTGAGCACTTGGGACGTATTGGCACGATTGTCGGCGCGATTATCGACTAGCAGCGACTAGTGGGCTGCTCCCTTCTGTGGGCTGCTCCCTTCTGCTCGAAGCTCTTACCCTATGGCTCCTCCCCTATGGAGCGCAGTGATTCACGCTTAGCGGTAAAGTCTGGAAATGATACCAGTCAAAAAGGAGCTTCTTTGATGTCGAACTTGAGTGACCTCGTCGGATCCCACGTTCGTGCCGAATCCGGCCGTGTCCCCCAGTCGTCCACTGAGATGGAATTCTGGTCCGGTCTGTCACGGGTTGTTGTCGATGACCTAGCGGACAACTGGCAGCGCACCACCGAGGCATACGCTGCTACCCGCCAGCAGCACTACTTCTCCGCCGAGTTCCTCATGGGTCGCGCCCTGCTGAACAACCTGCTCAATGCAGGCCTGGTGGATGAGGCCTCCGCTGCGGTGGAAAAGTACGGCAAGAATCTGACAGACGTGCTCGAGGCCGAACACGACGCCGCTCTCGGTAACGGTGGCCTGGGGCGTCTGGCCGCCTGCTTCCTGGATTCCTGTGCCACGCAGAATCTGCCGGTGACCGGTTATGGCATCCTCTACCGCTACGGTCTGTTCAAGCAGAGCTTTGAAAACGGCTTCCAGGATGAGCACCCGGATCCGTGGATGGAAGAGGGCTACCCCTTCGTCATTCGTCGCGAGGAACTGTCCAAGATTGTCACCTTTGATGACCTGGTCGTGCGCGCTGTTCCATATGACATGCCAATTACCGGCTATGGCACCGATAACGTCGGCACGCTGCGCCTGTGGCACTCGGAGCCAATGCGTGAGTTCGACTATGACGCCTTCAACTCGCAGCGTTTCACCGACGCCATTGTCGAACGGGAGCGCGTCCATGACCTGTGCCGCGTGCTCTACCCGAATGACTCGACCTATGACGGCAAGGTCCTGCGCGTTCGCCAGCAGTACTTCTTCGTCTCGGCTTCGCTGCAGACGATGATTGATTCTTACATCGAGAATCACGGCGAGGACCTGCGCGATTTCCACAAGTACAACTCCATTCAGCTCAATGACACCCACCCGGTGCTCGCGATCCCAGAGCTGATGCGTCTACTCCTGGATGAACACGATATGAGCTGGGACGACGCCTGGAACGTCGTTTCCAACACTTTCGCCTACACCAACCACACCGTTCTGGCAGAAGCGTTGGAGACCTGGGAATACTCCATTTTTGACCGTCTCTTCGGCCGCGTTCTGGAGATCACCCGTGAGATCGACCGCCGGTTCCGCGAAGACCTGGCAGAGCGCGGTTTCGACCAGGGCAAGATTGACTACATGGCGCCGATTTCCCACGGCCGCATCCACATGGCGTGGATCGCCTGCTACGCCGCGTACTCCATCAACGGTGTTGCCGCTCTGCACACGGAAATCATTAAGCGCGAAACGTTGAAGGACTGGCACGATATCTGGCCGGAGCGCTTCAACAACAAGACCAACGGAGTCACCCCGCGCCGCTGGCTCAACCAGTGCAACCCGCGCCTGTCGGCACTGCTGACTCGCCTGTCGGGTTCGGATGCCTGGGTCACCGACCTGGACAAGCTCGCTGAGCTCGAAAAGTTTGCTGACGACGAGGCCGTGTTGCGTGAGATTCTCGACATCAAGCACGAGAACAAGAAGGACTTCGCCACCTGGCTGGAGCACCGTCAGGGTATTTCGGTGAACCCGGACGCCATCTTCGATACCCAGATTAAGCGTCTGCACGAGTACAAGCGCCAGCTTCTCAACGCGCTCTACATCCTGGATCTCTACTACCGCATCAAGGAAGACCCAGCGCTGGACGTGCCACCGCGCGTGTTCATCTTCGGTGCCAAGGCCGCCCCAGGCTACGTTCGCGCGAAGGCCATCATTAAATTCATCAACGCTATCGCGGACAAGGTCAATAACGATCCGGACATGGACGGTCGCCTGCAGGTCGCTTTCGTTGAGAATTACAACGTCACCCCGGCAGAGCACATCATCCCGGCCACCGACGTCTCCGAGCAGATTTCCACTGCCGGTAAGGAGGCTTCGGGTACCTCGAACATGAAGTTCATGATGAACGGCGCACTGACGCTGGGCACCATGGACGGCGCAAACGTCGAAATCGTCGACGCCGCCGGCGAAGAGAACGCCTACATCTTCGGTGCGCTGGAAGAGGAACTGCCGGAGCTGCGCCGCACCTACAGCCCGCGTGGCACTTACGAAACGGTGCCGGGGCTCAAGCGCGCTGTCGATTCGCTTGTCGACGGCACTTTTGCTGACGGTGGCAGCGGAATGTTCCACGACCTGCACTTCTCGCTGCTGGAGTCCAACGGGTACGAGCCAGCCGATGTCTACTACGTCCTCGGCGACTTCGCTGACTACCGCGAGACCCGCGACCGCATGGCCGAGGACTACCGCGACGAGCTGGCGTGGGCCAAGAAGTGCTTCCTGAACATCATCCGTTCGGGCCGCTTCTCCTCCGACCGCACTATCCGCGATTACGCCAATGAGGTCTGGAAGCTGGAAGAGACCAAGATTTAGGCCCGGCTGGGTCAAATCCTGGCTGGGCTAGCCCCAGCTAGGCCTGACCAGTTTCCAGCAACCGCTTGAACCCATCCTCATCCAGGATGGACAAGCCCAGTTCCTCGGCCTTTGTGGCCTTGGAGCCGGCGTTTTCGCCAACCACCACGTAGTCGGTCTTCTTCGACACCGACCCTGCGGCCTTACCGCCACGGGAGATAATGGCTTCCTTCGCGCTGTCGCGAGTGAAGTCCTCCAAAGAGCCGGTGACTACCACGGTCAATCCCTCTAGCACCTGATCTGGACGATCGGCGACCTCATCGGCCATACGCACACCGGCAGCTTCCCAGCGCTCGACAACCTCGCGGTGCCAGTCCACCTCGAACCAGTCAGCCACGGAATCGCCGATGATCTCGCCAATGCCATCGATGGCCGAAATCTCCTCGCGGCTCGCAGCTCGCAGTGCCTCCATCGAGCCGAACTTCTGCGCCAAGGTCCGCGCCACTGTTGGACCCACATGACGAATGGACAGGCTGACCAATACGCGCCACAGCTCTTTATCCTTAGCTGCCTCGATATTGGCCAACAGCTTCTTACCATTGGCATTCAGCGTTTTCCGCGAAGCCGTAGTGTAGACCTCAGTGCCGAGCAAATCTTCCTCGGTGAGGTCGAAGAGGCGGGACTCGTCGTCAAGCACGCCGCGATGAATCAAATCGGCAGCGCCCCTCTCCCCCAGGTTTTCGATATCAAACCCGGAGCGGGAGGCGAGGAATTCAATTCGACGACGCAGCTGACCTGGGCAGTAGCGGGTATTGGGGCAACGCCAATCGGCATCGCTGTCCTTTGCCGGAGCCAAACGAGTACCGCACTCGGGGCAGAGAGTCGGGTAAATGTACTTTCGCTCGCTACCATCTCGGAGATCGGCCACGGGGCCGAGTACCTCTGGAATCACGTCACCGGCCTTGCGGATGGTCACGCGGTCACCGATGAGCACTCCCTTTCGGTGCACCTCGGAAGGGTTGTGCAGCGTCGCCATTTCGACAGTTGACCCGGCCACGAAGACCGGCTTCATCACGGCATATGGCGTCGCACGACCAGTTCGGCCAATGGAGACTCTAATGTCCAGCAGATCAGTCGTGACCTCTTCCGGCGGATACTTGTAGGCAATCGCCCAGCGCGGCGCCCGCGAGGTCGCGCCCAGCGCGCGCTGCTCGGAAAGGGAATCAACCTTGACCACAAGCCCGTCCATCTCGTGGATGGCGTCGTGGCGGTGCTCGCCCCAGTACTGCATCTGCTTAACGACGTCATCCGCGGAATGAACCTGCTTTGAATACGGCGACACGTGAAAACCCCACTCGTCCAAGGCACGATAGGCCTCGTGCTGAGACTGTGGACGCCAGCCCTCGATATGACCAATTCCATGGCAAATCATGGACAAGCGACGCTTCGCCACTTCTGCAACATCCTTCTGTCGCAGGGAACCGGCGGCGGCGTTACGGGGGTTGGCAAACGGCTTCTGACCCGCTTCGACGCGATCGGCGTTGATGCGTTCGAACTCTTCCAACGAGATAAAGACTTCACCACGTACCTCAAGCACGTCGGGGATGTTCTCGCCGCTGATTTCATGCGGAATATCTTCGATGGTGCGCGCATTGGCGGTGACGTTCTCCCCCACGCGGCCGTCTCCGCGGGTGGCCGCCCGGACAAGGCGGCCATTCTCATAGACCAGGTCGATAGACAGGCCATCGATTTTCAGCTCGGTCAGATACGTGCTGGCCGGGGTGCGAGCCAGCCAGCCGCGCAACTCCTGCTCATCGAAAACATTGTCCAAGCTGTAGAGGCGTTCGAGGTGCTCAACGGGCTCGAACACTTCCCCGTCGGCAGGCGTGTCGACCTGCGCACCGACCTGCTGCGTGGGGCTGTCCGGCACCACCAGATCGGGCCACTGCTCCTCTAACCGCTGCAGTTGACGGAACATCTCGTCATACTCAGCATCGGAGATAACCGGCTGCGCGGTGTAGTACAGCGCAGCGTTCTCACGAATGCGAGTTGCTAGATCTTGCCACTTCTCCCGGACGTCCGCCGGCGCTGGCTCGGAGGCGGGGGCGCTGGAAAACGAAGACAAATCGGAGGTTGACAGGTCGGAGTTCTCATCGGTCGAGGAAGTCACGTCGCTCATTCTATGTCATTGCCCGGATGCGCCGGGGGACACGGAAATTCTCTTGACCTTGTTCCTGCCCCTCAGCGAATCCGCACTCTCCGCTACAGTTGAGACATGCATAATTTCGATCCGCGACGCATGCTCGCGTTTGATCTGGAGACTACCGGCACGGATCCTCGCACCTGCAAGATTGTCACTTCCGCACTGGTCCGACTAACTGAGCAGGGCAAAGATTCCACCATCATGCTCGCTAATCCCGGTGTCGAAATTCCGCAAGCTGCGTCTGATGTGCATGGCATCACCACTGAAAAAGCTCGCGCGGAGGGGCGCCCGCACGATGAAGTGCTAGCGGATACCATTGCCGGCCTTCGAGCTGCCTGGCGCGATGGTCTGACCGTAGTGGCCTATAACGCGGCTTATGATCTGACGGTACTGCGCTCGAAGGATCCCAGTTTTACTGTTGACGGCCTCGTCGTCGACCCCTTTGTGCTGGATAATTACTTCGACCCGGAACGTCGTGAAAAACGCACTTTGACTGATGTCTCCCGCCATTATCAGGTGCGCCTGGACGGGGCACATGATGCCACCGAAGATGCTCTGGCGGCTGCGCGCATCGCATGGGTGATGGCGCGCCACTACCGGGAGCTAACCGAAAAATCAGGGGAAGAGCTGATGGAGCTGCAGGCCGTCGCGTACTACCAGTACAAGAAGAACCTGCAGCAGTACCTGACCGAAAAGGGTAAGGATACGTCGGACTTCACCTTCGGGTGGCCGATGGACTGAGCAGCGACCCCTTCACCCTCCCCGGCTCTCCCAATATCCAGATTTTTGTGATTATCCAACGGAAACCGAATATCCAAATTTCGGCGGGATATCCAAGTTATCCAAGTCGATGTGGATTATCCATTGCTATTATTGATGCGTGACCACTCGCAGCGACAAGGCCATCTCCATCCCACGCAATCCTTTCCACCCCACATTCGGCCGATCCCCGGCCATCATCGGTGGGCGCGATGTCGAGCTGGACTCGTTTGAGCTGGCTCTGGCGGAAGGCCCCGGTAATCCCTGGCGAACCGCGCTAATTTCCGGTACCCGCGGAATCGGCAAGACGGTACTTCTCAACGAGTTTGAAGCCGCAGCAAAGCAACTGGGATGGATTGTGCTGCGTGCTCACATCGGCTCTGAAATGATTTCTGAACTCACCGATGTCACCATTCCGCGCGCTTTCAGTGCCATTGACAGTGCACCGACGGGCAAGGGCCGTCACCTCACCGGCCTGTCCATCGCCGGCATTGGCGGGTTTAAGACGGAAGTCAGCACTTCTCAGCCCGAGCCCGGCAGGAATCTGCTCAGCCAACTTCAGGATCTCTCGGCTCTCCTCATGCCACAGGGATCCGGCATCTTGCTCACTCTCGACGAGGTGCAAAGTGCAGACCCCGCACAGCTCAACGAAATTGCCCATGCAATCCAGGACCTAAATCGCGACGATGCGGAGATTGCCTTTGTCGCAGCCGGGCTGCCCAGCGGTATCGAAGACTTGCTCCAGCTAGAGGGCGCAACATTCTTACGCCGTGCCGAACGCGTGACTCTGGGTCGATTGGACGTGGATACCACCAAGGACATCATTCGCAGAACTGCAGAACTCGGCGAACGCGCGATGACCGAGGATGCCGTCGAGCTGGCCGCTGAACTCAGCCACGGCTACCCGTATCTCATACAGACCATTGGCTCAGTCGCTTGGGCTAAGGCCAGGTTGGCCCACTCGGACACCATTACCGCTCAGCATGCCTCGGATGCCACAGCGGAATCCATCCGCCGCATCGGGCTGCAAGTTCATGCGCCCAGCCTGCGGAAAGTGCCACCTCGCCAGATTGATTTTCTCAAAGCGATGGCGAGCCTCTCCGCCAATGGAAAGCCCGTGGCCACGAGCGCCATCGCAGAGACCATGGGACGCAAACTCTCTGGCATCTCACAGCTTCGCCATGACCTGATTTACCGCGAGTTGATTGTGTCAGCGTCGACGGGATACGTGGAATTCACACTTCCCTACTTCGCCGACTACCTCAATACGCTGGTGGAATAAGGTCACTATTCGTCGCGAGCCAAGTCACCGGCTGCCCGACGAAGAAGCCCCGTGGCATTGCGGCCTGCGCCGAGTTGCGCCTGTGCTTCTTCATTGGAGCTGGCAGCAAAGCCGCCCATCGGCGCCAGATTCAGGCTCTCAGCAATCTGTAGGCGCGAATAGCCCAGCTCATCCCAGAACAGCGCTGCTTGCTCAGCGAGTGCTCGAGCCGGTGTCGCCACCGGGACGCCCGTGTGCTCTTCTCGCTCCGTGACCGTCACTGGCACAATACCCAGCTCCAGGGACATATCGGCACCGACCACGGCAGCCGCAAAATCCAGTTGCTGCGTGGTGGTCAGTTCTTTGCGAGGTAGCCACACTCCGGCCGCACCGGAATCCGCCAAGGCCTGAACAGCCAGGCCATCGGGGCTCGACAGCGCGATGGTCACTTCGATTTCGTCGTCACGCAGCGGCCCCGTGACTTCGAGGAAGATCTCCGCGATCTCGCGGTGCCCCTGGGCGGGGAGATAACCCGCGTTGCCCATCAGCATGGACGGAGCCTTGATTTTGCCCTGTGCGACTGCGCCGAGTGCGGGTTCTGCCAGAAGTACCTCGATGTCGCTGTCGAAACGCTGACGGACATCGACGATGCGGGAAGCCAATCCCGCGGCCAGCGACTGCGCGAAGTACTTCACGGCGCCGCGGTCAACGGCGATGAGATGGCCTGCGGCATTTTCCACCGAAGTCGCCATCGTCCATGGGCCGAGAGAGGTCAGGCGAATCTTCTGCGGGGTGCGTCCCCACGCTTCCTCGCACGCGTCGATGTCGCGGTGGAGATAATCAGTGGCCAAGGCACTCGCGCGACCACGACTGTCGGCGACTTTCCAGGAGCGCGCTCCCCTATCCACGACGAGGTCAGCCATGAGGGCGGCCGTGCGCCCCACGGCATCGGCGCCGAGCCCACGGGCGGGCAACGTCGGTAGCGTGACGTGACCTTCCAGACATTCGCCAATGACAATCTCTGCCGCCTCGTGTGGATTGCGGCCCGGCATCGGGCCAAGGCCGACAAATGAGGTCACGACAAGTCCTCTTCACGGGCGGTCGAGACAATCGTGCCAGAACCGAGCACGTAGTCGCCCGCAGTGTCAGTGTGGTACAAAACAGCGGCCTGACCAGGCGCGACACCACGAAGCGGATCGCTCAGGTGCAGCCGGAAGGCGCCACCGCGTCCGGTGACGTCATCGTCAGGTCCTGCCAGCACTTCAATGCGGCAGTCGATGGGGCGACCGTGCGCACGCACCTGCACCTGCAGCTTGCCGGCCTCCGAGGCAGCGAGTACCTCATCCGGGTTGGCCAGCCAGATGGCACGGTCGGCCTCGAGCACGTTGACATTCAAGTCCGCAGCCGTGCCGATTGTCACCGTGCCGGTCTCTGCATCAATGCCGGTGACATAGCGCGGCTTGCCATCCGGCATCGGCCCCGCCAGGCCAATCCCCTTGCGCTGACCAATGGTGAAACCGTAGACACCGTCGTGCTCAGCGACGGTGTCGCCAGTTTCCTTATCCACAATGGTGCCCGGGCGACGGCCAATCTTCGCGCCCAGGAACGCCTTGGTATTGCCATCCGGGATGAAGCAGATGTCGTAAGAGTCCGGCTTGTTGGCAGTGCCTAGTCCCATCCCGCGGGCTTCTTCACGAATCTCTGGCTTCTCGGTGTTTCCTACCGGGAACATCGAGCGCTGCAGCTGCTCGCGATCCAGCACGCCCAGGACATAGGACTGGTCCTTCTTCGCATCGCGGCCGCGGCGCAACAGGCCGTCGTCGCCAAGCAAAGCGTAGTGCCCCGTGACCACAGCGTCGAAGCCGAGCGCGATGCCGCGCTCTAGTAGAGCGGCGAACTTGATGCGTTCATTGCAGCGCAGGCATGGGTTCGGCGTCTCGCCGCGCTCGTAGGAGTCGTAGAAGTCATCCATGACCTCTTCCTTGAAGCGCTCGGAGAAATCCCAGACGTAGAAAGGAATGCCCAGCTCATCGCAGACGCGGCGGGCATCGCCGGAGTCCTCTAGCGAACAGCAGCCGCGGGATCCAGCGCGAACGGACTGCGGATCTTTCGACAGCGCCAAGTGCACGCCGACGACCTCGTGACCTGCGGCCAATGCACGCGCCGCAGCCACGGAAGAATCCACACCACCGCTCATTGCTGCAAGAACTCGCATTGCGTTGCAACCTTTCCCCTCTAGATTTTGTGCACGTGTCACCGTACCACCACGGGGCAAAAACTAAGCCATGCCCGCACGCCGCGCCCGCTCGACCGTTTCCGGCAGCGCCGAAATGACGGCGTCGGCATCCGCCTGCGTCGAGGTGTACCCCAGCGTAAAACGAATCGACGACCGCGCTTCCGGCTCCGAAACGCCCATCGCCATCAGCACGTGCGAGGGACGGTTAACGCCCGCGCTACATGCCGATCCCGTAGAGCAGTCAATTCCCGCCGCATCGAACAGCATAATCAAACTATCGGCCTCCGCGCCCGGGAAGCTAGCGTAGACGTGCCCCGGCAAAGCGAGCTCGCTGGTGTGGATAATCGCACCGTCGATGTGCACGATTGCCCTGATGAGCTGCTGCGTCAGACCGCGGATTCGTTCATTGTCCGTCGCCATCGCGTCCACCGCCGCGCGCAGTCCTGCCGCCATGCCCGCCGCCGACGCCACGTCCTGCGTGCCCGAACGCAGTCCGCGTTCCTGCCCGCCGCCGTTGTTATGCGGGGTAAGTTTCGCTTCACGACGAACAAGCAGCGCCCCAATCCCACGGGGACCGCCGAACTTGTGCGCGGAGATGGCCATTGTAGTGGCGCCACTTGCGTGGAAATCAATTGGCAGATGTCCGGCTGCCTGCACAGCATCGATATGGAAAGGCACGCGAGCCTCCTTCGCCCGCTTGGCAATCTCCTCCACCGGCTGGATGGTGCCGGTCTCATTGTTCGCCCACATGCACGTCACCAGCGCGGTGTTCTGCCGACTAATCTCCGGGAACTGCACCATGTCAACGCGACCATCAGCACCTACAGGAGCCTCAACAATCTTGGCCCAGTGTTCCTTTTCCAGATGGTGACATGTCTTCAACACTGCATCGTGCTCGATTGGTGGAACCACAATGTCCGAGCCAGAGGCCTTGAAGTACAGGCCTGAAATCGCTAGATTGTCGGCCTCAGTTCCACCGGAAGTAAAAACTACCTCGATGGGATCGGCACCGAGCAGCTCTGCAATTTCTTCTCGGGACTCTTCCAGAACCTTTTTCGCAATGCGTGCGGTGGCGTACTGCCCCGAGGGGTTGGCCAGACCTAGGTTCTCGACCATTGCCGTGCGCGCTTCTGGGCGCAATGGTGTAGTCGCGGCATGATCCACAAAGTGACGGGTCTTCGCAGCAGACTTCATTTCACTCTTCTCGTCCGGAGCGGCAACGATGTGGTCATTAAGCATGCAGGCAGTATAACGCTGCGTGCGCCTTATGCTCACTATCCGCCATAGTTAAACCTCACTGTCTGCACGAACAGATGAGTAGGACCAAAAAAATGCTCGGAGCGGGAACAGACAGGAAATCTGTGCCCACCCCGAGCGGGTAGTTGCTAGCCGAGTTGACTCTCGGCCAGCAGCCTTACGCAACTAGCAGCCTTAAGGCAAGTGCGTATTACTTCAGGTTCTCGATAGCCTGCGGGACAACGTCGAACAGGTCACCGACGACACCGAAGTCAGCAATCTCGAACAGCGGAGCCTCTTCGTCCTTGTTGACCACAACGATGGTCTTGGAGGTCTGCATACCTGCCTTGTGCTGGATAGCACCGGAAATACCCAGAGCAACGTAGAGGTCCGGGGAAACGGTCTTACCGGTCTGGCCAACCTGGAACTGACCCGGGTAGTAGCCAGCGTCAACAGCAGCACGGGAAGCACCAACAGCTGCGCCGAGAACGTCTGCCAGCGGCTCAACAACGTTCTTGAAGCCATCCTCGGATGCGACACCGCGGCCACCGGAAACAACCAGCTTAGCCTCGGTCAGCTCCGGACGGTCGCCGCCCTCAGCCGGCGCAAAGGAAACGATCTCGACAGCGTTGTTGCCGATCTCTGGGAATGCAATCTCGGTAACGTCAGCGGAACCGGACTTCTCCTCCGGGTCAACGGAGCCCGGACGCAGAGCGTAGACCGGGGATGCGCCGTAGCCGACACCGTCAACGATGTACTCGCCACCGAAGATGGAGTACTTAACGGAAGCGTCATCGTTGATAGCAACAACGTCGGACAGCAGACCGGAACCGGTCAGCGCAGCGACGCGGCCAGCGATTTCCTTGCCGGTTGCGGAAGCGGAAACCAGCACCGGAACCTCACGCTCGGAGGCCAGGCCGACGAGAACGTCAACCTCAGGGGTGATCAGGTACTTGTCGGCATCGTCGGACTCAGCAGCGAGAATCTCGCCAGCGCCGTAGGAGGCCAGGGTGTCTGCGAAGCCAGCAGCGGTACCCGGGGTACCCACGACAACTGCGGCCGGGGTGCCGAATGCGGAAGCAGCGGTCAGCAGTTCAGCGGTGGTGTTCTTCAGCTCGCCATTTGCGTGCTCGACGAGAACGAGGACGTCGGTCATAGTGATCTTTCTCCTACTTGTATCTCTATTTGTCTTCTATTCGCGTCAAGCGCCTTAGATGAACTTCTGGGCCTTGAGGTACTCGGCCAGCTTGGCGCCGCCGTCTCCCTCATCGTTAATGCGCTCACCAGCGGTCTTAGCCGGCTTCGGAGTGGAGCCAGTGACACCGGTAGCAGCGTTTTCGAGACCAACCTGCTCTGCCTCAGCAGCAACATCGTCCAGAGTCAGCTCGGTGACCGGCTTCTTCTTAGCGGCCATGATGCCCTTGAAGGATGCGAAGCGCGGGCTATTAGCCTTCTCAGTGACGGAGACGACTGCCGGCAGGGATGCCTTGAGCTGGTAGATACCGTCTTCGACCTCACGCTCACCGGTGATGGAGTCACCTTCGATAGCGACAGAGCGCAGGTGAGTCAGAACCGGCAGGTCGCGGTAGACACCGAGGATAGCCGGGACGGAGCCGGTGCCACCGTCAGTGGAGGCATTGCCGGTGACGATGAGGTCAACATCCTCGAGAGTGTCGATGACGTTGGACAGAGCCCATGCGGTCTGAACAGCGTCGGAACCTTCAAGTGCGTCGTCCGAAAGAATGACGGCGTCGTCTGCACCCATGGACAGAGCCTTGCGCAGTGCCTCGATGGCACGATCCGGGCCAACAGTTGCGACGGTAACGTTTCCGCCGTGCTCTTCCTTCAGCTGCAGGGCAGCCTCAACAGCGTTCTCATTAATTTCGTCGAGAACTGCGTCTGCAGACTCACGATCGAGGACAAACTTGTCATCGGTGAGCTTACGCTCGGACCAGGTGTCCGGAACCTGCTTGACCAGAACCACGATGTTCGGCATTTTTCTGTCGTCCTTACTGGTTGATTACTGGTGAACGTTTATCTGACCTTACTTCGCAAGCCGCCTCACAATAAAGTGAACCAGGCCACGCTCTAGGTCGTCTGTGTTGAAGATAACAGAACCTGTCGCCAATGCGAAGGTGATCCAGATAACAATGTCGTTATTTTTTTAAATTTTTTTCTACACCACGAGCACAGCCCGCCCGCCAACATGCTATTTCCGCATGTCAGACGTTAATAGTACGCAATCAACTGCAGCTGTCTCCGCAGTATTCGCCAACAGCAAACACCGATCCCCAACGGGCTACCCCCACCAGTTTTCCGTCGTAAAGCGGTCCTTAACCGATCTCCCGGGGCTGACAGATAAACGCCGTCGCGCTCCTTCCGATGCGCGTGACCACCACCGCCAATGCCCTGGAGCCCTTAAGTTTCCACTGCTTGCGCAACGCGTCGGGGTTGACGTCTACGCCGCGCACGAGAATTTCCACCGATCCGCAATCCAACGCTGCCAGTGCCTTGCGAACCTGCTTCAACCCCACTTGCTCAATAACTTCGAACCCGGCAATCCCCTGCGGCAAAACATCGCCACTGACGTGCGCAATCCGCTCATCGAGCTGCCACAGCCCATGCGCCGCCGCAAAATGCCGCACCAGCCCGGCGCGCACAATCGCCCCATCCGGATCAATGATGTACCGACCGGCAGCGCGCACATCGACGTCGTCAGGCATGGTGTCGTCGTAGGTCTGCACGTCCACCGCCGACAACTCTAACGGCCTGTGCTTATCGACGGTCCGGATAACCATCGCCGATCGCGTTACGGATTGCCCATCGGTAACTCCGGCCAACCCCGGCGTATATAGACATGCCTCCTTGACCGCACCGTCCACCGAAGTGACAGCCACTTCCCCGCTCCACTCGCTGAAGTCGAGGCCCGGCGCACATTTGATAGCTAGTTCTTTGTCGGGCCAGGCGGCTATGAGCGCCGGCAGCGATGGGAGCAAGTCCTCCGGGTTGGTGATCCTGCGACCACCGGAGCGGCGTGCAGGGTCAGCGACAATGACGGGTGCGTCAAAGGTCGGTTGCAAAGCATCGGCCTGCGCGAAAATGTTCTTGCCGACGTTATGCCGCGCCATGGCCAGCCGCGCAAGGTCGAGATCAGACCCGACAACGGTCAGGCCCTCGTGGTCAATTGCTGCCACCTCAGTACCAATGGAGCAGGTCACATCGGCCACTGATTCGACACCGAGATGCGCAAGCCTACGAGCGCGAGCCAGCGCGACGACAAAGGGCGTGGCCTGTTGCGCTGCTTCGGAAGAGAAGATCCAGTCCCCTGGCAGTTTGCTGACCGCAGAACGCCGAGCTGCCGCGACTTCAATGACCGCGCGACCAAACTCGCCACAGTGTTGGCGTAGATGCGCGGAGTCTGCAATCAGAGACTTTTTAGTGAGCGCGAGCTGGTCGGCCTCATCTAGCCACTCCGGGTGAGCAGCAACAGCGGCCACCTCTGCAGCGGACAGGGACACTCGTTATCTCCTTCCAACTAGGGATCAGCCGGTTAACGGGGGTTGAGTAGTCGGCTAACGGTTCATACCTTTGCGCAAATGCCCCATGTGGGTGGCAACGGCAAAGTACTCATCCATAAAAGGTTCCCCGAGGAAGTCACTACTGGTGCGTCGCACCGGAGTGTTTCTGGCCGCCTCGAGAGCCTCCGCCACAGTACTGACACCGTCCAAGCGAGTCAGTTGCGCCCAGGTCGGAGGCATGAGGCCAAGTAGCCCACGGCGCCATCCATCCAAAATCGTAGTCGGTCGGAACCAACCTGAAGATGATGCCTCAGAGGTGTCACCGTCGGCTCTTTGACCGTCGGGAAGCGCGGCGAGGAAGAAATAGGTGTCGTAACGAATGGGGTTGGATTCGGGTGTCACCCAGTTAGCCCAAGGACTGACGAGTTCGGCATCGAGCGCCAGATTTTCATTGCTAAGAAAATCCGTCAATGACAACTCGTGGGCTTCCAACTGTCGTCGCTGACGGTGGAAGCGGTGGGCATCTGCGACAATCTCACCGCCAGCATCGCGAACCAACAGAGTGCCTGTTTCCTCAAAGGTCTCACGCACGGCCGCGCAGGTGAGCGCGTGCGCCCGCACGCGGTCGACGTTAAAAGCCTGCGCGATCCGCGACTCGGGGTCGGCTTCCGACGGCTCGGTCACGGCCATGCCCTCATTCGCGACAGCGGGGAAATCACGCCGGTCTACTCCACCGCCGGGGAACACGGTCATGTTGGCCGCAAAACGCATTGAGGATACGCGTTCTTGAACGTAGACCTCGAGCCCGCAGTGGGTGTCGCGGAGCAGCAACACAGTCGCAGCCAGTTTCGGCGACGCGGGTGTATTCGGGGTTTCAGGTGTCGGAACCGCCATGAGCGTCTACTTCTTCCGGTGCTTTCCAGCAGGCCGTGCCCGGCGCGCAAAGTAGCGATCATCGATGCGATCGACGACGATTTCCTGGTGGAAAGCCTTGGTCAGGTTCTCACTGGTCAGGACGTCGTCAATAAGCCCCTGTGCGATGACATTGCCTTCGTCGAGGAGCATCGCATGGGTGAAGCCGTACGGAATTTCTTCCGGGTGGTGCGTAATCATCACCATCGCCGGCGCATCCGGGTCGAGTGCGAGTTCGCCTAAGTAACCGACGAGGTCCTCGCGACCGCCGAGGTCGAGTCCGGCTCCCGGCTCGTCGAGAAGCAGCAATTCGGGGTTGACCATCATGGCTCGTGCGATGAGTACGCGCTTGCGCTCTCCCTCACTGAGAGTGCCCCAGGTGCGGTCTGCAAGATGCTCAGCACCCATGCGCTCGAGAATCTCGGAGAGCTGTTCGAAATCCATCTCTTCATAGGTCTCACGCCAGCGCCCCAGGACGGAGTAACTGGCGGAAATAACAAGGTCCGCGACCTTTTCATCATTGGGAATGCGGTGAGCAATCGACGATGATGTCAAACCAATCATGGTGCGCAGATCACGCATGTCGGTGCGCCCAATCTGCTCGCCCATCACATGAGCCACCCCTGAAGACGGGAACTCCTCCGCTGCAGCAATGCGCATTAAAGAAGTCTTGCCTGCGCCGTTCGGCCCCATGATGACCCAGCGCTCGTCAAGTTCTACTTGCCAATCCACCGGCCCGACCAGCGTACGGCCACCACGGATGAGGTTTACGTCGCGAAAGTCGAGTAGCAAATCTTCGTTAAAGTCTTCTTCCAATTCAGCCACACATCCATGGTGCCCTAACTTTGCCCAAATGTGCGCTTGGACATTCTCATCTATCCTCGGTAGAGAGCAAATCGAGTTCACTCGAGATGGTTTTGCTTCGATTTTCACCTAGCTCGCCGACAATTAGGAGAACGTCTTTTATGACTGGTCGAATCGGTATTGATGACATCCGTCCTCAAATCAACGGTGGTGCAACTCCATCGAAGGCCGTAGTGGGTGAAGTCGTCCCAACGTTCGCCGTCATTTGGCGAGAAGGCCACGACGCGATGAACGCCACGCTCAACGTCAAGGGGCCGAAGGAATCAGCTTTTGCGTCCCGCTCACAGCGCATTCCAATGCACTTTTCTGACCATGATCCAAATCAGGTCAATGCCACCTTCGTCCCAGATGTTCCCGGGCTGTGGACCATTCGCATTGATGCCTGGTCCGACCCGATGGCAACGTGGCGCAACGCTATCACCAAGAAGTTCGAGGCAGGTCAGAGCGAAGCTGAACTCGCTAATGATCTAGAAATTGGCGCCGCTCTCTTCGACCGCGCCGCCGCTGGTGCCGCTGCTATCCACCGCAACCACCTACGCTCCATCGCCGCAGGTCTGCGCGGCGACGGCGATCTTCGCGCCCGCATTGCAGCCGCGCTTTCCGACGAGACCCGCGCCATTTTGCAGGCGCACCCGGTGCGCGACCTTTTGACCCGCGGAAAGACCCGCAAGATCAAGGTTGACCGCCGCGAAGCCCTGTACTCCTCTTGGTATGAGTTCTTCCCTCGTTCCAACGGTGGTTACGGCGAAAATGGCGAGCTGCTGCACGGCACATTCAAGACTGCGGTTGCACAGCTTGATCGCGCTCAGCGCATGGGCTTCGACACGGTCTATCTGCCCCCGATTCACCCAATCGGTGAAATCAATCGCAAGGGTCGCAACAACACCCTGACCCCGGAACCGAGCGATGTTGGATCTCCGTGGGCTATCGGCTCCGCAGAAGGTGGCCACGACGCCATCCACCCGAGCCTCGGTGACGAGAAGGACTTCAAGGAATTCATTAAGGCTGCTAAGGAGCGCAACCTCGAGGTCGCTATCGACCTAGCGCTCCAGTGTGCACCGGACCACCCCTGGGCTAAGGCTCACCCGGAGTGGTTCACCGTGCTGCCGGACGGCACCATTGCCTACGCCGAGAATCCGCCGAAGAAGTACCAGGACATCTACCCGCTGAATTTCGACAACGATGCCAAGGGCCTGTACGCAGAGGTTCTGCGTGTAGTGAAGTTTTGGGTCAAGCGTGGAGTCAAGGTCTTCCGCGTGGATAACCCCCACACCAAGCCGGGCAACTTCTGGGAATGGCTGATTGAAACCGTCCACGAAACCAACCCGGAGGTCATCTTCCTCGCCGAGGCCTTCACCGCCCCGGCCCGCCTCTACGGCCTGGCCAAGGCTGGCTTCACTCAGTCCTACATCTACTTCCCGTGGAAGACTACGAAGGAAGAGCTGACCGAATTCGGCGAGGAGATTACCCGCCATGCGGACATCGCTCGCCCATCCCTATGGGTCAATACCCCAGATATTCTGCATGACTTCCTGGTCAAGGGCGGCCGTGGCGCCTTCGCCATCCGCGCCGCGCTGGCTTCAACCCTATCTCCGCTGTGGGGCATGTACTCCGGCTTCGAGCTGTTTGAAAACGTTCCGGTCAAGGAGGGCTCCGAGGAGTACCTCGACAGCGAGAAGTACCAGCTCCGCAGCCGCGATTACGACCAGGCACTGGCCACCGGCACCTCGCTGGAGCCGTTCATTGCCACGCTGAACAAGATTCGCCGCGAGCACCCGGCTCTGCAGCAGCTGCGCAACCTGCACTTCCACGACATCGACAATGACAACCTGCTGGCTTACTCGAAGCTCGATCCGGTCACCGGCGATGCCATCCTCGTTGTTCTCAACCTCGATCCGTGGAATGCCCAGGAAGCTACCGTGCACCTCGACATGGATCGCATTGGGCTCCGCAACCACGACCGCATGGATGTCACTGACCTGATTACCGGCAACCAGTTCAACTGGGGCAAGGACAACTACGTCCGCCTGGCACCGTGGGAAAACGTCGCGCACATCATCAAGCTGCCGGAAATCGACGTCAAGCTCCGCCACAAGTTGGCTTGGCGCGACGTCCCCGACTACGAGGGCTAGAACGCTTGCTGGGAACTTTCGGGGTTAGTGGGCCGCTGACCTGACCACTGTCGCAACGATTCGTCGTTAGGCTGGCGGGTGAGTTAGCAGCCCACTGTCCCCTACCTCCCTCTATTTCTTTAGAACTGAACTCAACAACTTCACATTCACCTACCTAGAAACGCTTCGGAAGGACCTTCCATGGGAGCCCACACAGATCCCCGCCTCGCAATTGATTCCGGCGATATGGATCGCCTGCGCTACTGCACCCATCACGATCCGCACAGCATCTACGGCGCACACGTCGTGGACGGTGACACGGTTATTCGCACGAGGGTCTTCGGCGCACAGGCAGTTACTGTCGTCAGCACGCGCGGCGAGTTTGAAGCGGAGAACCTGGGCGACGGTTTCTTCACCGCCCTCGTCCCCGGCGGCGATGACTTCGACTACCGTCTGCGCATTACGTGGGACTCCGGCGAGACCGTAGAGCGTGCCGACGGCTACCGTTTCCTCCCCACTATCGGCGCTGGTGACCTACACCTAATCGGCGAGGGACGTCATGAGGAACTGTGGAAGGTTCTCGGTGCTCACCTTCGCAGTTACGACACAGAGCTGGGTACGGTCGAAGGCACCTCGTTTACGGTCTGGGCTCCGAACGCACGCGGCGTCGCCGTGGTCGGTGACTTCTGTATGTGGAACGGCGCGCAGTACCCAATGCGCTCTATGGGTGGCGCAGGTATCTGGGAGCTGTTCATCCCGGGTGTGGGTGAGGGCGAAGTCTACAAGTTCGCGATCACGACACCGGAGGGACAGCGTCGCGATAAGGCCGACCCGATGGCGCGTGCTGCTGAGCTCCCACCGGCTACCGGGTCGATTGTTGCGACCTCCGACTACGCCTGGAGCGACCAAGCGTGGATGGAAAAGCGCGCCAACACAGACTGGACCGAAGAGCCCATCTCTATCTACGAGGTCCACTTGGGTTCCTGGAAGCAGGGCCTGAGCTACGAGGTTATGGCGGAGAAGCTGGTGCGTTACGTGGTCGACATGGGCTACACCCATGTGGAGTTCATGCCAGTATGTGAGCACCCGTTCACCGGTTCCTGGGGTTATCAGGTTTCCGGCTACTACGCTCCGACCAGCCGCTTCGGCACCCCAGATCAGTTCCGCGGTCTAGTTGATGCCTTCCACGCCGCTGGCATCGGTGTCATCATGGACTGGGTTCCGGGGCACTTCCCGAAGGACGAGTTCGCACTTGCCCGCTTCGATGGCACGGCTTGCTACGAGCACCCGGACTGGCGCCGCGGCGAGCAGCGCGACTGGGGCACCTACGTTTTCGACTTCGGCCGCAACGAGGTACGCAACTTCCTCTACGCCAACGCACTGTACTGGGCAGAAGAGTTCCACATCGACGGTCTGCGCGTCGACGCAGTGGCTTCCATGCTGTACCTGGACTACTCCCGCAATGAAGGCGAGTGGCTGCCAAACCAGTACGGTGGCCGTGAAAACCTCGATGCTGTTCAGTTCCTGCAGGAATTCAACGCCACTGTACACAAGCACAACCCGGGCTTCCTCACCGTGGCCGAAGAATCCACTTCTTGGCCGGGGGTGACCGCACCTACCGAACACGGTGGCTTGGGCTTCTCTATGAAGTGGAACATGGGCTGGATGAATGACACGCTGGAGTACTTCAGCAAGGAGCCGATTTACCGCTCCTACCACCACCATGAGCTCACCTTCGCTATGGTCTACGCCTACTCGGAAGAGTTTATTCTGCCGATTAGCCACGATGAGGTCGTGCACGGCAAGGGCTCGCTGTGGGAGCGCATGCCGGGCGGCGATTGGGATAAGGCCGCAGGCCTACGTACTTTCCTGACCTTCATGTGGGCACACCCGGGCAAGCAACTTCTATTTCAAGGTCAGGATCTTGGCCAGAACCACGAGTGGAACCACGATGAGTCCGTGGCTTGGGACAACCTCGAAGGTTGGAGCGGCGAATTCCACCGCGGCATTCAGCTGCTGGTTAAGGACATCAACGCCATCTACAAGGAAAACCCGGCGTTCTACACCCAGGATGACCGCCCAGAGGGCTTCCAGTGGATTAACGCGGATGATTCCACAAACAATGTTGTGTCCTTTGTCCGTTACGGCACCGATGGATCGGTCGTCGCCTGTGTCTATAACCTGTCGGGAACCACGCAGGAAATCTACAAGATTGGCGTACCGCGCGGTGGCCAATGGACGGAGATTCTGAACACAAACGCATCGCGTTACGAGGGCTCCGGCTACGGTGAAAACGGTACTGTGACCGCGGTTGAGCACGGTTGGAACGGCCAGGCTCACTCGATTGATTTGGTGCTGCCGGCCAACACCGCCATTTGGCTGAAGTGGCAGGGCTAGTACCGAATCAAGCCAAACAAAAGACAATCTCATAGGAATTGCCCGTGCTGCACGGTTTTCAGTGATCTGAGTTTCGGCCTGAAAACCTGACTCACGGGCAATTTTGTTTTAGGGAGCGTATCCAGGTTTTATCCTCGGAACGGATTGAACCAGTCAGGTTCCAAAGATTCGTTGTAATTCGCAGAATCTGAATCATCGGTGTACGCGGATCCATCCATGCTGTCGGTTCCGATACGATCCGGAATGCCGTCGCCATCCTCATCCGCGCTCCACGTCGCAGCCTGCTTGGCAGTCAGTGGCTTGCCATCCTTACCAAGGCGATTGTAATCCGGCAGAAGCGGGGCTATTTGGGAACCCAGCTGGCCGAGCAGTCCGTCGGTAAGCTCATTGAGCGGCACCTCATCAAAGCGCGTCGTAATGGCGTAAGCGATGGGTCCGGCTGCGGTGTACAAAATACCGTGGTCATTAACGCCCTCGGCAGTGTCACCGGTCTTCTGGACTGCGGAGCCGACGTACATCACAAACTTCTGCGAACCACCGTAAGTGAGGTAGGTCAATGCAGTTTGTGCCGTGTCCTTGGTAATGAAGTTGTGCTTTGAGGTGCCATCGGCCACTTCCTGGAGACGTGCCATGAACAGCGCAGCTTGAGAGGGAGTAAACCAGGACCGATCACCGCTGGGATTGGGGATGTTGAACTTGTTGCCCAGGTGGTAGCGCTTGTCATCAACACCGGCTTCCTTGATGGTTTTGTTGACCTCGTCGAAACCACCGACAGCGTCAATCAACCCATTCGCCGCGGTGTTGTCCGAATACCGCATCACGTACTGCAACAGCCCGTCGAGCGTGTATTGGCCAGGGCCAATCACGCTTCCGCCAACACCATTGTCCCAATCGACCGTCACCGTCTTGTCTAGGTCATCGCCGAATTTCTTCAGCGCAGTAACCACTAACGGAGCCTTGATGGTCGATGCGGAGTACTCCTTCGTATCCTCGCCTACCGACGCCGTGAGCCCTTTGTATGGACCGTCAATGACACGCAAATAGACACCTAAATCAATGCCATAGTTGTCGGAGAAATTCTTAGCCGCAGTATCGAGGACGTCCTGTGCATCAGACCAGGTGACTTCCTCGGAAGCATCCCAACCGTTATCTGGAGCATTAGGTTTTGTGGTAGCAGTGGTGGCCTTGGACCCGGTGGTGCTTGGGACATCGATGGTGCACCCCGCCAACAGAGTCGAGGCCGAAAGCGCAACAATGACCGAGGCGGAAGTAGCGCGAAGGGCTTTGGGGCGAAGTCGCATGCAAAACTCCTGGCTGCAGAAAACTGAAGACCAAAGGCACCTAGCGCAGTATGAACTGTCTGAGGTGAACAGGTGGATGAGATGCAGTGGTAACTGCTGTAAACCACTGAGAACTGTTGGAAGATTACCACCTTCCGAAAAATCTCGTTGCACTGGGGCGCAGCTTTTGTGCAACAATGGATTAAATATAGACATGATTAAAAGAATCAATGTCCAACGGTGCACCCAGGCAGTTGAGCTGCACATTTGATGCTTAATGCTTCAACGATGCCTCGTCCGAGACCGCTGCTAGAAATAGCGCACGGCACCGAAAATCGGAGGAAGTGAATCGCAATGAAGGAAAAGGTACATCGCTTGATGGACCGCATGCAGATTCGCCATGCCCATATGCGCAACACCTGGTATGGGCCGGTACTCTCCCCGGTTCTTCTCGTCGCAGGCTTCGTATTGCTCATTGTTGGCATTATCATTTTGCCAACTCCTGCTCCCGGATGGCTCTGCATCTTTGTTGCACTGGGAATTCTCTCGTTGGTGCATCCGCCGACACGTCGCCTGAACATCTGGTTGGCAGCAAAATTGGACGCCTTTTACGCCTGGTATGCGGAGCGTCATGTGGCAATGAAAGCAACACTTTTCCTGTTGCTAATGGCGTTTATGGCCGCTGTAATGGGCAGCGTCTACTACTTCATGGCTCCGGATGACTGGCCATACACCGACGCTTCAAGCTAGGAGCCTGAGCGCTTTCCAGGCTCCTAGTACAGTGCCCCTAGTCCAGTACTCCTAGTACAGTGCGCTAGCCATCCTCCGGCGTGCATCCAATGCCACTGGATCTGCGGTATCGAATAGCACAAGCAGCTCTAGTAGACGCGACTTGATGGCCTCACGGTCATCGCCAAACACCTGCGGGAGCAACTTCAACAAACGATCGAGCGCCTTCGCTGGATCGTCGACAAGCATCGTGACATCCGCGGCATCGAGGGCGAGCGCGACGTCCTTCGGCGCAGCGTCGGCCTTTGCAATTGGATCTGCGCTGCGATCGATTTTGGCAGCGCGGGCGAAGAAGGACACATTCGCGTGAGCGCGCTTCAGCCCCTGATTTGCGGGCTCGGACTGCAGCATAGCGTCATACAGCTCCAACGCTCCGTCGAAATCGCCCTCCTCGAGCAACTCTTCAGCCTGCTCCAAACGCGGGTCATCGGTGGGTACGGGATTGCCGAAGAAGTCAGTCGGCTCCGGAGCCTCCGGCCCGCTGCCCTCCCCAGCCATACGAGTTCCCGCCGGCAACCCCTTGAGACGACCCCGAGTGGCCTCCATAACCTGCGCCAGCCACTGCTCCAGCCAATCCCTGGTTTTCTCGCCGACAAACATGCCAATGGGACTGCCCATAGCCACAGCCGTGACTGTCGGCACTGCCTGCACACCGAATGCCTGGGCCAGCTGCGGATGCTCCTCAGCATCTGCCCACGCCAGGATCCAGTTCAAATTAGCCTCACGGGCCATGCCTTCTAGCTCAGCCCGAAGACGCAACGAATCAGCTGCTCCAGCCATGCCGATCAAGACAATAACCGGGACCTGCTCCGAGCGCAGAACGACTTCTGCCTCAAGGGTCTGCGGGACAATCTCAACTACAGGAGGAAGCCCATTTCCCTGATCACTGGTTGCCCGCTCGATCTCCTCTCGGCGCTTACGTTCGGCTTCGGCGCGCTGGTGGAGCTGCTCCAAATCAACCGTGCCGGGTGGTGGCGGCGGAGTCGAGCACTCGCGGTGACCGTGTGCTCCATGCGAGTGACCATGAGAATGGCCATGTGCGTGACCATGTCCAGCTGGCATCGTCAAAGGGGTTCCTCTCCAGTGTCGTCGTAAAGCCTATGTGAAGACCTATGTAGAGCCTACGTGTCCAATCCGAACAAGAGACTAGTCGGTGGCTTTTAGCACATCCTCGACCGCATCCACTTTCGCACGCAGCTGCCCGGTATATCCGTTACGAATGTCCGCCTTGATGACCAGAGAAGTGCGCGGACTGACACGGCTGACTGCTTCCGTGGCTCGCTTAATGACATCCATCACCTCATCCCATTCGCCTTCAACAAGGGTGAACATGGCATTGGTCTCGTTGGGCAGGCCAGATTCGCGCACAACACGCACGGCTTCAGCAACGGCCTCAGCCATTCCCTGCTCAGGATCGGAGAAAGTGGGGGCAACAGAAAATGCGACAATCATGGCGCCGATAATAGCGAGTACCCTGGAAACTATGAGTGAGACACAGATTCCCGTTCCCCATAAGTACGTAGTCGCTGTCGATCACGTCGGCGTCGCAGTCCCGGATTTTGATGCCGCTATTGAGTGGTACCGCGCGAACCTTGGTTTCATCAACTACCACGATGAAGTCAATGAAGAGCAGGGCGTCCACGAGGCCATGGTCGGCCCGGCCGACAAGGTTGAAGGTGGCACTCTGGTTCAGATTCTCGCGCCGTTGAATGACCAGTCCACGATTGCAAAGTACCTGGACAAGAAGGGGCCAGGAATCCAGCAGTACGCAGTTCGCGTCACTGATCTGGAGGCGCTGATGGCGCACCTGAAGGAGCAGGGCACCCGCGTGCTGTACCCGGAGCCGAAGATCGGCACCGCAGGCTCGCGCATCAACTTCATCCACCCGAAGGATGCCGGTGGCGTCCTGCTGGAGCTCGTTGAGCCGGCTAAGTAAATCTATCCCCAGCGGCGCGTGATAGTGCGGTGAGCTCTATTGCGCCAGCAGTTGGTGTGCCAATGGCGCCGGTCATCGGCGCCTGCACCATAGTCCTGCGGCCATGCCACGATGTGCGAGGTCCCGGGCATGATTTCCTGGTCGCACCCCGGACAGCGATAAACCTTGTTCGACTGGCCAGCGCTGATGTTACGCACCGCAAAGTCCACGTCCTGCCAACCGGCAGGCCCAGATTCAGTGCGAGTGTTTTGGAAAGTACTGCCAAATGCGGGCAGGCTGCCGCGATTATGGCCGTGGTTATTACGCCCGCCGCGTTGATTACCTCGTTGATTACCGCGCCGCTTGTGGTTTCGCCTAGGCATGGCTAGAACAACCGCAATTCATTGGACTCCAGGCCACGCAGGGCGTCGTAATCCACGGTCACACAGCGAATCCCACGATCCTCTGCCAGAGTCTTGGCCTGTGGCTTAATCTCCTGGGCAGCAAAAATCCCTTCCACCGGTGCCAGCAGCTCATCGCGGTTCAGCATCTCCAAGTAACGGGTTAGCTGCTCAACACCATCGATACCGCCCCGACGCTTAACCTCGACTGCAACGGTGGCGCCGTTTTCATCGCGGCCAAGCAGATCCACCGGTCCGATCGGGGTTGGGTATTCGCGCCTAATCAGGGTGTAGCCCTCGCCAAACGTTGTGAACTGATCTGCAAGGAGTTCCTGTAGATGCGCTTCTACCCCGTCCTTCTCCAGGCCAGGGTCCTCTCCCAGTTCGTACGTGCTATCAGCCAGCACCTTGCCGATAGTGATACGAAGTTGCTCGCCCTTCTTATTCTCAACGACCCAGAGCTTTTCACCAGTGTCTTCCCCCGACTCGTCGAGAATATCCTTCTCCGTCAGCGTGCACGGCGGTGTCATCCAGTTCAGAGGCTTATATGCACGGTCGTCGGCATGCACAGAAACTGACCCATCTGCTTTCACCAACAGCAAGCGCGGGGCATGAGGCAGATGGGCATTCAAGCGACCGACATAGTCAACAGTGCATTCAGCAATCACAAGGCGCATTCCCCTACCCTAACGTGACTGCCGCGCGGGAGAAAACAATACCCACTAGAGCCTTAGCAATAGCCTGTCGTAAGAGACTAGTACTGACTTCCCCGGCCACGGTTATAAGCCGAACGGAAGCGTCGCTCAATATCTGTAGGAAACTCACGAGTCTGGCGTGACGACGGCTTCGACTCCACCCACGCCACCAGCGCAGTGTCCGAGGACGAGTCCACGGCAAACTCCCATTCGGTATTTTTCCCCGTTTTAATCCTGACTACCCGAAGCCCGGGCGCGAAAAAACCCGCCTCGATGTCAGTCGGATCTCGGCGATCCACAATAGTGACATCGTGACGGGCAAATTCGGCATCACAGCCAGGACGCAGCGAACGTAGCTTGTACATCTTCAACGTCGACTCTGAATAAACAATGACACCATGGCGCCAATGACTGCCATCACCTGCAGGAAGGCGACGAGCAATAACAGGAGTACCTTTTGCATGCAGGCTGGCGAAACGCCACAGGGCAAGGACCCCGCCGACGATCAACATCGCACCGATAATCATGAACATGATTGACATCATGGTTACGCTTGAAAACACTATCTGCCAGCCTCGCATCCGGGTGAATAGACGACGAACCTTGGTTCAAAAGCGCTTTAGAGGCTTTTTACAAACCCTACCCGATTGTTGCACTGACATGAAAAATAACTAAGAAAAACGGGGCGGGAAGCTGGCAAGATTTCTCTTGCGAGCTCCCCGCCCCGTTTAAAGAAGCAGGAAGAATACGGTCGTGCGACCGGATGTTCAGGCGAAAAGACTAGTTGGTGGAAGCGCGACGAGCCGCGCGGACCTCCGACTCAGCCTGTGCCTTTACTGCAGGGTCATCCGAAGTCAGGTTGGACTCGGCCTCGGAGAGGTTAACCTCGTCAGCCCAGATTGCCTTATCCGCGAGGATCGAAACCTTCGAGGTAGACACGGAAATGAACCCACCCTGTACCGAAGCGACAAGAACCTTGCCGTCTGCGGTCTTGATGGTCACCGTGCCGTTGTTGACCAGCTGGCCAAGCAACGGCTGGTGTCCGGGCAGCACGCCGATCTCACCCTCGGTGGTCTGGGCAGAGACCAAGGTGGCCTTGCCCTTCCAGAGCGGTCGCTCAACGGCAACCAGTTCAGCGGTGATTTCAGCCATGAGGATGCCCCTTACTTCTTCTGCATTTCAGCGTACTTCTTCTCGACATCGTCGAGGCCACCCAGGCCGTCGAAGGCCATCTCCGGGTAGTTGTCGAAGTCGCCCTTGCAGATGCGGTCGAAGGCAACAATGGTGTCCTTCAGCGGGACGTACGAACCAGGCAGACCCGTGAACTTCTCAGCAACGAAGAAGTTCTGACCCAAGAATCGCTGGATACGACGTGCACGCTGCACGGTCACCTTGTCCTCCTCAGACAGCTCGTCCATACCGAGGATGGCGATGATGTCCTGGAGTTCCTTGTTCTTCTGCAGGATGTTAATAACCTGCTGAGCAACGCGGTAGTGCTCGTCACCGACGATCGACGGCTCGAGGATACGAGAAGTCGAAGTCAGCGGGTTCACTGCCGGGTAAATACCCTTCGATGCGATCGAGCGGTCGAGCTCGGTAGTGGCATCGAGGTGGGCGAAGGTCGTTGCCGGAGCCGGGTCGGTGTAGTCGTCGGCAGGCACGTAGACGGCCTGCAGAGAGGTAATCGAACGGCCCTTGGTGGACGTAATGCGCTCCTGCAGAACACCCATCTCGTCAGCCAGGGTCGGCTGGTAACCCACAGCGGAAGGCATACGACCCAGCAGGGTCGAAACCTCAGAACCGGCCTGGGTGAAACGGAAGATGTTGTCAATGAAGAGCAGCACGTCCTGGTGCTGAACATCGCGGAAGTACTCCGCCATGGTCAGACCCGACAGCGCGACGCGCATACGGACTCCCGGAGGCTCGTCCATCTGGCCGAAGACGAGGGCGGTGTCCTGGAGAACGCCCATCTCTTCCATTTCCAGGAAGAGGTCGGTGCCCTCACGGGTACGCTCACCAACACCGGCGAAGACCGAAGTACCGGAGAACTCGCGTGCAATACGAGTAATCATCTCCTGGATCAGAACGGTCTTACCGACACCGGCACCACCGAACAGACCAATCTTGCCGCCCTTAACGTACGGGGTCAGCAGGTCGATGACCTTAATGCCGGTTTCCAGAATCTCGGTCTTACCCTCGAGCTGGTCGAAGGCCGGTGGCTCACGGTGGATGCCCCACTGCTCACCATCACGGCCCAAGCCCGGCTCATCCAGGCAGTCGCCCATTGCGTTAAAGACGTGACCCTTGACGACGTCACCAACCGGAACCGAAATCGGCTTACCGGTGTCCTTGACCTCTGCACCGCGGACAAGTCCGTCGGTCGGGGCCATAGCAATGGTACGAACCATGTTGTCACCGAGGTGCTGTGCAGTCTCGAGGACAATGGTCTTAGCGACCGAAGGAAGGGTAACTTCCACGGTCAGCGCGTTGTAAAGTGCCGGCAGTTCGTTACGCGGGAACTCCACGTCGACGACGGCACCGATGACACGCACAACACGGCCCACAGCCGTGGTGGTGTTCTGCTCACTTAGAGCTGTGCTCATATCTAGTCACTTTCTCCGCTGTCGTCGAGCGCACCGGCGCCACCGACGATTTCTGTGATTTCCTGGGTAATCTGTGCCTGACGTGCCTGGTTAGCAACACGCGAGAGGTCCTTGACCAACTCGGTAGCGTTGTCCGTCGCAGACTTCATAGCGTTACGACGGGCAGCAGACTCAGAGGCAGCGGCCTCGAGCATCACTGCGAACAGGGTGCGGGACACGTACTGGGGCAGAAGCTCTGCCAACAGGGTGTCTGCATCAGGCTCGAATTCATAGTCCGGCTTGAGGTCATCTGATCCATCGGACAGCATGTCCTCGCCCTGAGCAATCTCGACATCCTCGTACACAGGCTCAATCGGGAGCATCTGATGTGCACGCGGAATCTGAGAAAGCATCGACACGAATTCCGTGTAGACAACGTGGACCTGGTCGAAGCCCTGAACGGCCTCGCCGTTGGTGCCACGCAGGCCTTCGCGGTACTTGGCAGTGCCCTCGGCCGTAGCGTTGAAACCATCAATGAGGTGACGACGCACGTCGTGGGTTGCGGCGTAGTCCGGATCCTGGGAGAAGCCCTCCCACGTACCGGCGAGCTCGACACCACGGAAGTCGTAGTAGTCGGTGCCCTTACGGCCAGTCACGTAGAGAACGACCTCATGCCCCTGCTCTTCCAGAGCGGTACGCAGCTCTGCAGCCTTCTTCAGGACGTTGTGGTTGTAGCCGCCACACATGCCGCGGTCACTGGTGACAACCAGGACTGCAACACGCTGGTTACCCTCACGCTCTACGAGCATCGGGTGATCCAACGACGAAGCCGATGCGAGACGTCCGATGACCTTCTCGATTTCGTCGGCGTACGGCTGGGAGTCTGCTACGCGACGCTGCGCCTTAGTAATGCGCGAGGTTGCGATAAGCTCCTGGGCCTTGGTGATCTTCTTTGTCGAGTTCACCGACTTGATTCGGGCTCGAAGTTCACGAAGATTCGCCATGTCCTATTCCCTCCCTTCAATTGCGAAAACGGTCATTGAGTAGCTCAACCTGCCTAGTTCTGGGCAGTCTTGCGGGAGACCGTAATCTGCTGCTTCTTGAGCTCGCCCTCGTCGAGTGCCTCGACCGGAGCCTCGGAAGCCAGCGGTGCACCCTCAGAAGTCTGGAAGGACTTCTTGAAGTTAGCGGTAGCGGACTTCAGAGCAGCCTTGGACTCGTCAGAGAAGGCAACGCCGCCGTCAATCTGCTCGAAGACTGCAGGCTGAGTGTCCTGCAGGTGCTCAAGCAGCTCGGCCTCGAAGCGACGGACATCCTCAACGGGGACATCGTCGAATTCGCCCTCACCAGCGAGGTAGATGGAGGTCATCTGGTACTCGACCGGCTGCGGGTGGTTTTCCTTCTGCTTCAGCAGCTCAACCAGACGCTGACCGCGCTCCAGCTGACGCTTGGAGGCATCGTCCAGGTCGGATGCGAACATTGCGAATGCTTCCAGGTCGCGGTAGGACGCGAGGTCCAGACGCAGGTTACCGGAAACCTTCTTCATGCCCTTGGTCTGAGCGGCACCACCAACACGGGAAACCGACACACCGACGTTAATAGCCGGGCGGACACCCTGGTTGAAGAGGTCGGACTCGAGGAAGACCTGGCCGTCGGTAATGGAAATGACGTTGGTCGGAATGAAGGCCGACACGTCGTTTGCCTTGGTCTCGATGATCGGCAGTGCGGTCAGCGAGCCTGCACCCATGTCGTCGGAGAGCTTTGCAGCACGCTCCAGCAGACGGGAGTGGAGGTAGAAGACGTCACCCGGGTAAGCTTCGCGTCCCGGCGGGCGACGCAGCAGCAGCGAGATGGCACGGTAGGCCTCTGCCTGCTTAGTCAGATCATCGTAGATGACCAGGACGTGCTTGCCCTGGTACATCCAGTGCTGACCCAGTGCGGCGCCTGCGAATGGTGCAAGCCACTTGAAGCCTGCGGCATCCGACGCCGGGGCAGCAACGATGGTGGTGTACTCGAGTGCGCCCTGCTCCTCGAGGGTCTGGCGCACACCAGCAATGGTGGAGCCCTTTTGACCGATAGCAACGTAGATGCATCGCACCTGCTTGCTCGGGTCACCGGACTCCCAGTTAGCCTTCTGGTTCAAAATGGTGTCCAGGCAGACCGCGGTCTTACCGGTCTTACGGTCACCAATGATCAGCTGACGCTGACCACGACCAATTGGGGTCATTGCGTCGATGGCCTTAATACCAGTAGCCATCGGCTCTTCAACCGGCTGACGCTGCAGCACGGTCGGTGCCTGCAGCTCGAGGACGCGGTCCTCTTCAGCCTCAATGTCGCCCAGGCCGTCAATCGGCTGGCCCAGGGGGTTAATTACGCGACCGAGGAACTTGTCCCCGACCGGAATCGAAAGGACGTCACCCGTCCGCTTTACCTCGTCACCCTCTTTAAGCGACTCGAAGTTACCCAGCACCACAACGCCGACCTTGTCGGTGTCGAGGTTCTGAGCGACGCCAATAACGCCGCCCGGGAACTCCAGAAGCTCATTCGTCATGACCGACGGCATTCCCGAAACCTGGGCGATACCATCAGCTGCACTGATAACAACGCCAACCTCCTCGCGGGAGGCCTCCGGGGAGTAGCTCGAGGTGTAGTTCGCAATCGCGCTACGGATCTCGTCGGAGGAGATCGTCAGCTCCGCCATGTTCTTCCTGCTCTCGGTAATATTCTTCCAGTGATTAATCGTCTAAACCATCCGTCAGCCGAGGCCGACGCGCAGCTTCTCAAGCTTTGTTGAAAGGCTACCGTCGATGACCTCGTCGCCAACCCGGATGACCAGTCCACCGAGAATCGAGTTGTCGATCACGGTGTGGATGGACATCGCCTTGCCGTAGACTCGGCCGAGCTTGTCCGCCAGTGCTCGCTCTTGCTCGTCAGAGACGGCAGTGGCACTGGTCACGCGAGCGACGACGTGGTTCCGCAGGCCGGCGGCTAGCCGGGACAGGGAGTCAATGTCGTCCGCGGGGCGCTTGGATGGGCGACCAACAGCCTGCAGTGCCAGGGTCTCGGTCACGGAAGTGACCTTGCCGTACAGCACAGAGGCAAGGAGCCCACGCTTGGCTTCGGGGGTTGCGGCCTTGTCGGCCAGCAGCTGTTCAAGCTGCGACTGCTCAGCCAGGATGTGTCCCAGTTGGAACAGCTCAGACTCAACAGTCTCAAGCTGTCCCTGGCCTTCGGCAGAGCGAAGGAGGGCTCGACGGCCCAGCTCTACCAAACCCTCACGCATTTCACGCGGGGTGGACCATACCTGCGCGGCAGCATCCACGACGAGGTTAAGAGTCGTCTCAGATACCTTGCCCGCGAACAGGCTCCGGACAAGGCCGGAACGCTGTTCCGCAGTCGCCGAGGTGTCGGCGACAGCGACACGCAGGCCGCGGTCGGAGTCCAGGACCTCGACGATGTCGAAAAGCTCGGAACCAGTCTGAGCAGCCTGAGCAACAGCGACATTGTCACCACCGATAGCGGCGTCCAGTCGCTGGCTAAGAGCTGCCAGGGATTCGCGGCTTGCTGCGTGCATGTCGCCTACTTTCCGGCCGGGGCCACGGTGTCAAGGTTGGACAAGAAGTTGTCAATCGTCGACGAGTTACGAACGTCGTCGGAAAGCTGCTCGCCCAGAAGGCGCTCAGCAAGATTGATGGAGTTCTGGCCCATTTCCTTGCGCAGCTCTGCGACTACCTGCTCACGCTGGGCAGCGAGCTGCTTTTCACCGGACTCGATGATTCGTGCGCTCTCGTCATTGGCCTTGGTCGTAGCGTCTGCAATGATGCGCTGACCCTGTGCACGGGCTTCGTCGCGAATCTTTGCTGCTTCAGTACGGGCCTCTGCGAGCTGACTGTTGTACTTTTCCAGAGCGGCCTTCGCCTCGGCCTGTGCAGCCTCAGCGCGCTCAATGCCGCCCTCAATCCGGTCCTCCCGCTCGGTCAGGACCTCCTGGAACTTCGGAAGAACGAGCTTCCAGAAGAGAACCAGGATAATAACCAGCGGGACAACGGACCAGACGATGTCATAGGTCTTTGGCAGCAGCGGGTTGATGGACTCTCCCATCGGGAGGTCACCCGCAGCTAGCAAAAAGGTGAAATCTGTCATGGTTTACGTGTTCTCCGCCTGAGGTCCGGACTTAAACAAAAACGAAGCCTGCGACCAGGCCGATTAGGGCGAGAGCCTCAGTGAAGGCAATGCCCAGGAACATGGTGGTACGCAGCTGGCCGGCCATCTCAGGCTGGCGTGCCATACCCTCAACGGTCTTGCCGGCGACGATGCCGATGCCGAGGCCCGGGCCCAGGGTGGACAGACCGTAACCGATGGTCTTCAGGCCAGCGTTGGTGTCGACAGCCTGGACAGCGTCCTGAGCGGAGAGGATGACGTCGTTCATTATGAACCGTTCCCTTTCTTAAAGGATGGCCCCGGATTAAAGATTGTTCTAAGTAGGCCCGGGGCTTTTGTGGGTCAAGTGGGTCTTGCTATTAAATTTGCGAGGCCTTGTTGCCGAAGTTGCGGCCTCATTAGTTATGGGTTAGTGCTCGTCTGCGTGCAGCGACAGTTCGATGTAGACGGCGCTCAGCAGGGCAAAGATGTATGCCTGCAGGAAAATCACCAGCATCTCGAACAGCGTGAATGCTACCGCAGCGACAAGGGTCAACCCGGACAGGGCGGTCCAACCATTCAGCTGCCAGAAGAAGAAGTTCGTGGCACCGAAAAGCAGGACTAGAACCATGTGGCCCGCCAGCATGTTGGCCATCAGACGGATGGTCAGCGTAACTGGGCGGAGAACGAAGTTGGAGAAAATCTCGATCGGCACCACGATGAGGTGGAGTACCGGTGGCAAGTTCGGAATAACGACTGCCGACTTCACAAACTTGAAGAAGCCCATCTTCTTCGAGCCCGCGTAAATGAAGGCAACGTATGCGAACAGGGCCAGAACCAGTGGCATACCGATTCGGGCGTTCGGCGAAATATTGAGGCCAGGAATAATAGCCGCAATATTCATCGAGATAACAAGGAAGAAGATGGTGGCCAGAACCGGAAGGAAACGACGCCCCTCCTTCTTACCCAGAATCTCCTCCGCGATGTGGATGCGGACGAAGTCCAGCATCAACTCCGCAACGTTCTGCAGACCAGTCGGCACGAGCTTCGGACGACGCATTGCGACGACGAAGAACACGGCGACGATCACGGCCATCAAAAGACGAACAATCATCAGGCGGTCCATGGCGTACCAGTCGCCACTGCCACCTAGAATGAAGTCGCCAAATTGTTCACCCGGGAAATACTCCTCCTGCAAGTTGGGTGAGTGAAACTCACCCCGCATCTCGGCAAGTGTTGTAACGCTCAGCGTTCTCTCCCGTGATTGGGCCGCTAGAACTATTGTCAAGCGGTGCGAAGGACGTCATTTAACGTGTCGCGCCGCGGATTCCATTCGCTCATCAGCACGGCGCTCACGGGGACCGTACCTGTGGAAATGATAGTTATTTCGCTACAGGCCGTCTTACCCGAAACTCAGGATAACAGTTCTGACTCATTTTCCCCACCCGGTACACCCCCGCGTTTCCGACCCCGAATCCAACAAAGAGGCCGACCCCCTCTGTGGGTTTCGGCCTCTATTTGTGGCATCTTCTGCACAAACTGGACAATATGCTTATTACCTGCGGTTTTAGAAGCGTATTGCAG
Source organism: Corynebacterium sp. c8Ua_99 (assembly GCF_039907185.1). Lineage (NCBI taxonomy): Bacteria > Bacillati > Actinomycetota > Actinomycetes > Mycobacteriales > Corynebacteriaceae > Corynebacterium > Corynebacterium sp. c8Ua_99. The sequence continues at coordinate 249,580 of NZ_JASBOG010000001.1, forward strand.
CCTCTCAGCAGGTCAACAAGTTATTAACGAGCTATTCGTCCTTCATTGGTTGCACATAAGTGAGGTTAGATTGCGACATTCCCCACACTTCTGCACCGAGTGTCACCATCAGAGTGAGTACAACAGTGACGAAGAAAGTCATGTTGTCATAAAACTCAAGATTTCTAATAACAACCAGGACACCGATTAGTACGACAATCTTCAACAACCAACCACCCAGTACAACGGCAAGCGTAACGGACGGCGAAGTTCGAGCAGTAAAGAGGATGCCTAGAACGGTAAGCAATACGAAGCTTCCGCTAATGCCCGCTCCAAGGAGTACGCCCCAGACACCGGGCATACCGTTTTTGCCACCCCAGACCAGCAGCGAAAGCACGGTAATCACAGCGAGCGCGATTGCGCCCGAGCGAGCAGCAGCCAGCAGCGGTCGCCGCGAATCATCGTATTTAGACTCGGGCTCCGGAGTTGTTTTTTCAGTCACGGTCGAAGATTGTACCTTCTGCGTCCACGTCGACGTCTTATAACCTGCCGGACCCCACTTCCACTTCTGGGACGCGCTCCCCTTGAACGGTCGTCGGCAAGCGCATTGCGACGACGGAGGGTGAAGACAACCGCGATGATAAGCAGGACCCCGAAGGTGAGAGCGACGAATTCAAAGGGGAAAATGGTGGTGGCAACGGCGGCGTACGCGACGACCGACACCCATAGGTAAAGCACTAGCACCACGCGGCGATGACTGTGTCCCATCGACAGGAGGCGGTGGTGAATATGCATTTTGTCGGGCGAGAAGGGTGACTTGCCCTGACTGACGCGGCGAACAACAGCAAGCAACAAGTCGAGCATTGGCACGCTAATTGCTGCGATGACGACCACAACCGGCGAGATTAGAGCGATGACGTCAGCGGTGCCGTACATGGAGGGCGCGATGCGTCCCGACGCCGACACCGATGCCGCTGCGAGCAGCAAGCCGATCATCATGGCACCGGAATCGCCCATGAAAATGCGTGCGGGCTCGAAGTTGTGCGGCAAGAAGCCCAGGCAAGCGCCGAGGAGGCACGCGGAGATCATCGCGGGTGGATAGGCAGACACGGTTCCGCCTTGGTCGTGAAGCAGGACCATCGAATAGACAAGGATTGCAGCTGCGGCAATCATGCCGAGTCCAGCTGCGAGACCATCAATTCCGTCAACAAAATTGAAGGCGTTAATCAATGCCACAGTAAATAGGACAGTCAAGACTGTGGACATGATTGGATCGAGAATGAGCGTAGTACCGCCACTAAAAGGGATATAGAGCAGATACCAGTTGACGCCCATAAATGACATCAAAAGTGCCGCCGCGACCTGCCCCACCAACTTCGTGAGGGCATCTAAGTCAAAGAGGTCATCCCAAATACCGACGATTAGCAAGAGCGACGCGGCCGCCACAACTGCCCTCATATCTGGAGTCATGGGCGGAAAACCACGGTTGAGGGCCGGCATCACCGAGGCAAGGGCGATAGCTGCGACCACCCCGGAGTACATCGCCACGCCTCCGAGCCTGGGCTTCGGAATATCGTGGACATCGCGCGTGCGGGGCGCATCCAACCAGCCCGAGCGAACCAGCACATAACGCACTACTCCAGTGAGCAAATAGCTGACAGCAGCGGAAACTAAAACGAGCATGGCGAGCTCGCGGATGGGCACACCTGCCCCACCCGACTGGGCTGCCAATAAGCTCATAACCGCCACTAGGTACTACTCACCCACACAATCGCTGCAGATACTAAACAGGAAAGACTTTAAGTAGCCAAGACTACTGCCCCAGCAGTCGCTCGGGCGTAGTACTCAATACCTCGGCAACCGCCGCTGCTGACACAGCGCCTTCGCGCAGAATCCGCGGCACTGGAGTCGAGATATCGACAATCGTCGATGGGGTGCCAATCGTGGCTTCGCCGCCGTCGACGTATACAGCCGCTTCCCCACCCAACATCTGCTTGGCACGCACGGCATTGGTGGCCGGTGCCTGGCCGGAGATGTTCGCACTGGACACTGCCATCGGACCGGTGCGGCGCAGAATCTCGATGGCGATTGGGTGCAGCGGCATGCGCAGCATGACCGTACCCGCAGTATCACCAAGGTTCCACGGCAAGCTCGGTGCCTGGTTCACAACCAGCGACAGTCCGCCCGGCCAGAAAGCCTCCACCAGCGTGCGAGCAGCTGGTGAGTATTCGCGGACGAGCCCCTCAATCGTGTTCCAGGAACCCACCAGCACCGGTACCGGCATATCCGGGCCGCGGTGCTTGGCACGCAGCAAGGAGGCAACGGCTTGGTTATCGAAGGCATCACAGCCAAGGCCGTAGACGGTATCGGTAGGCATAACGACCAGCCGTCCTGCCTTCACAGCATCTACTGCTGCTGCAATTGCGCGTTCGCGGTTTTCATCTGTACTGCAGTCCATAATCCTGCTCATCAGATTTTTGCTCCTGCTTCAAAGTTTGCTTTTAAGATCAATTTTTGCGTCCCACCGTAAAACGATCACGGCCTGCAAAGTCACGGCGGACCTCTACATCAGCGTAATCCCAGGTGTCCTTCAGCAGTGAACTGACATCGTCTCCCGAAGAGTCATCGTGCTCAATGCCGATGACTCCGCCCGACCGCACCAGCGCATCCACTAGGTTCATCATAGGTCGAATGACATCTAGCCCATCGTCGCCGCCAAAGACCGCAGAGTGCGGATCAGCTCTCACCTCGGGGGTAACCTCGGTGTCTTCGGGCACATATGGAGGGTTGGACACAACAATGTCGGTCTCGCCTACCCAATCTGCGAGCTCACCGCCATCATCAATCAGCTGATCATCCGTGACATCGCCAGCAATCAGACGCACACGCCCATCGCCGTACGTCTCGATGTTCTTCGCAGCCCACACCCGTGCCCGCTCAGAGAGCTCCACAGCCACCACGGCCGCTTCGGGTACGGCATCGGCAATCACCAACGCAAGCGCACCTGATCCAGTACACAAGTCAACGATTTTCGGCTTGACGACGCCACTTGCGACCAGTTCACGGGCTCGATCGATCGCCCACTGCGCAAGCAGTTCCGTCTCCGGCCGGGGCACAAAAACTCCGGGCCCAACCTGTAGTTCCAAGCTCATCATCGGCGCTGTACCGAGGATGTGCTGCAGTGGCTCACGAGCCACTCTGCGGGCCAGAATCTCGGCAAGATGCTTGCGACCGTCCTCATCGGTGTACGGTTCGTCTCCGCGAAAGATGATGTCTGCCGGTCCCGCATTGAGTGCGGCTGCAAATAGCGCCCGCGCGTCGGCATCCGGAGAAGCCAGCGCCGCGTCGTCAAGCGTGCGACGCGCATAGCGAAACAGCTCGCCGAGAGTACGGACGGAATCCGGTAACGTCGGCGAGCTATTTTCTGCGGGCGTGGGACTACTCGGCTTCAAGACGCTCAGCGCGCTCCGCGTCGTGGAGGGCCTTGAGCAGGTCATCCATGTCGCCGCCCAGCACCGAGTCCAGGTTATGAGCCTTGTAACCGATGCGATGATCGGATACGCGGTTCTCCGGGAAGTTATAAGTGCGGATGCGCTCGGAGCGATCCATGTTGCGCACCTGAGACTTACGCTGGTCAGAGGCGGCCTCGGCGATCTCCTCCTCCTTCATCTGCTGCAGTCGAGCAGCAAGGACCTGCATAGCGCGGGCCTTGTTCTGAATCTGAGAGCGTTCCTTCTGACAGGTAACAACCAAACCAGTCGGCAGGTGCGTCAGGCGAACGGCGGAGTCAGTCGTGTTAACACCCTGACCGCCCTTACCGGAGGAGCGGTAGACGTCGACACGCAGATCCTTTTCATCAATCTGGATGTCTTCGACCTCGTCGGGCTCCGGGTAGACCAGCACACCAGCGGCGGACGTCTGAATACGGCCCTGAGATTCGGTAACCGGCACGCGCTGCACGCGGTGAACGCCACCTTCAAACTTGAACACGCTCCACGCACCGTCACGGGACGGAGTCTTAGCTCGGATGGACATAGTCATGTCCTTCACGCCGCCGAGATCAGACTCGGACAGCCCGAGAATCTCGGTGGTAAAGCCGTGCTTTTCTGCATAGCGCTGGTACATGCGAGCGAGCTCACCTGCGAAGAGCGCTGCCTCCTCACCGCCGGCACCGGACTTGAGCTCCATAACGATGTCATCGCTGTCGTGCGGATCGCGCGGAGCCAGCAGGTCGGCGAGCTTCTCCTCGAGTTCCTCTGCCTCGGCAGCGAGACGCTCAGCCTCAGCTGCGAACTCGGAGTCCTCGTATGCCATCTCGCGAGCTGCCTCCAGGTCATCCTGGACCTCAGTCAGCTTCTTGTGAGTCTGAATGACCGGCTGCAACTCATTGAAGCGCTTGCCGACCTTACGGGCAGCCTTCGGGTCGTTGTGCAGCTCGGGGTCAGCCAGCTGCGCCTCGAGCCCGTGGTATTCGGAGAGGATGTCGTCAACTGCGGAAACCTGATTAGCCATTGAATATTCCTTCAGATTGTGATGGGTGAAATGCTGGTTGGTGCTGTGGTTTGCGGCTAACCCCAGCTAAAGCATGTCGTCCACATCAACGTCGGCGGCCATTGGTGCAGAAGAAGCCACCTGCATCAGGAATTCCTTATTGTTCCGGGTCTTCTTCAGCTGCTTAATCAACAGGTCAATAGCAGCCTGCGACTCCAGCGCGGAGAGGATGCGGCGCAGCTTGTGCATAATGCGAGCCTCCTCCGTGCTGAGCAGCAGCTCATCCTTACGAGTACCCGACGGGTTGACATCCACTGCCGGGAACACGCGGCGCTCGGAGATTTTACGGTCGAGCTTCAGCTCGGCGTTACCGGTGCCCTTGAACTCCTCGAAGATGACGGTGTCGCCTGCGGAGCCGGTCTCCACCATCGCGGTGGCGATGATGGTGAGGCTGCCGCCTTCCTCGATGTTTCGGGCAGCACCCAAGAAGCGCTTCGGTGGGTACAGAGCGTTGGAGTCCACACCACCGGAGAGGATTCGTCCCGATGCCGGCGAAGAGTTGTTGTACGCACGGCCAAGGCGGGTAATGGAGTCCAGCAGTACGACGACGTCCTGCCCCTGTTCCACCAGACGCTTTGCACGCTCAATAGCCAACTCGGCCACTGCCGTGTGATCTGACGGCGGGCGGTCGAAGGTAGAAGCAATAACCTCGCCACGGACACTGCGCTGCATGTCGGTGACTTCCTCCGGGCGCTCGTCGACAAGCACGACCATCATGTAGCACTCGGGGTTGTTCGTCGCGATAGCGTTCGCGATGTTCTGCAGGATCGTGGTCTTACCGGCCTTCGGCGGCGAAACGATGAGCGCACGCTGACCCTTACCAATCGGCATAATCAGGTCGATGACGCGAGTGGTGAGGATCTTCTGCTCGGTCTCCAGACGCAGGCGACGGTTCGGGTACAGCGGGGTGAGCTTAGCGAAGTTCGGCCGCTGCTTTGCCTGCTCCGGATCGATGCCGTTTACAGTTTCGACCTTGACCAGCGGGTTGTACTTGCGGCGATTACGGCCGTTGCCATGAGTGACCTGGCCCGAGCCATTCTCACGCGGCATGCGGACCTGACCAGTGACGGCGTCGCCCTTGCGCAGACCGTATTTACGAACCATTTGCGCGGACACCAGCACATCGTTAGAGCCCGGCAGGTATCCGGACGTGCGCACGAATGCGGTCTTGTTATCTAGCACATCGACGATGCCAGCCACCGGCTGGAGAACGTCATCCTCGCGGATCTCGTCCTGACCGCCGTGTCCCCCACCGTTGTTATCGCGTCCGCGACGGTCGCGGCGATTGCGACGGTTGCGGCGGTTACGGTTGCCACGACCGTCATCGTCATGGTTATTGCGATTGTTGTTGCGACCGCGGCGGTTGTTGCGGTTGCCGCGGCCTTCATCATCGTTGTCTCGATCGTGGTTGTTGCGATCGTTGCGGTTATTACGGTCGTTGCAATCACCGCGGTCATTACGATCATTACGATTGTTGCGATTGTCGTTACGCTCACCGCGGTCGTTGCCGTTATCGGAATCGTCGCGGCTATCGTTGCTGCGATCGTCCTGATTCTCCTGCTCGCGCTGACGAGCACGGTTACGACGATTTCGACGCTGCTGAGAACGGGACATCTCCTCGCGACCATCCGCGTTGGCGTCGTCTCGCTTGTCGTTGCCCTTGTCGCTCTTGTCGGCGCTCTTACTGGAACCCTTATCCGCGCTTTCCGACGGCGATTCCTTGGCATCCTTCGCTTTGGAGCCGGTATCCGCAGCCCCAGCCGCAGCCTTCTTCGCGCGGGATTTCCGAGCTGGAGCGGAACCAGCAGCCGGGGCACCATTCTTAATGGCCTCAATCAGCTCATGCTTGCGCATGGCGGAGATGCCGCGAATGCCCTTGCTGGAAGCGATTTCACGCAGTTCTGCCATTCGGAGGGCCGCAAGATTCTCTGGGCCGCCTGCCGTGGCAGTGGTGTCCGTATCGGTCACGGATGTCCTTTCATCGACCTTCCCTGCAGTCACTCTCTGCAGGGGGCTATGTCATTGACACTTTTTCGCTCTTACTGCCCGCCACCGCGTGTGCTCCGTCGTCGAACCTTTACCACGTGCCGAAAAGTAGCCGCAGCTGACGGGAAATTATCGAAAAAGCCAGGCAAAAGACCTCGACGTTGAAACTAAACCGAGGCATCTTGCCTACATTATTTCCGCATCTCAAACCCGAGCGTCCGGGCTGAAGATGGTTAGGAAATTCTAGGTCCACAGCACCGCAAGACTATGTAGTCGCACTACTGATTTATGTGTTTTCAATGTCACGTTGCGCCATCGCGTTGTGTGAACAACTGCGAAGGTCAACGGCATGCGGAGTACATGAAGAAGTACGTATCTAGCCGCGTATTGAAAACGACCTATTGCCCAAGGATAGTCACCAAATAGTCAGGTAGCAACACTAGTTCTCACCTGCGTTTCGCTAGGTCGCGGGGCTGCGAGTCGGTACTGTAGAGCTCATGCGCAGTACGATGCCTCATATTCCTCTCAATATCGCTCAGATTGTGGAATACGGTCGCACCATTCACGGTCGGACTCCGGTGACCTCCTGGAACAGTGACGGACCTGAGACCACCACTTTTTCCGCCATCGCCGCGCGCGCTAGTGCGCTGGCACATGCACTTCGCGATGAGCTCGGCATCGACGGTGACCAGCGCATCGCTACCCTGATGTACAACTGCACCGAACACTTCGAGGTCTTCCTCGGCGTCGCCTCCATGGGCGCGGTATTCCAGCCGCTGAACAAGCAGCTCATGCCGGATCAGATTGTGCACATTATCAATCACGCCGATGACCAGGTCATTATCGCGGACCCGACCGAGATCGAACTGCTCGCCGAGGTTCTTCCCCACTGCCCGCGCGTCCGCGCCGTTATCATTATCGGTATTGGTGATCTGTCGGATGTGGCTGAGCAACTGCCGGCTGGCATCCCGTGGTACTCCTACGAATCACTCATCGACGGACGCCCCAGCCGCTTCGACTGGCCTGAGCTCGACGAAAACTCCGGTGCAGCCATGTGCTATTCGACGGGCACCGAGGGCGCACCTAAAGGTGTCGTCTACAGCCACCGTTCGCTGTACTTGCACAGCCTGAATATGCGCACCACTGACTCCTTTGCCATTTCGCATGGAAACCCGTGGCTTTGCTGTGTGCCCATTTACCACGTCCTGTCCTGGGGCGTGCCGCTAGCCTCCTTCATGTGCGGGGCATCGCTGATCTTCCCCGGCGCGGACCTGTCCGCACCGCGTCTGGCAGAAATCATCGAAACCTCAATGCCGCGCGTAGCTCAGGGCGTGCCGACGCTGTGGATTAACCTCATGGCGCACTACCTCAGCAATCCTCCGAAGCGCATGAGTCTGCAGGAGATTTTCTCGGGCGGTTCTCCTGTCCCACCTGCACTGATTCGGCTCTGGGAAGAGCGCTACGGTGTCGATGTCATCCACTTCTGGGGCATGACCGAGACTTCGCCTATCGGTACCGTGGCACGACCTCCGTACGGCGCCTCCGGTGAGGCCCGCGAACGCTACCGTGTCAGCCAAGGACGTTTCCCGGACATCATGCAGTTCCGCATTGTTGATGACAACGACCGCGTGCTCGACCTGCATGACCGCAACCAGGGTGAGCTGCAGGTGCGCGGCAACACGGTCACCGGAGGCTACTACAGCTCTCCGGAGGCTCAAGATGGAGGCGCCGCGCACTTCTTCCGCGGTGCGGAGGTCGACGAGGCTAGCGAACAGTTCACCGAGGACGGGTGGCTCCGCACTGGCGATGTCGGCTCGATTACTCACGACGGCTACCTGACTATTCATGACCGTGCTCGCGATGTCATTCGTTCCGGTGGTGAGTGGATCTACTCCGCTCAGCTGGAAAACTTCGTAATGGAAAGCCCACAGGTACTCGAGTGCGCGATTATCGGCATGCCAGATAAAAAGTGGGGTGAGCGCCCACTGGCCATTACGGTGCTGATGCCGGAAGTTGAACAGAGCAAGGAGACCGCTGAAATGCTCCGCGATGAACTGCGGCCAAAGCTGCCAAAGTGGATGCTGCCGGAGTACTGGGCCTTCGTGGACTCAATCGATAAGACCTCAGTGGGCAAGTTCGACAAGAAAGACCTGCGCTCGCACTTGAGCGCAGGTCAGTACAGCATCGTGAAACTGAAGGGGCCGGGCGAAAAGTAGGTAGCAGGCTAAGCCACTGGCCCGGCACCTGGCCGCAGCTGCGGCTTAGCCGTCGACCACGACCTTAACCGGCTCACCGATTCCCAGCTCCATGACCTTGATGCCAGCCTCGCGGGCATCGTCCAAGATCTTCTCATCTACTGCAGTAGTTCCCAGAACCATACAGGTCGGACCAGCACCCGAGAGGAATGCCGCGTAGCCACGGTTGCGCAGGCGGTTGACCCACTCTGCGGTCACCGGCAGCACGTCGGAGCGGTACGGCTGGTGCAGGCGATCTCGCGTTCCCTCCCACAGCAGTTCCGGGTGGGACTGCAGCGCTGCGGTCATAACCGCAGTACGGGAGACATTGAAACGAGCGTCGACATGCGAAACATCGCTCGGCAGCACCTGACGGACTGCATTCGTGGAGGCGTGGAATGCCGGTACGAGTGCGGTCGCCTGAATGGACTCATGCACCGGAATGCTCACTGCTCGGTACTGAGGTGCGGTGCGACCATCGACAGGCTTGTCAGTCCAGCTGACCACTGCCCCGCCGAGAACGGATGCGCCAGCGTTATCCGGGTGGCCTTCGAATACCGAGGATTCTTGGATTACCTGGTCATCGGTAAGCGGGAAGCCCGCCAGACCGTTAGCGGCAGCGACACCAGCAACGGCGGCGGCTGCGGAAGAGCCTAGACCGCGCGACTGCGGAATGGTGTTGTGGCAAATAACCTTCAGCCCCGGTGCCTCGACACCTGCGGCGCGAAGGCCCGCGCGAATCGCGCGCACAACCAGATTAGATTCGTTGCGCGGCAGGTCGACTTCGCCCTCGCCGTGAATTTCAACGACGACACCGGACTCGATGACCTCGACCTCGACGATGTCGTAGAGCGCAACTGCCAACCCCAGGGTGTCGAAGCCCGGGCCCAAGTTCGCTGACGAACCTGCAACCGTGACGGTGACCTTCTGACCCGGGAAAAGCTCCTGTGCCATTTAGATATCCATTCCTTCGATACGAATGACGTTGTTGACGGCCAAAACCGCGTCGTTGGCGCGCAATTCATCGACCGTTGCTTCCAAATCCTTCTCCAGTGCCTTGTGGGTCACGATGACCAGGCGAGCGCCGTTGGCGCCCTCTTCCTGGCGGACGGTGCGCAGGGAGATGTTGTGATCAGAGAAGGTACGAGCGACATCGGCAAGCACTCCGACGCGATCGTCGACGTGCAGGTCGATGTGGTAGCGGGTGCGAACGTCACCGAAGTCGAGAATCGGCAGGTTAGCGTAGGTGGAATCTCCCGGTGCGCGACCACCGTGGACAATGTTGCGAGCAGCTGCAACGAGGTCACCGAGCACTGCGGAGGCGGTCGGATTACCACCAGCGCCGTTGCCGTAGAGCATCAGGCGACCAGCGGCCTCGGCCTCAATGAAGACAGCGTTGAAAGACTCACGCACAGTTGCCAGCGGGTGACGACGTGGAATCAGCGCTGGGTACACGCGGGCGGAAATGGACTCCTTGCCATTTTCGTCCGTAACCCGCTCACAGGTAGCCAGCAGCTTAATGGTGCAGTCTGCGCTCTTGGCGGCTGCGATGTCGTCAGCGGTGATCTCGGTAATACCCTCGCAGTGAACATCATCAGCAGTCACGCGGGTGTGGAATGCCAGGCTGGCCAGAATAGCTGCCTTGGAAGCGGCATCGTGGCCCTCGACGTCTGCAGTCGGGTCGGCCTCGGCGTAACCCAGGCGGGTGGCCTCTGCCAGCATCTCGTCGTAGTCCGCACCAGTGGAGTCCATCGCATCAAGGATGAAGTTGGTAGTGCCGTTGACAATACCCATGACCTTATTGACAGTGTCACCGGCCAGCGAACGGCGCAGCGGCCCGACGACCGGGATAGCTGCAGCCACAGCTGCCTCGAAGAAAAGGTCGACACCCGAGGAATCGGCAGCCTCAGAGAGCTCCTCGCCGTGAGCGGCGACGAGTGCCTTGTTGGCGGTCACGACCGACTTGCCGGCACGCAGTGCCTCCAGCACAACGCGACGTGGGTAATCAATGCCGCCGATGACCTCGACTACCAGGTCAACGTCATCGCGCTGAACCAGCGAAAAAGCATCGTCGGTAAGAAGATCCTGATCCACATTCGGACGCGGCTTGGTCTTGTCGCTCACAGCAATACCAACGACCTCGACCGGTCCGCCGATGCGGCGCTCGAAGTCCTCAGCCTTCTCGTTGAGCAGGCGGTAAACCTCAGTACCGACTGTGCCAAGACCTAAAATAGCGACACCAACTTTGTGGCCCTCGCCCTTTCCAGGATTATTCGTTGCGGCAGTCATCGTGGCGTTTCACACTCCAGGCTTAGTAAGTCTTGTACGGTTTCTCGTCTTAATATTTGGGTCACTTGACCATCGCATACCGACACTACTGGTGGTCGCGTCAGCATGTTGTAGCGGCTGGCCATTGCGTAACAGTATGCCCCAGTAGCAGCGAGCGCGAACAGATCACCCTCGACAATGTCGTTCGGGTAGTTCGCATCGTTAATCAGAATGTCTCCCGATTCACAGTGCTTTCCGACGACGCGGGTGGGAATCCTGGAACCGGACACCTCGCGATTAACAACGCGACCATCATAGTTCGAGCCGTAAAGCGCCGGACGAATATTGTCGCTCATGCCGCCATCGACCGATACGTAACGACGGGTCATGCCGTCATCGATGGTCACATCCTTCAAAGTGCCCACTTCGTACACCGTGACCATCGACGGGCCAACGATGGCACGACCTGGTTCAACAGCCACTGTCGGAGTCGCAATGCCGATACGCTGCGCAAGCTTGTCTACGGCAGTGAGGATCTCGTCGGCAAGCGGAGCAACGTCGAGGGGCTGCTCGCCTGCGGTGTAGGCGATCCCGAAACCGCCACCGAGGTCGAGGGTGTTGAAGTGTTCCGAGATTTCAGTGCCGTGGCGTTCGACCAGCTTTTCCACCAGTGAGAACACGCGCTCGGCGGCGAGAATGAAACCGTCGGAATCGACAATCTGGGAGCCGATGTGGCAGTGCAGACCAACCAGGCGCAGATTGTCGTCCTCTTCTACGAGGTTGGCAGCTTCCAGCGCCGAACCGGACGCGAGGGAAAAGCCGAACTTCTGATCTTCATGCGCAGTAGCAATGAACTCGTGGGTGTGCGCTTCCACACCGGGCTTCACGCGAACGAGCACGTCCTGCACCACGCCTGCTTCAGCCGCCACCTGGGACAGGCGACGCAGCTCCGAACGGGAGTCAAGCACAATCTTGCCCACGCCAGCGGAGATAGCATCACGCAGCTCAGCGGTGGACTTGTTGTTGCCGTGGAAGGTCATGTCCTTGGCTGGGAAACCCGCCGCCAGAGCGATAGCCATCTCGTTGCCCGAGGCGACATCGAGATGCAGCCCCTCCTCCATTACCCAGCGGGCAATGGTCTTCGACAGGAAAGCCTTGGATGCGTAGTGGACATTCTCCGCGCCGCGGAAGGCCTTGGCCATCGAGCGGCAGCGAGAGCGGAAGTCCTGCTCATCGACGACAAAAACCGGAGTGCCAAATTCCTTGGCAATGTCGACCAGGCTCACGCCGCCAATTTCCACCGAGCCGGGATTCTCTTCGTCAGCGCCCCGACGACGGGCGGTAGTTGGCCAGACATGCGGTGGTAGTTCATTAAATTGGGTGGAATCGGGTCGGGTGTAGCCCCCCAGTTCGAAACCATTGCCGTCGATAGGCACGAAACAGCTCTCTTTCTCCGTTACCCGGGCGGAGCAACGGGGTGTAGTTTTACGGGCGCGTTCGACTACATGCGCTCAGGTGCGGTAACACCGAGCAGCTGCAGAGCATTGGCCAGCGTTTGGCGGGTAGCCTCAGCCAGGCCGAGACGAGCACGGTGTAGCTCGGATACCTCTTCGTCTGCCTTTGGCAGAATCTGGCAGGTGTCGTAGAAGCGGTGGAAGACACCGGCGAGCTGCTCAGAGTAACGGGCAATGCGGTGTGGTTCCCGCAGGTCAGCAGCAGACTTGATGATGGCCGGGAACTCACCGATAGTGCGGATGAGCTCACCTTCACGGTCCTCTACCAGCAGGGAGAAGTCAGCGCCTTCGCTGGTCACACCGGCCTCTTCGGCACGGCGGCCGATTGAGCACAGACGAGCGTGGCCGTACTGGACGTAGTAGACCGGGTTGTCGCTGGACTGCGAAGCCCACAGCCCCAGGTCGATATCCAGGCTGGAGTCGACAGAGGAACGGATTAGGGAGTAGCGAGCAGCATCGACGCCGATTGCCTCAACCAGGTCGTCCAAGGTGACCACTGTGCCCGCACGCTTCGACATCCGGACAGCCTTGCCGTCGCGAAGCAAGTTGACCATCTGACCGATGAGCACCTCGACGCCATCGGCGTTGTAGCCGAGCGCTGCAGCGGCCGCGCGCAGACGCGCGATGTAGCCGTGGTGATCGGCACCCAGCATATAGATGCACAGGTTGTGGCCGCGGTCGAACTTGTTCTTAACGTATGCGATGTCACCTGCGATGTAGGCTGCGTCGCCGTCGGACTTGATGACCACGCGGTCCTTGTCGTCACCGTAATCGGTGGACTTCAGCCACCATGCGCCGTCAGCTTCGTAGAGCTTGCCGTTTTCCTTCAGGGAATTGACAGCTGCTTCTACCTGACCGGACTCGAACAGCGAGTTTTCGTGGAAGTAAACGTCGAAATCGGTGCCGAACTCGTGCAGAGACTTCTTGATGTGCTCGAACATCATGTCCACGCCGATGGCGCGGAAGTGCTCCTGGACCTCTTCCTCAGAGCCCTCGAGTGCCTGCGGGTTCTTCTCCAGCACAGCAGCGGCGATGTCCTGGATGTACTCTCCGCCGTAGCCATCTTCCGGAGTCGGCTCGTTGCGAGCGGCTGCAACCAAGGAGTCGGAGAAGCGGTCAATCTGGCGACCGTGGTCATTGAAGTAGTACTCGCGAGTGACCTTGGCACCGGTGGCGGATAGGACACGACCGAGAGCGTCACCGACTGCTGCCCAGCGAGTACCGCCCAGGTGGATCGGCCCGGTCGGATTCGCGGAGACGAACTCCAGGTTCACGTCGAGGTTGGAGTTGAAGTCGGCATGACCCCACTTCTCCCCCGCTGCCAGGACGTCCTCGACGATCTTGCCCTGGGCATCGGAGGCCAGGCGGATGTTAATAAAGCCCGGGCCTGCGATGGTTGCTTCATCGATGCCCTCAGAAGCGCCGAGCGCTGTGGCAATTTCAGTTGCCAAGTCACGCGGCACCATGCCGACGCGCTTGCCCAGCTGCATGGCGATATTGGTTGCATAGTCGCCGTGCTCAGGGTTACGCGGACGCTCGACGGTCGGGTTTTCCGGCACGATAGAGACATCGGCATCGTGGGCAGTCAAAACCTCGACGGTGACTTTTCGGACTAGTACAGCAAGATCAGCAGGATTCACGATTGCCTATCCTATTAGGTCAATCGCAGTCGTGGAAACATCAGCCACCAAAAGATTGATTTGAGGGGTATCTGCAGGCCACCGCGTCCGGCTGTCCTACACCGCTTTCACGGTCCAGCCGAATTCAGGTTGAGAACAGATTTAATCCGGGGCTAGGCGTAGCATTCAGGTAGGAAATTATTGCCTTACCCCTCAACCCTTTTTGGAGCGACCGTGAAAGTAGCACTTTTCGCGACCTGCATCGGGGACATGATGTTTCCAGATGCAGTGAGTGCGACCGCCAGAGTTCTCACGCGCCTAGGATGCGATGTGGTCTTTCCACCACAACAAACCTGCTGCGGCCAAATGCACGTCAACACCGGGTACCAGAAGGAAGTCCTTCCTCAGCTGGACACCTACGCTGATGCTTTTGCAGATTCCTCGATTGATTACGTTGTCGCCCCGTCCGGTTCCTGCGCCGGCGCCGTTCGCCACCAGCATCCGATGATTGCGGGCCGCTACGGTACCCGTGCCCAAGTCCACGCGGCACAGGCCTGCGCGAACAAGACGCTGGATCTCTCCGAGTTCATCACCGATGTCGCTGGTGTGACTGACGTCGGTGCTTACTTCCCCCACTCAGTGACCTACCACTCCACCTGCCACAGCTTGCGGGTACTCAAGGTGGGTGACCGTCCGTGGCGGCTGCTCAGCGCAGTCGATGGAATCGATCTGCGCGAGCTGCCTGGCGCGGCGGAGTGCTGCGGTTTTGGCGGCACCTTCTCGGTGAAGAATGCGGAGACCTCCGCTGCAATGGTTGCCGACAAGACAGCCAATATTCGCGCTACGGAAGCGGAGTTCGTCACCGCTGGCGATGCTTCCTGCTTGCTCAATATCGGTGGCGCGTTGCGTCGCCAGGACTCTGGCGTGCACGCCATCCATATGGCCGAGATTCTGGCCTCCACCAAGGAGACCCCGTTTGATGTGCACAACCGCCAAGAAGCTTCCCTGCGAGGTGAACAGTAATGGTCGCAATTAACGTCGGCATGCCAGCCCTTCCTCCCCGCGCGCCGCACAACGTCGGGCATCTGCGCGGTACGCGCGGGTTCACGGCCGCAGCGCACGAGGAGCTCAAGAACACTCGCATGCGCGAAAATGTCGGTCATGCCACGCGTTCGATTCGTCAGAAGCGCGCGCATGTCGTAGCCGAGAAGAATGACTGGGAGCAGCTGCGGCTCGCGGGCAGCCACATCAAGCGCGATGTTATGGCGCGTCTGCCGGAACTGCTGGAGCAGTTTGAAGAGTCAGTTACGAATGCCGGCGGTCACGTCCACTGGGCGCGCGATGCCGCCGAGGCAAACCGCATCATCACGGACTTGGTGAAAGAGACCGGCGAAGAAAAGGTCGTCAAGATTAAGTCGATGGCCACACAGGAAATCGGCTTGAACGAAGCACTTGCCGACGCCGGCATCACCGCCCGCGAAACCGACCTGGCGGAACTCATCGTTCAGCTTGCCGACGACATGCCGAGCCACATCCTGGTTCCTGCTATCCACCGCAATCGCGAAGATATCCGCGAGATCTTCCTCAATGGAATCCCCGGAGTCGACCCGGACCTGAAAGCCAATCCGGCCGATCTGGCCGAGGCCTCCCGTAAGTTCCTGCGCGAGCAGTTTATGGAGGCCAAGGTTGCGATTTCCGGCGCCAACTTCGGTGTGGCCGAAACCGGTACTGTGGCCGTCGTCGAGTCAGAGGGCAACGGCCGGATGTGTCTCACGCTGCCGGAAACACTGATTTCGGTGATGGGTATTGAGAAGCTGCTTCCCACCTTCCAGGATCTGGAAGTCTTCTTGCAGCTACTGCCACGGTCGTCGACAGGCGAGCGTATGAATCCCTACACCTCTCTGTGGACGGGAACGACCGACGGCGACGGCCCGAAGAATTTCCACATTGTGTTGCTGGACAATGGGCGCTCGGCCACTCTTGCAGATCCGATTGGGCGTGAAGCGCTGAAGTGCATTCGCTGCTCGGCATGCCTGAATATCTGCCCTGTTTATGAGCACGTGGGCGGTCACGCTTACGGTTCGGTCTACCCGGGTCCGATTGGTGCGATTTTGTCCCCGCAGCTCACTGGCATGGATTCCTACGATGATCCGAATGCTTCGCTGCCCTATGCGTCTTCGCTGTGCGGGGCTTGCTTTGAGGTCTGCCCGGTGCGAATTGACATCCCTGCGGCACTGCTGGAGCTGCGTCACCGTAAGGTCACGGAGCACCGCCCGCCGGTGGAGGGCAAGCTGTTTGCCACGCTCGGGTTCATCATGGGCAATCAGAAGCTGTGGAACATGAGCGCAAAGATGGCCTCCCTCGCCCGCGTACTCGGTTTGAAGGACGGCGAGATTCACGCCCTGCCGCTCTTCCTCAGCGGGTGGTCGGATGCGCGTGATACCCCGGTTCCGCCGAAGAAGCCGTTCCGCTCACTGTGGGGTTCGAAGGATTTCTCGGCGCAGCTGGCACGCGAATCGGCCCATCAGGTTCCAACGAAGATTAATGGGCTGTCGGGTTCTGATCAATCTGACTCGTCCGACACATCCGGCAAGGAGGCCTAGCGATGTCCCACTCCTCAGCATCCGCAAACATTGCCAAGAGCGAAATCCTCGAGCGTATCCGCAATGCTCAGAAAATCGCCTTCGAAGGCCGTGATTTGGCCTCTGACGTGGGCATCATCCCTGGCGAGCCCGGCGCGCATTTCGACATCCCACGCGACTACGAGCGCTCCTCCGACCTGACGGCCAAAGAGATTATTTCGCTTGCCGACGAACGCATCGCCGATTACAAAGCCGACGTGCGCCGCTGTGGCAGCTCGGCAACCGACATCAATGAGGCTGTGAAGAAGGCAATTGCTGATGTCGGGGCGTCGTTGATTGGTATTCCCGAGGGTCTAGACCGCGAGTGGGTTGCGGGGTTGGAGTCTGGTGGAGGTAAGGCCACTACCGAGATTCGCGTCGATACCGGTTTCACCGCCGAAGAGCTGGACGAGCTCGATGCGATTGTCACCAGCTCTGCTGTCACCTGCGCCGAGACCGGCACCATTTTCCTGGACGGTTCGGCTACTTCTGGCCGCCGCGCGCTGACCTTGGTGCCGGATATTCACATCTGCGTTGTCCCTGCTTCCACGGTCGTCTACGGCATTCCGGAGGCATTTTCCCGTCTACGCGAGAGTGATCCCACCGCTCCGATCACCATGATTTCGGGGCCTTCTGCGACCTCGGACATCGAGCTTGCCCGAGTCGAAGGTGTCCACGGGCCGCGCACGCTGATTGTGATTATTGCTGAGTAGAGACAGTCGGGTCGGTCCTTGGCTAGCATTTTTGATTGACACGCCAACATTTTGTTGTGGATGATGAATTTAGCTAGCCAAAGGAGCCTGTCATGAGCGCAATCATTCAAAAATTCTCCGTATCCGATAATCCGCAGCTTCCAGGTATGGACCCATTCCTGTTTGCCGTCCACCACTATGACCTATATCCACAGGCCAAGGGCCAAACTATGGCTCCCGATGCCTCTCTGCTCGGCCGTAATATCGGCATGGACTTTTCCGGCAAGGACGGCTGGTCCATGTACCACGGCACAACCGTCCCCGGCTTCCCCTCCCACCCACACCGCGGCTTTGAAACTATCTCGATTGTCGAGGAAGGTTACGTCGACCACACCGACTCCGAAGGTGCACAGGCTCGTTACGGCGATGGCGACACTCAGTGGCTGACCACCGGCGCAGGCACTGCGCATGCTGAAATGTTCCCGCTTCTGCATAACGACGGCCCCAATCCTCACCACATGTTTCAGATTTGGCTGAACCTGCCGCCCGAAGGCAAGGGGGCAAAGCCGCACTTCCAGATGTTCTGGGCAGAAGACACTCCGCATGTCACCGGCACTGATGACAATGGCCACGGCTACGACATAAAGGTCATCGCGGGCGCATTCGGCGATACTCAGCCGCTTGCTCCACCACCGGAATCCTGGGCCGCTGCACCAGATTCCGATGTAGCCGTGTGGGTGCTGCGTTTGCAGCCGAACGCACAGCTAACGTTGCCACCAACCAAACATGCCGAGACAATTCGGACTCTCTACTCTCTACGCGGCAGCCTCACTATCGAGGGCGAAACGCTGGTGCAAGAGGGCGCAGTGCTGCGCTCAACCGAGGCACTGGACATTTCTGCAGGTGACGAGGGGGCCTTCGCGCTCATGCTCCAAGGCCGACCAATTGGCGCTCCCGTGTATCAGCATGGCCCGTTTGTCGCGAATAGCCGCGAAGAGCTCGTTGAGGCATTCGATGCCTACCAGCGTGGCGAGTTCGGCGCATGGCGGTTTGATTCCAACGATCCGGTTGCACCCTTTGAAGAGGGGCGCTTTGCCCGCTATCCGGACGGTACGGTTCGTCGCCCGGTCAATTAACCGGGATCCCCCGACGGGCTGCACATGTGAAACTGTGTGAGTTTATGACACTTTCAGGCCATTTTTTTGGGTCATTTTTGTCATAAACGCAGTCAGTAACTCGGATTGGCCCGCTTCCGCCAGGTACACCCGAAACAAAAATCCCTCAAGCAACCAGGCGAATCTAATCGAACCTAACCGCTTAAGGGATAAGACGTGCCCCCGAGAGGAGTCGAACCTCCGACCTTCGGTACCGGAAACCGGCGCTCTATCCACTGAGCTACGGGGGCGTGTGGCACAAGTACAACAAGTGCAACGAGAAGAGATGTTACCACTTGGCTGGGGCGATTAGCGAAATGCCCCGCACCCCAGCCAAATCCGCACTATGCGGCCTCAGAAACCTGGTCTTCCTCAATAGGACACACCACAGGAACGCCTCCATCATTAAGCACGCGGGCTCGAATTCCATAGACGCGGGCCAAAAGATCCGGTGTGAGAACGTCAGCAGGACTCCCCTGGGCAACCACGTGGCCGTCGTGAAGCATGACAAGCTCATCGCAGTAGCGGGCTGCGAGATTGAGATCGTGGATTGCGACGAGTGCCAAGGAGCTCCGTGAGGCGACCTCCGCGCGGACGAGCTTTAGGAGTTCCACCTGGTGGCGCAGGTCGAGGGCGGAGGTGGGTTCGTCGAGAAGCATGACCTCGGGATCGCGGACAAACATCTGCGCGACGGCGACGAGCTGACGCTGACCGCCGGAGAGCTCGCCGACGAAGCGGTCGGCAAGGTGCTCAATACCAACCTTCCGGAGAACCGCCGCAGTATGCTCAATCTCGGAGCCGCGCACGCGCAGACGCCCGGCGCGCCGGCCAGAGACCAGTACCGATTCGAATGCGGTCAGCGAGGCACTTGCTGGCAAATCCTGGGGCACGTAGCCCACCACATCGCGCAGTTCGGAGCCGACGACCCGCTCATTGTCACGGGTCAGTGCAATCTCCCCGGCCATTGGCTTTCGAATCCCCGCCAGGGTGGTCATCAGTGTGGACTTACCCGCAGCGTTTGGCCCGAGCAAACCCGTCACCGTACCCGGCTTCAGCCTGCGCATTGACGCCCCGCGCAGCACCTTCCGCTTGCCATAGCCTGCAGCTACGTCATTGACATCGAGAAATACGCCCATTAGTTCCACACCGTCCTCTTACGCAGGAAAACCAAGCCAACAAAAAATGGGACACCGACGATTGCGGTAATGATGCCAATCGGCACTGCCACACCCGGCACCACCGTGATGGATACCGCATGAGCTGCCGCCAGCAGCGCCGCGCCTGCCGCCATCGATGCCGGGGCAAAGAAGCGCTGTTCTTCACCGACCAGCATGCGCGCAATGTGTGGACCGACCAGTCCGATGAAGCCGATGATGCCGGCAAAGGCCACTGCGGTTGCCGCCAGCAGCGAGGCTACAATCAGCGTCGCAATGCGCAGCCTATCCACATTGATGCCCACGGCTTTTGCGCGGGCATCGCCAAGTCGCAGCACCGTCAGCGCCCACGCATAGCGAATGGTGAACGGAATGGCGATCAGCAGTGCCGCCGCAATAATGCCGTTGGCCACCCAGTTCGCGCGCTGGAGCGAGCCCATCGTCCAGAACACAATCTGCTGGAGCGCCTCGGTAGTCGCGCGGTATTGCAACAGCGCCAACAGCGCTTGGAATAGAAACACCAGACCAATGCCGAGCAGAATCATCGATTCCTTACCCGAGCCGCGCCATACCGACGCCGCCGCCACAATCGCCACAGCGACGACGGATGATACCCAGGCCACGGCCGCCAGGTTGAACTGCGCATGCGGAATAATCACCCAGCCCAGCACAATCGATGCCGCCCCACCGAACGCCGCTGCAGCCGAGATACCGAGCGTAAACGGCTCCGCCAGAGGGTTATCGAGGATTGTCTGCATCTGTGCACCGGCAAGCGACAGCGCTGCACCAATCAGCACTGCCATCACCGATGCAGGCAGACGCAGCTTCCACAGCACCGTACGAGTGGTTTCGTCCACATCATTCGGGCTCACGATGCCACGGACGACGTCCCCCACGCTCAGTGCCATCGGCCCCACAATCGTCGCCACCACAAACGCGCACACGGCCAGCCCCACCAGCACCGCAATGATGGCGATTTTCCGTGCCGAGCGTCGTCGGTACTGTCGCGCAGAGTCGTAGGTCGTGCTTGACGACGGACACTCGTGCTGTTCGGTGGCGGGCTGCGACTCTTGACCTCCACTGCCGTTGGTGGAGGTGGACTCGCGGGGTTCGTCGTCAAGCCCTGACGCGGGAGCGTGCAGATTGGTGTAAGTCATCGGATTCCTTCTTCGATGGTGGAAGATGGGTTACTTGGTCGGCTCCAGCGCGGTGAAGAAGGTGCCGCTGAGTTCGAAGGGCAGGTAGTCCTTGTGGAACTTGGCGAAGTCAGCGACCGGGTCGAGGTCAGCGAACTCCTCTGGGTGAATCCACTTGGCGAATTGCTCGAGCGCGAAGACGTTGTACGGCGAGTCGTAGAACTGGTGGAAGGCGGCGTACAGATCACCCTTCTTCGGCGCGGTCAGGGTGTCAAAACCCGGAGTCTTCAGCAGGCCTTCCAGAGTGCGCTGTGCGGTCTCTGGGGTGGCGGTGTAGCCGAGT
The DNA here is from genome assembly GCF_039907185.1 of Corynebacterium sp. c8Ua_99. Taxonomy (NCBI): domain Bacteria; kingdom Bacillati; phylum Actinomycetota; class Actinomycetes; order Mycobacteriales; family Corynebacteriaceae; genus Corynebacterium; species Corynebacterium sp. c8Ua_99. Next base: position 270,831 of record NZ_JASBOG010000001.1, read on the forward strand.
TCGACGTGTGGCAGCACTTCCGGCTTCTTCGGATCGAGCGCCCAAGAACCACCGGTGGCGATGATCTTCTCCGGCTGGACGGACAGGACCTTCTCTGCGGTCACGTCGCCCGATTCGGTGTCGAGGAGGCTGTCTCCGAGGTTCTCACCGCCGGCTGCTGTGACAAGGTCACCGAGGTTGGACTTGTTGACGGTCGAGCAGCAATCCTTGAGACCGGCTGCTCGCCAGACGAAGGTCTTTGGCTTGTCTTCGAGCTTGGCGGCACGTTCGGTGATCTCGTTGACGCGCTTTGTGTAGAAGTCGGTGAACTTCTTGGCATTGTCCTGCTCATCGACGATCTGGCCGAGGAGCTCGACGGACTTGGCGGTATTCTCCAGGGGCTTTTGCCGGAAGTCGGTGAATACGTACTTCAGACCTGCCTGATCGAGCTTGGTGAGGAAACCGGACTGCTCCGCGGCCTTCTTGTGGTCAAGGGTCATGACGACCACGTCTGGGTCGTGGGAGATGAGGTTTTCAACTGTGACATCGCCCTTGGCGATATTGCCGATGGTCGGCATGTCTTTCAGCTCGGGGTTCGTCTCGAAAAGCTTGGTTTCAAACGACGGTGCGCCCGAATGCAAATCGCTGCCCATGGCGACAACGTGGTCACCCGGGTTTTCTTGGTCAAGCATCGCGGTGACAAACATGGCGCGGCCTTCACCGAGCACGACTCGTTCTGGCTGCTTGTCGAAGGTCACAGTGCGACCTGCGACATCAGTGACAGTGAGTTCTCCTTTGTTGTCGGCAGCCTCGTTCGACTCTGCGTCCGCACCGCATGCTGTAGCGACGAAGCTCAGCGCTGCACACCCGATTGCGGCCAGAGTTTTGGTCTTTGGCGCGGTTTTAGCCTTGGCGAAAATATTGACTCTCATGCGTTTCAGTTTCTGCCTTGTTTATTTCTGCGTAATTTTTGGTACTTAGGGTGCACAAAGAGAAGTGAACAGTCACCCCTTTGCTTTAGGCACGCCTTACCTTACAGCTTGAAACGTAGAGAAAAAAGCGCCCTGCTAGTGGTTGTTTTACTAGCAGGGCGTGGAAGTCTTACTTCCTTTCGAGAACCGACTGGAAGCACCTCAGCATCACTTCGCGGTCTTCATTAGCAAGTGGTGAAATAACTTCCTGGCGAACAGTGTCTACATAATCCGGCGCCGCCTCGGCAAACACGTGCCGACCAACGCCTGTTAAGACGACGACATAATCCGAGTCCGGGTCTTCGCCGTGGTCTTCGGTGTGAATAAATCCGCGCTTTTCCAACCTGTTGGTATGCAGCAGCGCGCGGGGATGGTTCCACTTCAGTCGATCACAAATCTTGTCAACATGCAGAATCCCATCCTCTACCTCATGCAGAGCGATGAGCAGGGTAAAGTCCGCGAACGTCAGCCCGGTTCGAGTGCGTAGGCTTCGCTCGATATTGCGCTCTACCTCGCGAAAAGCAGCTACCATCGACTGCCAAAAGAGCTGTTCATCATCACTCAGCCATTCAAATGAGTTCATACTGCTCTAGGCTAATGGTGAGAGCCTCGTAGCGGAGACAAATGAGAAAACACTCACAAAAAACTTCTGGCTACTCTGCTTTTCCGTCGACTGAATCGGTGACCGTAGCATTGGCGGTCTCTGCAATCTTATCGAGCACAGCGGAAATCCCCTGATAGTCGATATTCTCACCGAGCACATCAAACAAAACATGGCGCACAAGCTTCACATGGTTCGGCGCCGCCTTCTCAATCACGGTTCGACCGTGTTCAGTAAGCGTGACATCAATACCACGGTTATCGCAGGCGCAGCGTTCCTTAGTTACTAGCCCGCGTCGCTCCATGCGAGTAATTTGATGCGACATTCGGCTGCGGTCCCATTCCAGGGATTCGCACAGGGTGCGCATGCGCACTACATTGTCTTCAGTCTCGGAGAGAACAACCAGAACCGAAAAATCTGCAGTGGAAATATCGAGAGAATCTTGCAGCTGAAGGTCGATTGACCTGTCAACGGCCCGTTTAGCGTTCAGAATTGAGCGCCATAACCGCTGCTCTTCATCACTTAACCACGGAACATCTTGCATATGTACAGAGCCTACTATCTTGAAACCAAATCCTGAATTTTCATAAACTCCGCTCCTGTCACACGATCAAAGCGGGCTTCATCGCACGTCAGGACTAATACCTGCATATCGCGCCCCGCTTTGGCAAGAGCATTATTCATCCGCCGCAAACGGTGTTCGTCTGAATAACCTAATGCATCATCAATAATCACCGGAGCGCCCTGCCCGCCCTCCATGACACCGGCAACGGCCAAGCGCAGCAGAATGTCCAGCTGCTCCTGCGCTCCACCAGATAGCTCATCGACATCGAACTTGCCATCGGCATTGGACCGTGACTCAATCTGCAAGTCCTCATTCATCGTGAACTGAGTTCCCGCACCGAACACACCGCCACCGTACTCTTCGAGCTTGCGCAGCAAGGGGTCAGCCAGCGCATTCCGCGATGCCACGCGTGCCTGTGTCATTACCTCCATGAGAGTCTTGGCGGCAGCTGCACGTCGACGCATTGAATTCCGATCTCGCTGTGTTCGCTCCACTACTCCCTCAGCTGCTGCCAGTTTCTCATTCGCGCTGTCGAAATAGTCCAAGTGCACCCGAATCTCTTGCCGACGCTTTTCCAGCTCAGCCAGGCGATTCTCAACTGCATCCCGTCGCTGCTTAGCGCCCGCGAGCGATGCTTCCACGTCGTCGGCATCCCGCTGCGCCAGCTCCTTCTGAGCCGCAGCCAGTTGCTCTTCTGCCGCCTCATAGTCCTTGCCTCGGTTTTCCACCGCAGCAAAGATCTCGGCATCCGAGGCTTTTTCTCGCGTCGCCGTGAGCGAATCTTCGCGCACCTTCAAGACGGACCGAGCCCCTTCAAGCTCGCTGCTAGCCTTCGTATAGTTGGCGTGTGCAGGACGCTTTTCCAGCTTCGACAAGCGCATATCGGCATTGTCACGCTCCGACTCGGCATCCCTACGCCCCACTGCAGCTTCTTCCAGCCGCGACTTTGCCGACACCAAGTCAATCTCCGTCGGCGCATCCTCGCCCGCAAGTTCCCGATACCGCTCGCCCTGTACTCGTGCTTCTTCCTTCGCATCGTCTAACTCTGCGGTGAGCTGGTGATACTCCACACCGTCGGACACCGCAGTTATGGATGTCTCCACCTGGAATTTTGCTTTTTCCGCTTCACGACGTCGAGTGTGTGCCTTTTGTGCTTCCGCGACGGAATCAGCGCCTGCCGCCTCAAGCTGTTCCTTGAGCGAAATCTCTGCTTTTCCTAGCTTTCGCTGCTGCGAATCTGAGCCGTCTCCGGGCTGGACAGCAACCGTGACGTCGCCAACTTCGATGGCCAACGGCTTAGTAACCGCATGTTGAACTGACTCAGCCTCCGGCGCTAGCCCCACTTTCTCGCCGTCGACCGTGACCTCCTGCGCACTACTAGCCGAGAGCTGCACACTCGGGCTCGATGCCTCCAGCACAGCGGTGGCTGTTACAACTTCGCGTTCGCAGGTCAACAGTTTTTCCAGTACCTCCTCGGTAACGGAATTTCGTGCAATTACCTCCTTGTGCTCTGCCAATTGTGCACGGAGCTCATCGAGCTTCTCCACTCGCTTCGACAGAGCTTCGACCAAGCCGCGCTTCTCCCCCAATGCGACTTCAGCTGCAGCCAGCTCTTCTGCTTTTCGAGCTTCGCGGTACGCGGTCACAACCGCATCGCGATCCTCCTGCGCCTTCTTTAAAGCTGCGACCTCCTTATCGAACGCTTCCTTAAGTTCAGCAACTCTCTTCTCTGCGACGGAATGCTGGTCCTTGGCATCTTGTGCCTGCTGAATGAAGGTTTCCCGCTCTTGCTGAGCCTGTTTAGCTAAGTCCAGCTGCTGCTTCGCCGCTGCAGAGACCTCCTGTGCCTGGGACACGGCAACCCTGAACTTTTCGAGTTCTTCGAGTGCCTGCGCCCAATGCTCGACTTCGTTTTTGGCTTCTGGCAACGATGCCCGCTGCGTGTGTTGGCTTTCTTCATTACGAGCAGCTTCCTCATTGAGCGCTTCGAATTCCCGGACCTTTTTCGCCGCTTCGTCGCGCACCCGCTGGGCTTCCGCCAGCTCCTTGTCTACGTCGGTAAGCTGCTTGCGCTCTTTGCCATTTTTTTGGAAATAGTTGCCGTATTCAGCTTCAACGGCTTCAAACAGGCCTACCTCTTCTGCGGTTTCCGCGCGCTGCCCCGATGCCGACTGCAGTGCGCTTGTGACCTGCGCATAACCGCCCAAGGAGAGTGTCTTTTGTGCTTGCCCCTGCTCGGCAACGAAGACCTGCCACAGGTTCTTGGTGTCTGCATTGTGCATTCGGGCGGCCAGCCACTCTTCCGCCTGGTCATCTTTAAGAACCTCGGCTGTCGGAGAGTGGACGGTGACGATTGTGCCGGTGTCCTTGGTGCTACCAAAGATCTTGTCCAGCGTAAATTCGTAGCCGTCAAGCTCCAGCCGGAGCTTAACCTGCGGCTTTTCCTGGCTGGAGTGACTGTTCAGACTAAGCGCTTCGCTTGCCCTGGACTTCCATTTTGTCGTCAGCGCAACGTGAATAGCTTTGGCGATTGTCGTCTTACCTGACTCGTTTTCACCGGAAATCACTACCACGCCCCGCTCGGCGAGCCCTGTGATTGAGAGTGAATCAATCGCACGTACATTGTGTAATTCGATGTCGTGAAAACGCATGATTTATTCCTTCTCTCCGGCCAGGCGCGCCAGCAAGCGAAGCGCATCGGCTGCTGCGGTGGTTTCAGATTCTGATAGCGGGCTGCCGCTCTCGGTTCGCCCTTTGCTCAAGACCGTTAGTTTTTCTGCAGCTATGAGCGGATAACCGGTGAGATTGAGATTAGAGATATCCCCCTCGGACGGAACCACCGTCAAATCGGAACCACTTTCCCGGCGATAAAGTGCAGCGAAAAGCTGTTGATACTGCTCAAGTCGTTTTTCAAAGGTAGTCGACTCCGACAGTGTCACGGTTCCTCGCAATGAATACTTCACCGCTGTGTCTGTCTTCGCCTCGATACCGTCCAGTTCAGCAAAGAACTCATCGAGGTCTTCCGCGCCAGTGATATCCATGTCAATGGCATGAAAAGCCCACTGCCCCACTCGGTGGGAGGCCACGGTAACTGAGTCCTTTTCGGGGCCGCTCTCTACAATGTCGACGACGAGTGCATTGCCGGAATCCCGTTCTTTGTCGTCGTACGCTGTGGTTTCGTGTGCGCCGGAGAAATAAACTCTGCCAGCATGATCGAGTTGGCTCGTGGAGTGGGAATCCCCCAGCGCAACATAGTGCAACGCCCCGCGGTCAATAGCTTGTTCCAAGCTGGTCAGATCAATGGTGGCTCCTGCATCAGCACCAAAGCCTTCTACTTGGCCGTGTGCGACCATCACTCGGATTCCATCGGCGGGCTCAAGCTCCGTGGCTATTTCCGCCACGATGTCGTCTGCCGAATACTTGCCGCGCACTGGCACACCGATGAGTTCCACCCCGTCACGGATTGCAATGGGCGCGCTGTCGCGAATTACGTAAACTCCTCGGTCTTCCAAAGATTCGAAAGCACTACGTCGATAAATGGAAGAAGCATCAAGCGCATCATGGTTGCCGGGTAGGAAATACACCGGCACGGGTAGCTTGGCGATTCGCTCAAGAGCCCGCAAAAACACCTTGTCCGGCAATGTGTTGGAATCGAACACGTCTCCAGCGACGACAATGAACTCAGCGCCTTCGCTAATCGCCAACTCGCCGATGCGATCGATGGCGTTGAGTCGACTTTCGTGGAACCTAGCTTGGGCTTCACCGCCGTCGAGCTCTAGGAACCACCGAGTCATTCCCAGTTGCCAATCTGAGGTGTGAATGAATTTCATGACTAGCGCTCCTTTTGTCCCAGGCTCAGCGATTCCTGCAGATGTTGCCAACAATCTTCCAAATCAGCGACTGCACGAATGGTCTCTCTCGAAATTACGCAGGTTGGCTGCAATGCTTCATGCAGCAAACTGCGGTCGGTAACTGTTAGTGGGTCAATAACCTCGAGCGAAGGAACACTGACTCGTTCCAAATCATTGCCCCAGTAGTCGGCTTCGACAGCGAAAAGTTCGGCAACCTTCTTCTGCTCGTTGTCACCGCTATCTTTTCCACCAGCGTCATTCGACTTCTGGGCGGTTTTATTGGGATTCTCCCGAACCGCGCCACCAAGCCCGAGGCGCTTCGGCGCAGTCCGGTTTCGCAGCTGTGTTAGTTCCTGAAGCCGGCGTTGCAATTCGCGCTGCGGATAATCGCGCAGCTGTAGTAGCGACAGCGGATCGCGGTCGATATCAGCGACAAGTTGAGCGGCAACTGCAACGGTGTGCTTACACACAGGTGCCGGGTCCGGGCAGGTGCATTCGCTGTAAATGTGCTCTTCGCCATCGCACAACAGCATTTCCATCTGCTCATACGGCAACTCGCCGTGCTCAAACTCTGTGAAGGCCGACGGATTGTTCACCAACCACCGCAGTACGTCGTCAGTTTGTTTCTGCTCCCGCCGTGGGAACCGAATAAAGACTGAAAATGGTTCCGGCTGGCTGCCCTGCACTTCACCGATGATGTAGCCATCCGCGATTCGAAGCCCCAGCACATTGCCGTCGAACCTGTACTTCTCACCTCTGTGAACACGACCCGAATCAGCGCCACGGATGATGAACTCCCACACCCACCGGGCAAAAGTAGTACGGGGCTCGACCGCCACGCGCGCTGCGGTTCCACGTCGCTGCTGTCCGGTAAATGCACCAGCCCAGTCCTGGGTGGCCAGGAGCTTTTCAATCGTCGAGCTGGTTGCTGGCGCGCTTCGCGCCGTAGTCCTTTTACGACCACGCTTTCCAGAGGGCCCCTTGCCAAACTCGGCAAAGATGACATTGTCGCCCCATGTCACGTCTCCGTCACCGGCCATCAGTACCACCTCTTCTGGACCCTAAACGGGGTCACATTGTTGGGAATCGAATCGTCATCCGAGATTGTGGAGTCCGATGCCGTGCCCTCCGGGTTCACCCCATCGGTCACCGTCCCACCGGACTTTGACTCCGCTGCGTCCATCGATTCACGCAGTGACTGAATCTTGTCCTTGTCCAATTGCCACAGAGACCGCAAACGGTGAAAGTCCATCTCCGTCAGCTTGGTTTCACCAGCGCGCACAACCGCATCCGCCAATTCTGCCTTCTCGAAAATCAGCTCGTCGATACGCTCTTCAAGCGTTCCCACACTGACCAGCTTGTGCACGTGTACGTCTTTACGCTGACCGATGCGGTAAGAGCGGTCCGTGGCCTGGTTTTCAACTGCTGGATTCCACCACCTGTCAATGTGAATGACGTGGTTGGCGGCAACCAGGTTGATGCCAACACCTGCCGCGAGAGTAGACAGCAAAATGATTGGTGGGCCGTCCGGGGCATTAAACTCTGCCACTACTTTCTCGCGCTGTGCCGGAGTCATTGCCCCTTGGATAAACGGAATGTCCACGCCCAGGCGCTTGCTGAAATGAGGGGCGAGCATCTTGCCGAACTCCACGAACTGCGTGAACACAAGCGCGCGTTCACCGTTTTGGACAATCTCATCGACGAGCTCTTCCAGCCGTGCAACCTTGCCCGAGCGATGCTGCCCATGATTAAGCAGCCCTGAGCCGTCGTGCTGGTAGTGCGCTGGGTGGTTGCAAATCTGCTTCAACTTCATGATGCCGCCGAGGATGATGCTCTTTCGCCCGAAGTTGCCAGAGCGATTCCGCTTCGAGCGCTTGAGCTTGTCCTCGATGTCCTTCACAGCTTCCTGATACAAGAAAGCCTGCTCCGTCGTGAGAGGAACCATCTCCACCTGCTCATTCTTCTTGGGCAGGTCCGGCGCAATAGCTGGATCCGACTTGAGTCGGCGCAGAATAAAAGGTGCTGTAATCGACTGCAATTGCAGTAGCATTTCCGCATTCCCATCACGCTCGATGGGAATCGCAAACTTGTTGCGAAATGCATTCGCCGACCCCAGCATGCCTGGATTACAGAAATCCATGATGGTGCGCAGCTCGCCCAAGTCGTTTTCCACCGGAGTACCAGTCATGGCGATGTTGTGCCGCGAGCCCAGGCTCCGCAGCGCTCTGGATACCTGGGCGTTGGGGTTCTTAATTGCCTGCGCTTCGTCAGCAATCACATGATCCCACTGCACTTGGGACAGTTCGTTCACATCGCGGGTAGCAACACCATAGGTCGTCACAACAACATCGTGTTTCCCGATAAATTCCTGTAGTTCTTCACCATGAGGACGGTTTGAACCATGCAGCAGCCCAACCTTGAGCTCTGGAGTGAACTTTGCCGCTTCTGCTGCCCAATTGCGCAGCACACCTGTCGGAACGACCAGAAGCGAAGCCTTGTGCTCTTGATCCTTCGCATCCGCTTGACGACGGCAGCGCTCATACTCCAACAGCGCCAGAATTTGCACAGTCTTACCAAGCCCCATGTCGTCAGCGAGAATGACACCAAAGCCGCGGTTGGACATATCCGCCAGCCACTCCACACCGCGCTGTTGATACTCCCGCAGCTCACCGACAAAACTCGGTGGCACCTCGACCGACTCTGCGAGGGCCGTGGAACCGTCTGAGTACTTCGACACCAACGCCTTGAGCCAAGAGGGATCCCTGGGGGCGACTGGCACTGCTGCTGGAGCTTGCGACTCCAAGCCACCGTCGAAGACCAGCTCTTTCAGGGTGGCTTGCCCCTTACCGGTCTCCTCCCCGGCCTTGGTCTGCTCCACCAAAAACTTCAGGGCTTCTCTAGCTACCTCTGGGTTCGCGTGCACCCAGTGGTCTCGCAGATGCACTAGCCCCGTACTCGATGCAGCGAGCTCACGCATTTCCGCTTCCGTCAGTACGGCATCCCCCACGGCCAGCTTCCACTCGTAATCAACCAGTTGGTCAAATCCGAGTTTCGGTTCCGAACGGCGCCCAGCAGGCCCCGTCGGATCTAACTGGACGACTTCAGTGTGCAACTGCAGGGTGGTCTCCACTGACTTCCAGTTCGGCGGCAGCATCACATCGATATCGACCTTTGCCAGCTGCGAGATGCCATCAGTCATAAGCTCTATCAGCTGCTCTGAGGTCAGCAGCAGATCTAAGCCCGGGTGGCCCGCTGCTTTCGCATATTTGAGCGTCGGGAATGCCTCTTGTGCAGCCAATAGCTGCGGGCGAAGTAGCGACAGCACGGACCGGCGACACATTTCTGGGTTCAGGCGCTCTGGAGCTGCGACACCGATGCGGTAGTACATCCGCAATGGCCATAGAGTCTCATGTTCCACCGCAGCTGAACGAGGATTGAGGCGAGTTACTGAGCCGCCTTCGTCATCCGCTCGATCCCGCAACTCCAACAGCTGCGGAAGATCCACATCCGGCAAGTCTTCCAGCTGGCCTTCAAAACCAACGGGTTCCTGCACCATTAGCTGCAGGCGAACATCCTCACCATCGGCCGACAGCCTCCACTTTGCCAGCGACTGCGCCACCCCCGGTGTCGCACGCCCCAGGGACTCCGACTGCAACAACGACCGCACGAAACTCTGACGCTGTTCTGCCGGTTCATCCAAATCGGCCAGGAGCGCGTTGGTGACCCAATGAAACATCCGATTGATGAAATCCTCAGCCACCGTGGCACCTCCGTTATCAATCAACACCGGTGGTGTACGGGAAATGACCTGACTCTGCCAGGCAATCTCACTCAACCCCTCCGACATCCGCCACGTCGGCCACCACTCATTGTCTTCCCACGTCAGCGCCACCAATGCCCGCCCAGAGCGTGCGAAAGCATCCAATCCCTGCACAACATCTACAAAGAACCTAAGATCCGGCGCCATCGCCGCCGAGGAAACTTCCTCCTGCAATTGCACCAGTGCTGTCACAGCAGCCCATGGCGGGAACACCCATGTGGGTACCGTTTTCTCTACTGCCCGCCCCTTCGGTGTGCGCAGTTTTAGCGTCAGCTGCGCTCGACTCCCCCGGTCCAGGACTGCAAAAAGCCGACGCTGATGCGCCGGGACTTCCAGCAAATCCACGTCCGCAATAATCCGGTGCCCCTCTGGCCGCTCCACCCATAGGTGAAGACCCGAATCATCCTTCCAGACCGCGTGCAGCAGCAACGGCACCGCTGACTTAGCAACTTGGCCCATTACTTCCTCCCCACTGCTTGCTCAGCCATCACCGTCTAATCACCCGGCGACTTCGCCACCAGATATTTCTTCAATGAAGATTCTGCCACGCACCCCGGAGCAGCTTTTCCATCACACCACAAGATTAGCACGCGTGTTCGAATTATGTATCTTGCAAAAATTACTTCACCTCCACCCAAATACCCCTTTTCCCAGGTAATTTGTCGCACTTAACCGATTTTTAAAGCCTTTTTCAACGCTTCTTATCTTGCAATGCAGCGCATCACATGCAAACGTCGTATGAGCTACAAGAATTAAAAATGTGTGACTCGTGCAATAGTTCTGCCATGGTTCGCATGTGCCAGTAGGCTCCGCTGACTGACGTAGACAGCCTGGAAGCCGAAGTTGTGTTTCATTGCGAATCGCAGGTTCCGCTGTTTCTGTCGGCCACTTTCTGGTTCGATGTTGCTGCGACGCTGTGAACGTCGTCAAGCGGACTGACTCAATTGAAATTGAGTGATGCGCCAGGAAACGGTTTCCGGCGTGCTGGGCAGTGCGTGAGTCCGACTGTACGATTAATAAATAATGAGGAGTTGCCCTGTGGACCAACACACATGGTTCATCATCGCACTAGTCATTTATCTGCTGTTGATGGTCTACATCGGTTGGACCGGATGGAAAAAGACTGCAGAGTATGACGAATACATGATTGGCGGCCGCGGCCTACATCCGTTCGTCGCGGCACTGTCAGCGGGTGCATCGGACATGTCCGGCTGGCTGCTGATGGGTCTGCCCGGCGCGATTTACCTTTCGGGTCTGAACCAGACCTGGATTGCAATCGGCCTGGTCGCAGGAGCATGGCTGAACTGGAAGTTCACCGCACCACGCCTGCGTAGTTACACCAAGATTGCTCGTAACTCGATTACCGTGCCGTCGTTCCTGGAGAATCGTCTGCACGATACATCGAAGGTGCTGCGCGTTGCCGCAGGCCTGATTATTTTGCTGTTCTTCACCTTCTACGTGTCCTCGGGCATGGTGGCAGGTGGCCGTTACTGGGAGTCGACGTTCGGTGGCAACTACCTCGTCGGCATGCTGTTGGTAGCGGCTATCACTGTCGCGTACACCCTGTTCGGTGGCTTCCTGGCTGTGTCTTACACAGACACGGTGCAGGGCATCATTATGTTCATCGCGCTGCTGACGGTTCCGACTGTCGGCATCATCTACCTAATCAACAATGGCAACTCCGCCTCGGACATCTTCAGCTTCGCTGCAAACGACCCCTACCCGGGCAGCGAGGGACAGCCGGTCGAGACCTTCTTCGATCCGTTCGCTGGCATTCCGCTAATCACGATTATCGGTCTGCTCGGTTGGGGTCTGGGCTACTTCGGCCAGCCGCACATTATCGTTCGCTTTATGGCTCTGCGTAGCGCGAAGGACGCAACCGAGGGCCGCCGCTGGGGCGTTGGCTGGCAGGCACTGTGCATGCTCGGCTCGGTCCTCGTGGCTCTGACCGCGACTGTTTTCTTCGCTACGAACCCAGATGCTTCGGTCACTGATGCGTCTTCCTACGAGACTATCTTCCTGGACATGACCCGCATCCTGTTCCACCCGCTGATTGCAGGCCTGATTCTGACTGCGGTTCTGGCAGCAATCATGTCCACCATTTCCTCGCAGCTGCTGGTGTCTTCCTCCGCGCTAATCGAGGACTTGTTCAAGGCAATGGTCAACAAGTCCCTGCGTCCGAAGACCTACATGACTCTCTCCCGCGTCGCGGTTGCGCTGATTGCCATTATCGCCGCAATCATCGCTGCGAACCCCAACAGCTCCATTCTGGATCTGGTTGGCTTCGCGTGGGCCGGCTTCGGCTCGGCATTCGGCCCGGTGCTGCTGGCCGCCCTCTACTGGTCGCGCCTGAACACGCCAGGTGCTGCTGCCGGCATGATCACTGGTGCGGTTGTCTCCTTCGCATGGGGCATGAGCTCGCTCAGCGACACTCTCTACGAGATCGTCCCGGGCTTCGCCGCTGCAACTGTCGTGATGATCATCGTCACGCTGGCTACGAAGGAACCGAATGAGAAGATCAAGGAAGAGTTCGACCACGCAGCAAAGCAGGCTCTGGTCTAACACTTCGATTTAGGCTTGGCCTCCGCTAGCCCCACAGGCTAGCCCCGGCGCATACCTACAAGGAACCGAAAAAGTATTTTTCGCGCCCAACTAGGTATGCGCCCTTTTTTATTTGCCATCCTAGCCGCCGTCTTGACCGCCGCCTTTGTCTCATCCTTTGCACTTACGCGAGTTCTCGTCACATCCTCCCCCGCTGGGCCGGACGCCGAAGCCGTCGTCAAACAACTGCGCACTGTGCGCGTCGTCGCAGGCCGCCCCACCGTCACCGGGTACAAGCGCGAGCGCTTCGACGTCTGGGCAGGTTCTGCCGATTGCAATACACGCCATAAAGTGTTGGCGGCGTGGTTCGGGGGCTCTGTATGTTCGCTTGACGACGGCGCCCTGCGCGAAATCCCCGACCCTTACACGGGTGACCCGGTGGGTGCGCATGAGGTCGATATCGACCACATTTATCCGTTGGCAGCGGCGTGGGATTTCGGAGCCTACGCCTGGGATGCCGAGCGGCGTCGGCGATTTGGCAACGATATCGAGGCCAACCTCGCGCCCACCCGAAGTGCGGTCAACAGGGATAAAGGAGATGCCAGCCCGGCGGAATGGCTTCCCGAAGATGCGAAGGCGTGTGACTATTCGCAGCGTTACTTAGCGGTGGCCATTAAATGGGACCTGCCCGTATCTTCGGCAGACTGGACGGCGCTGGCAGCTGCGTGTGGGATCCGCGCTGGGAAAGGCACGAAATAGAGAAAATAGTGCGAGCACGTTAAGTTAAGGACTGGTCTTAATAAGGAAATATCCAGGCCACTCCTCGCTTGAACGCGAGGCCTACATTCAGTCGTGGAAAGGTAATACGTGCAAAACGTAGTTCTTATGGTTCACGTCCTAGCGGCAATTCTGCTGCTTGGACCGGTGACTGTCGCAATTTCGGTGTTCCCGAAGCTCGCGCTTGCAGCCCGCGGCGGAGAGGCTGGAACGGTCGGCTCCGCGCGCACCATGCACGCCATTTCGCGCACCTACGGCATGTGGTCGCTGCTCGTGCCGCTGCTCGGCTTCGGTGTCATGTTCACCGATGTGTCGACCTACATGAAGTCCGGGGCAATGCACGCCGCAATCCTGCTGGCAATCATCGCCTGGGCACTGCTGTTCTTCCTGATCATTCCGCGTCAGCGTCTGATGATGGCCGGCCTCGGCATCGCTGATGAAGACGAGGATGTTGACGATCCGAAGTTCATCGAGCGTCGCAAGAAGGCTGACGAGCTCGACTGGGACAAGCAGAAGGGCCAGCTGGCCATGTTCTCCGGCATCTTCTCCCTGCTGTGGGTTGTCGCCGGCATCCTGATGTTCTTCATCTAAGGATTGAGCTCTAGCGCTTAGGCCCCGCGCCTACGCACACGCTCAGACACAATAAACTGCCGGTGCGCCTGTACGTTTCGGCCCGACTTTTAGGGCTGGGAAGTACATGCGCACCGGCAGTTTTTTTATTTTCTAGGTCAGCGCCACGGACAGTGGTCGCCTGACGACGCCCCCCCCTGCTCGCCTGCCTAACAGGTCTAGCGGCGTCCGCCTCGGTAACCACCGCGGCGGTCATCCCGGTCACCACGGTAGCCACTGCGACCGCGTCCGCGACCACGACCGCCGAAACCGTCACCGTCATCGAAGTTTCCACGGTAGCTACCCCGGCCACGTCCGCCACCACGGCGGTCATCGCGGCCACGACCACCACGGTATCCTCCGCGACCGCGACCGCCATCACGACGATTGCCACGGTAGCCACCACGGCCACCGCGGTAGTCATCGCTGTCGTCGACCGAGGTGCCGTCGTCAAGCTTCAGCCCAATGAGCTGGCCGGAAATGCGGGTATCGGAGAGGTTGTTGATGACTTCTTGCGGCAGGTTGGCCGGCAGTTCGACCAGGGTGTGGTCGCCACGGATGTCGATGTGTCCGAAGTCCTTTGATGACAGGCCGCCCTCGTTGGCGATGGCGCCCACAATGGCACCCGGGCGGACGTGCTGGCGACGACCGACGCTGATGCGGTAGGTTGCGGTGCCCTCGCGTTCGAATTCGACCAGGTCGGCGCGCTTGCCCTGACCGCGCTCACCACGGGAGCGACCATCGCGGCCACGGTTGCGGTCGCGGTCGAAACGATCACGGTCACGATCATGACGACGGCCACGCGGTGGCTCCTTCATCAGGAAGTCGCCCGACTGTGCCTGCGCAGCGATAGCAGCGGCGATATCGACCAGCGGAGTGTCGTGCTCTTCAGCGTACTCCTCGATGAGCTCGCGGAAGACCGGAACCTGCGAATCAGCAAGTGCCTCAGTCAAATCATCAGCGAACTTCTGCTTACGGGAGTCGTTGACCTCATCGACGGTCGGCAGCTTCATCTCGTGCAGCTGGGACTTGGTCGCACGCTCAATCGAGCGCAGCAGGCGCCCCTCACGCGGAGTGACAAACAGCAGCGCCTCACCGGAGCGGCCAGCGCGACCGGTACGACCAATGCGGTGGACGTAGGACTCGGTGTCGTGCGGAATGTCGTAGTTGACCACGTGGGAAATGCGGTCAACGTCCAGGCCACGAGCAGCCACATCGGTTGCCACCAGGATGTCCAGGCGGCCGTCCTTGAGCTGATCAATCGTGCGCTCACGCAGGGTCTGCGGGATATCGCCGTTGATGGCGGCAGCGGAGAATCCGCGGGCACGCAGCTTCTCAGCGAGCTCCTCGGTCTCGTGCTTGGTACGCACGAACATGATCATCGCTTCAAATTCCTCGACCTCGAGGATGCGGGTCACCGCGTCCAGCTTGTTGCGGTGGCTGACCATCAGGAAGCGCTGGCGAATATTGTCCGCAGTGCGAGTCTGGGACTTGACGGTGATCTCTTCCGGCTCCCTCAGGTACTGCTTGGACAGGCGACGAATCGAAGCCGGCATGGTAGCCGAGAACAGTGCGACCTGCTTGTCATCCGGAGTGTCGGCAAGAATGCGCTCGACATCCTCCTGGAAACCCATCTGCAGCATCTCATCGGCCTCGTCCAGTACCAGGAAGCGCAGGTCGGAGATGTCCAACGAGCCCTTTTCCAGGTGGTCAATGACACGACCCGGCGTGCCGACGATGATCTGTGCACCTCGACGCAGACCCGACAGCTGCACTCCGTAGGACTGACCACCGTAGATTGGCAGGACCTGAATCTTGCCCAGGTGATCAGCAAACGACTGGAAGGAATCCGCAACCTGCAGTGCCAGCTCACGGGTCGGAGCGAGCACCAGCGCCTGCGGTGCGCGGACGGAGCGATCAATGCGAGCCAGAATCGGCAGCGCGAACGCCGCGGTCTTACCAGTACCAGTCTGAGCCAGGCCGACGACGTCGCGGCCGCTCATCAGAGTCGGGATAGTTGCAGCCTGAATTGGGGAAGGAGTCTCAAACCCAACCTTGCGAACTGCATTGACAATGTCATCCGGCAGCTCGAGCTCATCGAAGCCGACGGTGTCGTCATCGTTGTCGTGTTTGTTCTTTTCGGCCTTCTTTTCGGCCTCGGCAGTCTTTTCTACCTTCTCGGTCTTTTCCTCAGCGGCCTTCTCTCCGGCCACTGGTGCTTCCCCGGCCACTACATCCTCGGCCTTCACAATTGCGTCCTCGCGCTGGTTTTCGCGCTGATCCTCGCGATTTTCCTCGACGCTGCCATTCATTTCATTATTAGCCATTTGGGGCTCTTCCTGGGCCTTTTCGCCCGCACACTCAATATTCAACAGTTGATTACTCACAGTTGGGTCGCACATACATGACCCGCCCAATTTACGTTCTTGTTTTCAGTGCTCTCACGTCGGAATTGCGATGACATCGCTTCTCTTGCACATACTTCGAAAAATTGCGCCCAAACCCAATTCAGCTTTTACTTCCGAGGAGGGGCGCCCATCATGCACTATGCACTCTCAAGCGTTTCACCAGCGAATTTATACCGCTGCCAGATTCTCTGCGACATTGTCGTCAGGATTTCACACCGATTGCCCAGACTACGCCACCGTCGGTCAAAAAACCATTTCCTGTCCGCAAGGTCACGACAATGGGAACGTCGTCAAGCGAGCGCATTGCACCCACTTCGGGGTGCCTACTTTGTAATTTCCTAGGGTGAGCTGGCTAACATTTTCCCTACAAGTTTGTACACATATCAGCTATTTTCCGCCGTGGAACACCAACCGTTCGGCGGATTTTTGCAATTTCGCAACGCATAAGCCCAAGGTCGCTAGAGAATGTCCAGCTATAACAACGCACCAGAAACGCAGCCGTCTTCGCCCCGGCAGTCCCCGCTAAAACCACATTCTCCCGAGGAGATTTCTGGGAATGGCAGGCAGGAAAATAAGGCACCGTCGAAGCTCTCGGCAATGATTGAAGTTCTCGGGTTTCCGGGCTTTATTTTGGCGGGTTCGGCGCTGGCATTCTTCTTCCCCGCCCCGTTTACTCCGCTGACGGATTACATCACGTACTTCCTGATGATCATCATGTTCGCGATGGGCCTCACCCTGACCATCCCGGACTTTAAGCAGGTCGCTAAGCGCCCGTTGGCGATTCTCTTCGGCGTTATTGCGCAGTTTGTCATCATGCCGCTGCTGGCGATTGCCGTGGCTAAAGTCCTCGGACTCAACCCGGCACTCGCTGTTGGTCTGCTCATGCTGGGCTCTGTTCCGGGCGGCACTTCGTCGAATGTCATCGCATACCTGTCGCGTGGCGATGTCGCGCTGTCCGTCGCCATGACCAGTGTGTCGACACTGGTCTCGCCGATTATGACGCCGTTTCTTATGCTCGTGCTTGCCGACGCGCACACGGATGTCGACGGCCTCGGGATGGCCTGGAGCCTCTGCCAGACAGTCCTCCTGCCAGTGATTGGCGGTCTGATTATCCGCTTTGTGGCCGATACCTTTATTAACAAGATCCTCCCGATCCTGCCGTGGATTTCTATTCTCGGTATCGGTGGCGTGGTCTTCGGTGCCGTGGCCAAGAACGCAGAGAGCCTGGCAAACATTGGCCTGATTGTGTTTGTGGCTGTGATCATCCACAACGTTCTGGGCTACGTGCTCGGCTTCTTTGCAGGCCAGCTGGTGGGGATGCCGACTGCGGGCAAGCGCACGGTGGCGGTGGAGGTCGGCACACAGTCCGCTGGCCTGTCCTCCGGTATGGCAGCGAAGTTCTTTACCCCGGAGGCAGCGCTTCCCGGCGCGGTGGCCGCTGTGGTGCACAACATCACTGGCGCTATCTACGTGGCTATTTGCCGAAAGCTCGATGAAGGCAAGGAAACTAGCAAATCCGCTTCTGCTTAAGCTGTTTTCGCTTTGACTTCTTTGGCCCCGCTGTTCGACGAGTGGGCTGGTAGAGTCTCGCGCCCGAAAATCCAGCCCACCATTGCGACCAGCGAAATGACACCGCAAACAAGGAAACCGGCCTTGAACCCTGCGGCATCCACGATTGCGCCGACAATCAGCGGGCCGGAAATCGCTCCGAAGTCCTGAGCCATCTGGAAATTGGCGAGCACCTTTCCACCTTGGCGGTTGGCGCCGATGACGTCGGCAAGCACGGCCTGCTGCGATGGATTGATCATGCCAGCGCCGAAGCCGGCGAGGACTGAGAGAATCAGTAGCGGAATGGCACCGCTGCTAAATCCGATTGCGCCAGTGAACACGCCGTTGATAAACAGGCCTGTGATGAGCAGTGGACGACGGCCAATGCGGTCGGAGAGACGACCGGAAAACTGCAATGCCGTGACATTGCCGAGCGCGAAGGCCGTCAGCGCGAAACCAGCTGTGGCAGTGGCGGCTACTGCCCCATCGCTGCCCGGTTCTGGGGCGCCAACATGGGAAAACGTTGCCGCAGCGAACAGCGGGACAATCGCGACGCGCACGCCGAAGTTCGACCAGCCGTTGGCGAAGGCTCCGACTAGTGCGCTTCGATATGCCGAGTCACGGATTGCTTCGGAGAACCTCAGCACCGGGGTTGTGCGCTTGGGCACTACATGGCGAAGATGCTCCGCACTCAGCGACATGCCGACCACAATCGTTGCCACAATCAGCGCGCCACCGTAGATGAAAAACGGCACCCTCATGCCCCATGCGCCCATTGCAGCACCAATGATTGGGCCAAAGACATTGCCCAACAGGAAGGCTGTGCCGTAGGCGGCCGAGCTCTTACCGCGGATCTCCGGCGGTGAAATCCGCACAATCAGCCCCATTGCCGAGACCGTAAACATCGTCGAACCGATGCCTCCGAGCGCACGAAACGCCAGCAGTTGCCAATATGTCTGCGCAACACCGACAAGCAAAGTCGAGAGCGCGACGATGCTGATGCCGGTTAGGTACGTGCGCCGATATCCGAGCTTCTCTACCAGTGAGCCCGATGCCGGCGCGAAGATTAGCCGGAAAATGGAGAACGAACTGACCACGAAGCTGGCCGCGAACACCCCCACATCGAAGCTGCGCGCGTACTGCGGCAAGATTGGTGCAATCAGACCGAAGCCCAGCGCAATGATGAACGCAGCGCTGACCAGAATCCAAATCTCTCGCGGAATCGGCTGTTTAGTCCCGTCTAATTCACCCTGCCGAGGATCCCGACCTTGTGGTTTGCTTCCCACCTCCGATGCGATATCCGGCTGAGATTCGCACTTTGCTTTACGACGAAGCAGGTCGCGCGAACGGGAAGCTGACAAGGTAACGGTCCTTTCTACTGTGCAAAAGAGAGAATAAGAAGCCCAAGAGTTCACCATAGCCCGATCTGCAAACAGTGACGATTACTAGAATGAGGCGCAATGACAGAACGCGGAGTTGAGATGAAAAAACGAATCGAAGTTGTAGGTGCCGTTCTTACCTACGAAGGAAAAATCTTCGCCGCCCAACGCGGCCCAGGTCGCTCGATGGAAAACTATTGGGAATTTCCCGGTGGAAAGATCGAAGAAGGCGAGTCCCCTCGTGAGGCTCTAGCCCGTGAACTAAGAGAAGAGCTAAAACTTGACGCTGAGATTGGGAACCACATTCTCACTGTCGACCATGAGTATGACTTCGCCGTTATCTCACTTGCGACATACTTTTGTTCCGTTTCTTCTCCCGAAATCAAGCTAACGGAGCACACTGAATATCGTTGGTTAGAACCGTCCGAGCTTTATTCCGTTGATTGGGCGCCAGCGGACATCCCTACAGTCGACATTCTTGTAAACGAACAGTAATCAATACAAGCGACGCAGCGCGCATTTAGTATGCTAAAACAATGATGAATTCCCTGGTCGGAGACCTACGCTACGGCTTCATCGATAAAAACACCGTTGCCGACAAAAAATACAATCCCCGACTCATTCGCAACGACGAGTCGGCCACTATGTACAATGCGCTCCGCGAGGAGCTACGCACCGCTACGAGTTTCATATTTTCAGTAGCATTTATTTCTCCGGCCGCTCTTGCCATGCTGAAGGAGGATCTCCTTCAGTTTTCTGGCCCAATGACGATCATCACGTCGAACTACCTTGATTTCAATTCACCATCGATGTTCAGAGAACTACTCGAAATTGAGGGACTGAACGTCTACATCTACCCCGAAGATCATCACCGGGGTTTTCATCCAAAGGGATACCTCTTTTACAAGGAGGTTGAGCTTTCAGCCATCGTCGGCAGCGCAAATTTGACGCAAAAGGCGCTCCAGGAAAACGAAGAGTGGAATCTGCACTTTTCCAGTCACCAGAATGGTGATATCACATTCCAAATTGAGACTGCCATTGATATGCAACGTAGCCGTTGCATCCCACTAACTCATCAATGGGTCGATGAGTACGAACAAAACCGCGTACCTCCAGTTTCGAAAAACACGCACACAAAGTTGCTGCCCGAGGGCCCAGTTATCGCCAATCAAATGCAGCAGGTAGCGCTGTCGAATATCGCTGACTTGAGGCAGTCAGGCGAGCGGAAAGGCCTCATAATTTCCGCTACCGGCACGGGGAAGACGATCCTTGCTGCACTAGCAGTTAAAGAAGCACAGGCCAAGCGGGTCTTGTTCGTTGCCCACCGGGAACAGATTCTGGAAAAGACTAAGAGTGAGTTCCAAAAGGTACTTGCCTACTCCGGTTCTGAGCTTACGGACGCCGACTTTGGACTCTTGGTTGGTGGGAAAAGAGAAACTGATGCACGATACCTTTTTGCCTCAGTTCAATCCTTGTATTCCCAATCGACTTACAAAACCTTTTCTCCAGATGCCTTTGACTTCATCATTATTGATGAGGTTCATCGTGGCGCTGCTAATTCCTACAAGCCAGTTTTTGCATACTTCAACAGTGAGTTTGTCCTCGGCTTGACCGCAACTCCCGAGCGTCCAGATTCAGGGGACATCTTTCGCCTCTTTGATTTCAACGTTCCTTACGAAATCCGACTGCAAGCCGCTCTTGAAGCCGACATGCTCGCACCATTCCATTATTTCGGTGTCACCGATTTTGATGATGGAGTTCGAGCGATCGGTGATAAGACTGCATCCATCGATGCTCTCGTCGCTGAAGATCGTATCGACTATCTCCTGGAGAAGCTCCGTGTCTACGGGTTTCCTGAGAGAGTTAAGGGGCTCATATTTTGCAGTCGGAAAGACGAAGCGAAAGCGTTATCGGAGCAGCTCAACCAAAAGCAGCTCTTTGGCCGGCAGCTACGGACGAAGGTGCTCCTAGGTGAAGACTCAATCTCGACACGAAATGCTGTCGTTGCGGAGTTATCTGCAGGCGAACTCGACTACATCATCACCGTTGATATTTTCAACGAGGGCATCGACATTCCGGCAGTAAATCAAGTAGTGATGCTGCGCGGCACCGAATCAAACATCATTTTTACCCAACAGCTGGGCCGTGGCCTTCGCAAAGCCCCAGGAAAAGACCATCTCCGAGTAATTGATTTCATTGGAAACTACAAGAACAATTACATGATCCCGATGGCTCTTTTCGGAGATTCATCTAGAAATAAGTCGAAGCTCAAGAGCAAAGTCGTTGATCCCTCCAATATCCCATCGGGCTCTACTGTGAGCTTTGATGAAATTGCCAAGGAGAAGATCCTTAAAGCCATCGATACAGCCTCGGTGGACACGATTGCTGAATTTAAAAAGGATATTCAACTTCTCCAGTACCGACTGAATCGTGTACCACGACTAATGGATTTTGCTCGATTCAACCTCGTTGACCCTACAGTGATCTCCACCAGGCGTACCAAGAATTATTGGGAACTCCTACACCAGGTGGACAAAGCAGCAACAGGACCAACGGATAAGCAGAGTGAATACTTGAAGTTTTTGTCCCGCGAGCTACTTCCCGGAAAGCAACCCCAAGAGTTACTTCTACTTGACCAGCTTATTAAGCATGGTTCCATCACACGTGAAGAGTTTTCAGATTTACTCGACACAAGGGCTGTTTCTCACAGCGAGCTGGATCTCTCTGTTGTCGAACGAGTGCTCAACCTCGAGTTTTACCCGAAGCGGGCCTACGAAGAAATTAGATTGGTCCGGTACGATGACAAAACCTCACGTTACAGTCTGACTGAGGAATTTTTGACTTTGTACAACAAGTGGGATTCGTCATATCCAAACAGCTTTCGAGAGCATGTGGATGACATCATTCAAACTGGTCTTTTCCTGTCCCGCGAAAATGATTATTTCGCGGGTGTGCTTCGCCGCAATCAACGATATTCCAGAAAGGATGTTTCTCGTCTTTTGAGGCTTCGGTCGGATCAATCAGGCACGCTAAATGGCTACAAGATTGATTCCCACTCGCAGACGATTCCAATCTTTGTAAACTACCGAAAGCACAAAGGGCTTGCTCCTCGCATCGCATACGAGGATGAATTCATTGACCATTCGACGATGCGTTGGTTTACACGTTCAAATAGGACGCTAAAGAGTCAGGAAGTCCAGAGCATCATCCAACATAAATTCCCTATCCATTTGTTTGTACGCAGGGATGATTTACCAGATGAAGGATTCACCTACCTTGGCGAAGCCACTCCAAGTGATCCCCAACAAGCAAAAATGAAGGGGGTTAAGGGGAAAGACTCGAATGTTGTCACAATGAAGCTTCACCTTGAACATCCCGTTCCCGACACATTCTTCGAGTACCTTCACGCAAAGCCGATTGACTAACGAAAGCAAACCCCCTACCCCGCCACTGTGGCGGAATAGGGGGTTGGACGGAGCGTCGTAAAGCGAACGCCCTATCTACGAGACTGCGGTGACCTGATTAGAACAGGCTCGGCAGGTTCGCCTGCGAGGAAATGTTGCTGGCTGCCTGCGTTGCCTGAGCGGTCGCACCCGACAGCTCCGGAATCGGCAGCTCCGGGAGAGATGGGCTCTCCGAGATAATGTCGGCAATCTCCGGCGGGACCTCGACGCCCTCTGGAAGCAGCTCGCCGATCGGACCCAAATCCGGCTCTTCCTGCGGGACGTGCTGCTTGGTGTACTGAGAGTCCTCGTCAATCGTGCGGAACTCGGACTGCGGTTCGGTGGAGGTCTCTACCTTGAAGCGCTCGTTGACCTGGCCGTCCGGGATGTCGTACTGCTCTTCAAGAGCAACGTCAATCGGCTGGAAGCGGCTCAGCGGGCCGATGCCCATGGAGTTAACGCCGATGGCCTCGCGAGTCTCCGGGTTGTAAGCGTTTCCGCCCGAATCGCCGTGGTCAATCGGAGCGATGGCCCAGACACCGTTGCGGACACGGAAGACCTGGAAGCCGCAGCCGCGGCCAGTACGGGAACCGTCGGTGCACACGGGCTCACCGAGGTTGTCGAAGGAAATCTCCATCGGCTCGAGAGTGCGCTTGTCCTCGATACCGACGATCTGAACCGGCTCGCCGTGGACGTTGCCGAACTCATCCACAGAGTGGGACATAGAGGTGGTCTTGATGTCGTCCTGAACCTCAATGATGCCGTAGTCACCGCTATTGAAGAGCTCGTTGAAGAACTCCGGCATAGTGGTGTTTTCATCGAAGTCACCCTCTTCCGGCATGACATCGGTGCCCATGTAGTCCTTGTTGACCAGCTTGTCGCCATCCTTGGTGGGGATGAAGAACTGGCCGGTGACCTCTTCGCCGGTTTCAGTATCCTTCGCCACAACACAGTGGCCGGCAGTCATGATGACACGATGCGAAACGCCATTCTGATCCACAACGGTGCCAGGAACTCCCAGAGAGCACATCGGGGACTGAACATGACGTCCATCGATGTTCTTGCTGCTCGGGAACGGCATTCGCAACGGCGAGCCCGGGCCGATGACAACATCCGAGTTTGCCGGTGCAGCCTCAGCTACCGCGATTCCGGGCACAAAGCCACCTGCAGCTACCGACAGTGCAGCCGTAAGTGTGGCGACCTTCTTCGAACTGGCCATAGTGTGCGCTACTCCATTTCTGTACAGAAAACTTGTCCCACTCAGTGTATTAGGGACACCTTTACAAAGCTCTCCAAAAAATGAAACCTAGGGTGAAATTCTCAGTCGTGGAACCGTTCAATCGCCTTCACGGCACGCGCATTACGCATCAAAAAGTTTGTTCAACAGCAATGCAAGAGCCAGAACCATCCGCCTTGGATGATTCTGGCTCTCTTAACGGTTCGGGGGTGATTTTTGTCAGATTCTCAGACTGGTGCTAGCCCTCAAAGCTTGGAAGCTGAATTTCTGCCAACTGAGGCAGCTCAAACGGCTGTGACGATTGTGGCAATTGGGGCGATTGTGGCAGCTCAGGCAGTTGCGGCGACTGCGGCAACTGGTCCACAAGATCAGTTAACTGCGGTACAGAACCTTCCTGAGAATCCTGCGAATTCTGCGTCCGGGCGTACTCCTGATCCGCCGCCATATCCTCGTTGAGGGTGCGATAGGTGGAGTCGCGCTGAGCCATGGAATCCGATACCTCGAAGTGGTCGTTCACTTGACCGTCGGGAATGCCGTAGGCCTCCTGGATGGCAATATCCGCGGGCATCACACGCGAGACCGGACCGAAGGTCATCGAATTCACGCCAATAACTTCATTTGTGGTCGGATCGTAGGCATTTCCACCCGAGTCACCGTGGTCAACGCCGATACCAACCGTCCAAATGCCGTTTCGAGCCCGGAATACCTGATAGCCACAGGCACGTCCGGTACGCATGCCGTCCTTGCAGATAGGTTTGCCAAAATTATCGAAGGAGACCTCGCCACGCGGCAGATCTTCATTGTCCTGAATGCCAGTCATCGCTACAGGCTCCCCGTAGCTCTGACCATTTTCATCGATGGAGTAACTTGCGCCGGTAGTTTCTACGTCCGGATCAAGGTTGATTACTCCATAGTCTGCACCATTAAAGGCCGCCGGCAACGACTCCAGTCCGGCATCTTCCTGCGGCACTTCCCAACGGTGAGCACCTGTCGTACCAATGCGCTTATCACCTTCGGTGGTTGGCACATACACCTCACCGGTAACGATTGGCAGCCCCACATCCGGAGCATCATTCACGCAGTGCCCTGCGGTCAACATGACCCGATGCTTTTCCCCATTGCGGTCCGTCACCGTCCCAGGAACACCCGCCGAACACATCGGCGAGTTGATATTTCGATGCCCATCCCACGGGCTTCCCTCCATGGGAGTTCGAATCGGGTCACCCGGACCAACCACGACAGCATGTGCCGCGACCGGGGCTGCCAAGGACAAAAGTGCTGCGAAAGCCGATACCGCCATTCGACTTCTTGCGTGCTTCATTGAGACGAATCTTTCAAATTTTTAGTTTTCCTTTAGGACCATCCCCTACACTAATCCACCACCCCACCCCCAGAAATAGCGTTTTCTCAGACTCTTGGACTTTTACAAAAGTCGTTATCGAATCGTTTCCACAACCCCACGTGTCCCTGCAATAACACCAGGCACCTAGCCAATTGACTACCCCCACTTGGGTAGCCAATTGATGCTAAACATATCTCGAACATTAGTTCTATATGTTCGAAAATGTGAGTCCGGGGTGTTCGATAACTTGTGAGCCATGAACACAGCAGACGAGTTTCCCATTCATCGCCGCCTAGCTCTTCCCCCACTATCCGCTACCTACCGTGCAGAATGTTTCGAAGACCTCGACCTCATCCGCACAATCCTCTGCCACCCCACCATCGCCCGTAGGCATTCGCCCGGCGCGCTAGATCACACCTTCTCGCTTCCCGACGGGCCTGTGGTCACCGTCCGCGCATCACGGATAGCGCTTCCTCGCGCACTGGTCTCTCAGCTTGCCGACGTGCACGCGGAATACTTCATCCTGAAGGATGAGCCCATGTTCATGTACTCCGTTTCCGTCAAGGTGGAATCCTCATCGGAGGTAGTCCTCCGCGGAATTGGCGGTTCGAATCGGACGCGGGAAGAAAACCGCCGACGTACTCGGGCTGTGGCTGAGGCTCTCCATCGTGCGCAGGACTGCAGCAAGATACACGAAAACGGCACTGACCTCGCACTCCCCGGGCGCCGTTATAGCTGGATTGGCACCAGGGACGCGCGGCCACTGCCGTGTCCTAACGAACTCTTTTCTTCTAGCCCATCAGCGGCTTAGCACTGGTCACAGCACTGCCGCAGTACGGCTACTCGCTGTCGTCGCCTTCTTCGTCGTCCTCGTCGTCCTCGTCGTCATAGT
The DNA here is from genome assembly GCF_039907185.1 of Corynebacterium sp. c8Ua_99. NCBI lineage: Bacteria > Bacillati > Actinomycetota > Actinomycetes > Mycobacteriales > Corynebacteriaceae > Corynebacterium > Corynebacterium sp. c8Ua_99. The sequence continues at coordinate 296,794 of NZ_JASBOG010000001.1, forward strand.
CGCCATCGTCGTAGAGGTCATCATCGTCCTCGTCGTCATCATCCCCGTCCAAGGAGGCAACGTGATCAGAGTAGATGTACTCCGCATACCCGTCATCGACGGGTGCCAGCTGATCTTCCCATTCCTCTGCGCGGTCTACCACGAGCGCAAGGACATCCATCAACTTGTCAAAGTCCTTGAAGGTGCCCAGCGTCAGAACCTCATTGCGCAAGGTTTGGATGTCAGAGTAGAGGTCAGCGAACATCTTGCGACGGTCATCATCGGTGAGAACCGTTTCAGTGTCCGAGTCCCAGAACTCCGCGATGGCCTGGTCGACGATGTCGTCCAAGTTTGCGTCCTGGGAGATGAAGCGGACGTGTGCGCTGGGCTCGTTGTTGTGGGCAGTTACCAAAACCTGAATCAACGAGGAGGTACCAACTTCGGAGGTGACCAGGGTTGCCTCTTCGGGGTCCTGTTCAAACTCCAGGTCAGCAATGCGGTCATCATCGCCATCGAGCAGAGTGCGCAGCAGGCCAACAACCTGGTCAGTAGCTACATGGTGGGCGACTGCCGCGACGGCGTCTTCGACGGAGAATACAGCGGAGACCAGAACAGCTTCGAACTCGTCGTCCTCATCATCCACATCGGCAGCGGCTACGTAAACTTCGGCAGCCGGGATGTCCTCATCAATGGTGACGAACTGAACCTCCAGGTCAGAGGTAATGGGGACGAAGAGGGTGTCATCGTTGACACGGCTTTCAATGCCCTCGCGGTCCAGTGCCGCAGCAATCTGCTCGAAAAAGCTCATGGGTGGAATCCTCCCTTGAAAGATAATTGGCCTCTACCCGCAGCCAATCGTAGCGACAAACGCGCAATCATGGGGTGGCTCATGCCCCCGGCAATTGCTGCGAAAGATCACGCCGGCAGCGTGCGTGCTGCTGCAAAGCCGCCAACGCGGTCGGTTGAGGAGCAGGCCGCCAGCTGTCGATTCTCGAAAACAGAGCGCTCAGTAGCGTGCCCAGAGTTGATGGCGTTCCTCACGAGAACGTTTTGGACAGGAGACACACAGATCGGCATCTGGGCTGTGATAAATCATGCAGCAAGTAGCTCTCTCCAGGTGAGTAACTACATCGAAGTCCGGTTCTTCTCCCGATTCAGCAGCGGCTTCATCCCAGGGGCGCACCTCGCCTCCGCAGGAATCCATGAAACGAGGAAGAGGGACCCGATGTACTCGCTGTATTCCCTCAACGACATGTTTGCCAATAAGCGCTCCGCGCCAGGGCTCCATCAGCTCATTACCGGCGGATATTGCGGCGTTAGCTACGGAGTCGGCAGCCACGGCCCAAAGAGGGGCAGGTTTGATTTCCCCGACTTCTCCAACAACCTGAGCCAACGGCTCCAAGAAATGAGCCAGTGCTTCGCCGGAATCCTTCAGCTCATCCGCATCCTCAGCGGAAATGCTTTCAAACTGTTGAGCTTGGAAACCAACCCAATAGTCATCTCGAAGAAATGTGAGCCAAGAAGACCACTGCCACACTGGAACTCGATCGGACACCAACACGCATGCCAGCGATGGCCCTACCAATGCTCCGCACATGGACCACCACCACAACTGGGCCTGGAAACGGGTATCCACCTCAACCTCGGGCATGGGAAACAGCTTTCTCCCAGCCTCAATTCCGGCGGCTACAGCTTCGGTAGAAAGGTGCCACTCCGCAGCGCCGTCGTGAGGCGTGACATCTGCGGAAAACCGAGGAAAGTCCGCCAAAAGCTGGGAGTACTCGGGAGGCAATGCGGCACCCCGCGTGACATCGTTCACCAGTCTCATCCTTCTATCGACTGTGTTAATCGCCGTACACCTGTCTATTTTTCCACCGACTACGGAATTTCCCCACAGCTCAGTAGTGTTTATATGGGCATATGGCTCTCAACGGACCCGTTTAGGAGGTCTACTACTTTGTTCCAAAAGACGAAGAAGGATTCAACTCGCACAGTAACTGATGCGGTGAACTCAACCCCCGAAGCGATCGAACGTGATGCCGGAAAACTGGGAACCCTTCTTATCCAAACCCTGGATAAGACCATGAGCTGGCAGTCGTCTGCCATCACCGGGTACGTCAGTTCCCTACACAAGCGCAAAAAAGATGAAACTCCGGCGCAGGTACAGGAACGTATTGATTCCCACTACCTCAACCTGGTCACTGGCACCGGTGGTGCCGCCGGCGGCAGTGCGGTTCTTCCCGGCGTCGGCATGATCACGGGCTTGGCTGCGGTTACCGGTGAATCACTGCTGTTCCTGGAAGCATCAGCCTGGTACACACTGGCCTCAGCAACCCTGCGCAATATTGACATCACCAATCCGCAACGCCGTCGCACGCTGATTCTTGCGGCCATGAGTGGTTCTGAGGGGACAGCTATTATGGCCTCTCTGCTTGGCGAGGAATCGCTGCGGAAGCAGACCAAAACTTCCGTGAATTCTCTACTGCCACGGCTTGGTGTTCCGCAGCTGGGTGCAGCAAACCGCCTGCTGATTCGCGAGGCACGCAAGCGCTTGATGAAGAACGCTCGTCTGGCCATCATCGGTAAGATTTTGCCATTTGGAATTGGCGCCGTGGTTGGGGCCTCCGCCAACCGCAAGCTCGGTGGCATTCTTATCAGCTCCACTCGCGCATCTCTGGGCCCACTTCCCCAGGATTGGTCGGACTTTGAACGAAAGCTACCGGCTAAATCCAACACCTCTGAGGACTCGAAGAAGGACTCAAAGTCATCTAGGTTCTCTATTCCCTCGGCGCTGAAGTGGCCGAAGAAAAAGAAGAATAAGTAGTTCCTCTTACCCGATTACCCTTCAGCGACTTACCCTTCAGCGACGTTTTTCAATGGAAGAGCGGTACCCACCATGGCCCAGAGCAAACCCCTCAGAACCTCTCCCATGAAGTTCTTGTGGAAACAGTCTCTTCACAGGCCACTACCGCTCTATGGCGTCGTTGTCGCAGCGCTAATCGTTGTCGGGCTGGAGTCCGTACTTCCGCTTCTCACTAGAGATGCCATTGATGTGGCAACGGGCTCTTCCGATGGCGGTGTCCCCGCGCGCCTACTGCCTTCCCTAACTCCCCTGCAGGCAGTCATTTCCGTCTTTCTGGCCATCGCGTTAGTACGCTTCGTCGCCCAGGTGGGGCGCAGATTCTTCTCCGGCAAACTCTCCATTGATGTTCAGCACGACCTGCGACTAAAGATCCTTCGCTCCCTACAAAACCTCGATGGTCCAGCACAAGACCGAGTCAACACCGGCCAGGTTGTATCGCGGTCAATTTCCGACCTCCAGGCAGTGTCCGGACTACTGGCGATGTTGCCGTTGACACTGGGATCCGTCGTCAAGCTGTTCATCACAATCGGCATCATGCTCGCCCTCTCGCTGCCCCTGACACTGGTCGGCCTCGCCGTGGTGCCAGCGATTGTCTACATTGCAGTGAATTCTCGTGACAAACTCCATGCCGCAACCTGGGCTGCCCAACAGCAAGCAGGCGAGATCGCCGGACAAGTCGAGGAAACCGTTTCCGGCATCCGCGTTGTTAAGGCGTTTGCGCAGGGTGACAACGAAGTTGCGAAGATGGAGCGTAACTCGTCGCTCCTCTATTCCCTACGCCTGCGAGCGGCAAAACTCAGCGCTCGATTCCAACCGGCGCTACAGTCGTTGCCGCAACTGTCCCTCGTCGGAAATATCGCGGTCGGTGGCTGGCTCGCGATTAACGGACACATCACCCTAGGCACGTTCGTAGCTTTTGCCACGTATCTCACCAGCCTGACTGCCCTGTCGCGTCTGGTCTCCAACATGGTCATCTCGATACAGCTGACGTCGGCAAGCATCGACCGCATTTCCGATGTCATCGACGCCCGACCAGACAACCCCGAACCCACCGACGCGCTCCCCCTCCCCGACGGTCCCGTTGGCATCAGCTTCAACCACGTCACTCACAGCCGTGGCGGACGCACGCTTATCGACGATGTCTCATTCTCCGTCGCGCCAGGGGCGACCTTAGCGTTGATTGGCCCACCGGGGTCCGGAAAGACTATCGCCACGGAGTTACTCGGCCGTCACTATCTGCCGGATTCGGGAACTATCACTATCGATGCGCCCAGCCACGGCACATCCACAGATACCGCGCGCATTCTCTCCAGCGACGTATATGACGCTATTACTGTCGTTCCGGACACTCCTTATCTATTTGCGGGCACGTTGCGTGAGAACATCGCATTCGCCAATCCCGCGGCGTCCCAGGAAGAGATTGTCGCCGCAGCGACCGCCGCCCAGGTCAACTTCGTCGACGACCTGCCTCAGGGGTGGGACACAGCCATCGGCGAGCGCGGGCATAATCTCTCCGGCGGACAAGCTCAACGCGTCGCGTTAGCACGGGCATTCCTCGCACGGCCTCGAGTTTTGGTTCTCGATGACGCGACCTCAGCAATCGATGCTGCAACAGAGTTGGAAATCTTCAACGCGCTGACCTCGCAGCTGGCGGATACGACTATCGTCATCGTGGCGCATCGATCTTCCACTCTCGAGCAGGCGGACCACATCGCCATTTTCGAAGACGGTGCCATCACTGGCATTGGCACCAAGGCCGAACTGATTTCTTCTCATCCGCGCTTCACCGAGCTGATGGACATCGACCAGAGCGCCTACCCCGAAATCGAAAACCTTGTTCTCGACCCCATCGACAGTGAAGACCCCAGCCCTGAGGAACTCTGGCCCGACGAAACCGCTCCAACCGCCGACGACTCCACATCAGACACCTCTTCCCGCCGTCTCGGAGGTGCCACTTCTCAAATGAGCCGCGGGGTTGGCCGAGCCGGAGGCGGTCCAGGTGGACCTGGTGGTCCAGGTGGCCGCGGCGGTGGTCGTGGTGGCATGGGGGCGGCTCTCGCCAATGCTCCTGCGACGCCTGAGCTTCTCGAGCGCGTGCGAAACCTCCCACCCGCTACCGAAAAACCGCGTGTGCCCGCTGCGGCACTCGACAACTCCGAGCTTTTTTCTCTGCGCCGGCTGCTCTCCTATGTCCGCGGCCTATTTATAAGTGTCATTGCGCTGCTCGCCCTCATTGCCGTTGCCGATCTGGCGTTCCCCATGCTCGTGCGCTACGCCATTGACCACGGCATCAGTGAGCACAATGAGGCCGTGCTGTGGGCCTGCGCCGCAGGTGGCTTGGCGACGGTCCTCATCAGTTGGCTTGCCGTAGCCACAAATGCTGTTATTACTGCGCGCACTGGTGAGCGGCTGCTCTATGCCCTGCGTGTGCGCTGCTACCGTCACCTGCAGTCGCTTGGCATTAACTACTTCGAGGCCAATCGCTCGGGCGCCATCATGACGAGGATGACAACCGACATCGATGCGCTCTCCTCTTTCCTGCAAACGGGACTGGCAGAGGGGGCAATCGCCGCGTTTACTCTGCTCGGTGTCACGGCGCTGTTGCTTGCCACACAGGTGTCACTCGCCGCGGTGGCGTTGGCATCGCTTCCCATCATTGTGGTGTCCACTCTGGTATTCCGCCGGATCTCCTCGCGCCTATACAAGGCTGCGCGCGAGCAGCTCTCCTTGGTCAACGCTGATTTTCAGGAGACTATTGGTGGGCTTCGCGAGATTCAGATGTACCACCGCGTCGCCGATATCGAATCTTCCTTTGCCGAGGAATCCGATAAGTACCGCGCAATTCGTCAGCGAGCGCAGCTGGCCGTGGCTCTGTTCTTCCCCGGCATCAACTTCGTCTCTGAGTTGGCAACAGCCGCGGTATTGGCTGTCGGTGCCCAACAGGTTGCTTCGGGAACCACGACACCCGGCGTACTCGTCGCCTTCACGCTGTACCTAGGAATGCTCTTTGGCCCGATTCAGCAGCTGTCCCATGTTTTCGACGGCTACCAGCAGGCGAAGGTCGGCCTCAATCGCATTGATGACCTCCTACAGACCGCCCCCATGCCAGATCACGGCACTACTGACGGCGCGTCCCGCGCAGCTGCTGGCGACCTCCGCTTAGACAAGGTGACTTTCTCCTACCCCGCCGCCAACTCCGAGCACGAACGCCCGCAGGTTCTCGATGCTCTCGATTTACAGATTCCTGCCGGAGAAACAGTCGCAATTGTCGGATCCACCGGCGCCGGAAAATCGACAATCATTAAGTTGTTTGCCCGTTTCTACGACCCAGTTGGCGGCGTGGTGCGAGCCTCCGAAACTGACATCCGCGAGTTCCCTCTTAACGATTGGCGACGCACCCTCGGCTATGTCCCCCAAGAATCACACCTGTTTTCGGGGACAGTAGCAACAAATATTTCCTACGGTCTACCGGACAGCAGTCATGCTGAAATTCAGCAGGCCGCGAAAAACGTCGGTGCCCTCAGCACCATTGCCAGCCTGCCCGGTGGCTTCCACCACCCCGTTGGCCCAGATGGCCGAGGGCTCTCCTCCGGACAGCGTCAACTCATCGCACTCGCTCGTGCCGAAATGATGCGTCCTGAACTGCTGCTTCTCGACGAAGCCACCGCGACACTCGACCCTGCAACAGAGTCGGCAATCCTTGAAGCCACTGACCGTGCGTCGCGACAACGCTCGGCAATTATTGTGGCCCACCGCCTGGCTACGGCGGCTCGGGCCAACCGGATTTTGGTACTTGACCACGGGCGTATTGTCGAGGACGGCTCCCATGATGAGCTTCTAGCGGCGGGTGGCCAATACGCAGAGCTTTGGAGCAAGTACCATATGGGGAGCGCAACGGTGTAGTAATTCAGAATTTTCGTTATCCTTGAATGACACTTTGACGCTTGCGCTAATTAGAATAAACGTGAGTTAGTAAAACTAAGACGAAAAGAGGCGAGTACCTGCCGTGAGCAGCGACATGAGCTTCGGCCAGAACGAATGGCTGGTCGACGAGATGTACCAGCAATTCCAGAAGGATCCACAGTCTGTGGGTCAGGAATGGCGCGAATTCTTCGCAACCCACACCCCGTCCCAAAAGGGCGAGGACCTTTCCAATATGGCAAAGCCAGCAGCAGCCACGAAGGAGGAAGCTAAGGCAACCGGACGTCGTGAATCCAAGGGGGTCGAACCCACTAAGACCCCGAACAAGCCGGCGTCCCCGAAGCCAAAGAAGTCCCCAATGGATGCAGCAGCCAAGGTTTCGGCTGTTGAATCCGGAGAGGAGCCTCTGAAGGGCGTCGCACGGGCTATCGCTAAGAACATGGATGTCTCCCTGGAGATGCCGACTGCTACGTCGGTTCGCGATATGCCGGCACGTCTGATGTTTGAAAACCGCACCCTGGTTAACAATCATCTGGCACGCGCCCGCGGCGGCAAGATCTCCTTCACCCACATCATTGGTTACGCCATGGTGAAGGCTGTCATGCTCCACCCGGACATGAACAACAACTACAAGGTGGTTGACGGCAAGCCAGTTCTGGTTACCCCGGAGCACATTAACCTCGGCCTGGCCATTGATATGCCAGCTAAGGACGGCTCTCGTTCGCTCGTAGTTGCTGCTATCCGCGAGTGTGAAAGCCTGACCTTCAAGCAGTTCGTCGACGCCTACGAGGACATCGTCGTTCGTGCTCGCCACGGCAAGCTGACCGGTAAGGACTTCCAGGGCGTCACCATTTCCCTGACCAACCCGGGCGGTATCGGTACTCGCCACTCCGTCCCGCGCCTTACCAAGGGGCAGGGCGCGATTATCGGTGTCGGCTCCATGGATTACCCGGCTGAGTTCGCCGGTGCTTCCGCGGACCGTCTGGCAGAGATGGGCATCGGCAAGCTGGTGACCATCACCTCTACTTACGATCACCGCATCATCCAGGGTGCAGAGTCCGGTGAGTTCCTGCGCACGATGAGCAATCTGCTTGTCGACGACAAGTTCTGGGACCACATCTTCCAGACCATGCATGTTCCTTACACCCCAATCCGTTGGGCGCAGGATCTGCCGAACACGGGTATTGACAAGAACACCCGCGTCATGCGTCTGATTGAGGCCTACCGTTCCCGCGGTCACTTGCTGGCTGACATTGACCCGCTACGTTCTGACCAGCCAAATACTTCTGCTCCGAACCACGCTGACCTCGATATTGAGGAGCACGGTCTGACCCTGTGGGATCTGGACCGCACCTTCAACGTCGGTGGTTTCGGCGGCAAGGAGACTATGACGCTGCGCGAGGTTCTCTCTCGCCTGCAGAACGCATACTGCCTCAAGGTCGGTTCCGAGTACGCTCACATCCTCGACCGCGAAGAGCGCGAGTGGCTGGAAGAGCGCATTGAGGGCGGCCAGCCAAAGCCGTCCCACGCTGAGCAGAAGTACATTCTGCAGAAGCTGAACGCCGCTGAGGCATTCGAGAACTTCCTGCAGACCAAGTACGTCGGTCAGAAGCGCTTCTCCCTTGAGGGCGCAGAGTCGCTGATTCCGCTGATGGACTCCGCCATTGACACCGCTGCTGGTGCTGGTCTGGATGAGGTCGTCATCGGTATGCCACACCGCGGTCGACTGAATGTGCTCGCAAACATCGTCGGCAAGCCACTGCGCCAGATCTTCACCGAGTTCGAAGGCAACATCGACCCGGCACAGGTCGGCGGTTCTGGTGACGTCAAGTACCACCTGGGTACTACTGGCCGTCACATCCAGATGTTCGGCGAGGGCGAGATTGACGTCACCCTGACTGCGAACCCGTCCCACCTCGAGGCCGTCAACCCGGTCGTTGAGGGTCTTGCTCGTGCACGCCAGGACAAGATCAACAAGGGCGAAGAGGGCTACTCCGTCATGCCGCTGCTGCTGCACGGTGACGCATCCTTCGCGGGCCTGGGCATTGTCCAGGAGACCCTGAACCTCATGTCCCTGCGTGGTTACAAGGTCGGCGGTACCGTCCACATCGTGGTGAACAACCAGATCGGCTTCACCACTTCGCCGGACTCCGGTCGTTCCTCCTACTACGCAACCGACATCGCCAAGGCATACGGCTGCCCGGTCTTCCACGTCAACGGTGACGACCCGGAGGCTGTCGTCTGGGTCGGCCAGCTGGCTGTTGAGTACCGTAACCGCTACGGCAAGGACGTCTTCATCGACCTGGTTTGCTACCGCAAGCGCGGCCACAACGAGGCCGATGACCCGTCCATGACTCAGCCGCTGATGTACAAGGTCATCGACGAAAAGGAAAGCGTCCGCGCTCAGTACACCGAGGACCTGATTGGTCGCGGTGACATTTCCGAGGAAGAGTACGAGGCAGTTCGCCGAGACTTCCACGACCAGATGGAAGCTGTCTTCAACGAGGTCCGCGCAGCTCAGGACGCAAAGCCGGGCGAACAGTCCGGTATTGCAGGCTCCCAGCCGCTGCCGCATGGTCTGAAGACCGGCATCGAGAAGGCTGAAATCGTCGAGATTGGTCAGTCTTACGTCAACCTCCCTGAGGGCTTCAAGATTCACCCGCGTGTTGCGCCGGTCGCTAAGAAGCGCGCGGAGATGACTCAGGAAGGTGGCATCGACTGGGGTATGGCCGAGCTGCTGGCAATCGGCTCCTTCACCGGTGCTGGCATCGACGTCCGCTTCGCAGGTGAGGATGTCCGCCGCGGTACCTTTACCTCTCGCCACGCAGTTCTGATTGACTCCGAGGACGGTTCGGAATACAACCCGATCGACGCCTACGGTAAGTCCAAGAACGGTGGTCGCTTCATGATTTACAACTCGGCTCTGACCGAGTACGCAGGCATGGGCTTCGAGTACGGCTACACCCTGGGTAACCCGGACGCAGCAGTGTTCTGGGAAGCACAGTTCGGTGACTTCGCCAACGGCGCTCAGACCACCATTGACCAGTACGTTTCCTCCGGCGAGGCCAAGTGGGGTCAGACCTCCAAGCTGATTCTGCTGCTACCGCACGGCTACGAGGGCATGGGCCCGGACCACTCTTCGGCACGTATCGAGCGCTTCCTGCAGCTGGCAGCCGAGGGCTCCTACACCGTTGCTCAGCCGTCCGAGCCGGCTAACTACTTCCACCTGCTGCGTCGCCACGTCCTGTCCGACCTGCACCGTCCGCTGGTTGTGTTCTCGCCGAAGTCGATGCTGCGCAACAAGATGGCAGCGTCTGCTGTCGAGGACTTCACCAACCCGAACAAGTTCCGCTCGGTCATCGATGACCCGAACTTCGAGTCCAAGGACAAGTCCGGCATCAAGACCCTGCTGCTCTGCTCCGGCAAGATCTACTGGGAGCTGGAGAAGAAGCGCAAGAAGGACAAGCGCGACGATCTTGCAATCGCTCGCCTGGAGATGCTGCACCCGCTGCCGCACAACCGCCTCCGCGACCTCTTCGAGTCCTACCCGGATCTTGAGGAAGTCCGCTGGGTTCAGGATGAGCCGGCTAACCAGGGTCCATGGCCGTTCCTGGCACTGAACCTCCCAGAGGTTCTGCCGGATATGCCGAAGCTGACCCGCGTTTCCCGCCGTGCACAGTCCTCCACCGCAACTGGTGTGGCTAAGGTCCACCAGATTGAGGAGAAGGCTCTGCTGGAAGAGGCTCTCAAGTAGGTCTCATTGACTGGTCTTCGCCAGTTGGCATGTAAACGCTAAGGGGCTCCAACCGTTCGGTTGGAGCCCCTTTCTTGTTGCTTGGGCGATCGTTGCCAGGCATCAAGGGCGAATAGGCAAAAAGCGTGTCCGGTCGGCGTGCCACCGGGTCGGCACCATTTACTACTTAGTCCTCAATGCGAGTTACTGACTACGTTTATGACAGAAACGGCCCGAAAAATGGCATGAAAGTGTCATAAACTCGCACAGTTTCACATTTGCAGCCCGTATTCATGGGTTAATCAACAAACTTGGCGGCAGCCAACAGCAGATACACGTCCGATACCGCCACAACTAGCCCCCGCCACCCCGACTACGCCTTATCCAGCCACTCCTGAGCGACCAACTCAGGGCTGGCGCCACCAGCCACAGCCCGGGTCATCAGCTTCAAGTCCTCAGTGCTCAGCGAACCCGCAATCTCATTGAGCACGCGGACTCGATCATCTCGGTCCAACGCTGGCTTGACGTAGAAAGGCACAAGCCATTGCGGCAAGTCAGCCCCAGCATTGTCAGCTGACACATCCGCGCAGCCCTGTGCCATGCCCGCGTCGGTGGCCATAACTTCACCCGGCAGCGACCGCGAAAATGCGTCGTACACACGGTCGCGCCACTCGCCGCTGAACTGCTTGTCCGGGGTGGAGTCGTCCGCGTATTCCTCCGCCAGTGAAGCCGCCGACGCAGGGTCGCTCAGGCCGAGTAGCTCACCTGTGCATCCGAAGGAGACCAGGACCGCTTCATTGCGTACGGCCCGCAACCGGTCGTCAGCATCGCGAATGCCGACGACCTCCGCTTGCCGCCCTATCCTCTCAAAGCTCTGCGCATACACGTACGCAAGAGCTGCTTGCTCAGGGTTGCGTAGGTCTGCCCCGACAGTCACCACCGCCTCCTGCTCGGGAGGAACGGGCATCTGCGGATCCAAATCAGAACATGCGGCAAGACCGAACCCCGTCGCCCCAGTGACCAATGCCAGGGCGGTAAAAGTGCACGCAGTAGCCGTGGAGCTACCCTTGCACCCCATTGAGCGGATGCGAAAGTGGAACCCGGCGTTCGCACGTCTAAAATCAATCATCGACACCAGCGTAACCTACGAACGGATTGTGAGGTCACCCAGAATGGGCGAAGAGAAAAGCCGCAACATCAGCGCTTCGGCGAAGGCTCGCAATCCGCGAACTAGCTCGGCCAGTCAAAGCCAAAAACCGTCGGCCACAGGAAAACCCGGTAAAACCGCTCGGGCGACGAATGCGGCTAAATCCGCAGCGAAGTCGGCTGTCTCGAAGGTGACGCGCACCAACGGCTCGTCGTCAAGCACAGGAACAGGACAGTCGAGGGCGGTGCGCGATGCCCTGCGCGATTGCGGCGTCTACATCGGTGGCAAGCGTTTGCCCGGCACCTACGACCACTTCTCCGGGCTGTCCGAGGTACGGAATTTTGGTGAGGGCTTCACGTGGCTGTCATTGTCGCGCCCCAACGCGACACAGATGGACGCCATCGCCGAGCTTTACGGACTGGATGAGCTGACGGTGGAGGACGCACTGACTAACCGCCAGCGCCCCAAGATTGAGATCCACGATGATCACGTGGTTTTTGTAATTCGCTCGATTCACTACTCCCCGGAAGGTCTCGCGGATGACGAAAATGAGATCATTCGCTCCGGCCAGCTGATGATTGTCATCGGCCCGGAGTACGTCATCACCATTCGCATGGGCATGCCGAGCTCGGATATGCAGCGCATTAGCGCACGCGTGGAGAACACCACCGACGCCATCGACTACGGCCCCGCGGGCGTGCTGTGGGCGCTGACGGACAACCTCGTCGACGCGTACCTGCGCATCGCCATGCAGCTGGAAGATCGCGTGGAGATCATGGAAGACGAAGTCTTCGAGCCGAACTTGGATTCGGATATTGAGGACATTTACATCCTCAAACGAGAGATTCTGGAAATGCGCCACGCGATCGATCCGCTGACACCGGCGCTGCGCTCCCTGATGAATCTGCGGGAAGACATCATGCCTAAGGACGTCAGCCGTTATCTTTCCGATGTTCTCGACCACCAGCTCGCCGCCGCGGACCTCGTCTCCGGACTCGACGAACGACTCTCCGCCCTCATCGACGCCGCCGCCGTGAAAATCCAGCTGCAGCAGAACCAGGATATGCGTACCATCTCGGCGTACGCGGCTATTCTCGCCGTCCCGACCGCCCTGGCCGGCATCTACGGCATGAACTTTGACCACATGCCCGAGCTGCACTGGGAGTACGGCTACTTCATCGTCCTCGCCATCATGTTCGCCATCGTGGCGTTTTTGGTGTGGGTCCTGCGCCGCAACAAGTGGCTGTAGGTACTGCTTCTGGCAGGCATCGCTTTACGACGGATACAGCAACCTACCCGCGGTTCCCACCGAGAGCCCGCTGCGCCAACAGGTCACGGGCCCGCTCGGCATTGCGGGGATTGCACAGGACATCGTAGCGACGGGCAACAATCTCCGTAGTGCTAGAGAAATCCCGTTTGCCGTTTTGCATTGCGTACGGAACTGCGGCCAGCACGATGCCGAAGATGGCCCCCATACCGAGGCCAACAATCAGCGGACTGACCCAATCCTCTTGGAAAAGGCCCAGAATCAGGCCGAAGAACAAGCCCATCCACAGGCCGTACAGCGCGCCGCCGCCGAGCACCTTCGGCCAGGTCAGCCTGCCGACCACGCGCTCCACCTGCATCAGGTCAACACCGACGATGGTGAGGTCGGAAACCGGGAACTCATCGCGATCACTGAGCGAATCCACCGCCGCCTGCGCGTCGGAGTAGTTGGTGAAACTGCCCACCGGCCACCCCTCGGGCACCTGGCGCTGAGGCAACCGGGACTTCATGCTCTGTTCCCGGCCGCTCCCCCAACCGCTGCCCGCTTCCCCATTTGCCATCGGTACTCTCACCGTTCCCTTGCAGTTGTTGTCACAGTAAATGGTGACTCAGTTGCTGAAAATATTGCTAAAACTATCGCCAAAAGGCGTTCTATCAAGGACAACGTCAGACGATTGGCAATTGTTCCACCGACTGGTCCGCCGCCCATTCCACCGCCACCGCTCTTGCCGGAAGGGTTGGTCGCTGTGACCGTCGTAAAGCGGCAAACTACTGATTTTGTCAGTAGTTCTTTGTCTTGCGGGGTCTCACGATAAGATTCACTACATAATGTCTACGATTACTGAAGCTGAAGTTCGCACCGCCCTGGCGCAGGTCGAAGATCCTGAGGTACGTCGCCCGATTACCGAGATTGGCATGGTCAAGTCCATCTCGGTGGCGGACAACAATGACGTGGCCGTGGAGATTTACCTCACCATTGCCGGTTGCCCCATGAAAAACACCATCATCGAGCGCACCGAAGAGGCGCTGAACGGTATCGAGGGCGTTGGCAACGTCACCGTCACCACCGATGTGATGAATGACGAGCAGCGCCGCGAGTTCCGCAACGCCGTCCGCGGCACCGCCTCCGAGCCGGTGATCCCATTCGCCCAGCCGGACTCCCGCACCCGCGTGTTCGCCGTCGCCTCCGGTAAGGGTGGCGTTGGTAAGTCCTCCGTGACCGTGAACCTCGCCGCCGCGCTGGCCGCGAAGGGTCTGTCTGTCGGTGTCCTCGATGCCGACGTCTACGGACACTCCATTCCGCACATGATGGGCTCCGAGGAAAAGCCGCACCAGGTCGACGACATGATCATGCCTCCGCAGGCGCACGGCGTGTCACTGATTTCTATCGGACACTTCGTCGACGACAACGCACCGGTTGTCTGGCGTGGGCCAATGCTGCACCGCGCTATCCAGCAGTTCCTCGCGGACGTGTTCTGGGGCGACCTGGACGTCCTGCTTTTCGACCTGCCCCCGGGAACCGGCGACATCGCCATCTCCGTGGCGCAGCTCGTGCCGAACGCTGAGCTGCTGATTGTTACTACCCCGCAGATGGCCGCCGCCGAGGTCGCAGAGCGCGCCGGCACCATTTCGCTGCAGACCCGCCAGCGCATCGCCGGTGTCATCGAGAACATGAGCTGGATGGAAATGCCCGACGGCTCCAAGATGGAGGTCTTCGGCGCAGGTGGCGGCGAGACCGTTGCCCGTCGTCTTACCCAGATCACCGGCGGAAAGGTCGAGCTGCTCGGCCAGGTGCCGCTGGACACAGAGCTCCGCGAAGGCGGCGACAAGGGCACTCCGATTGTCCTGTCCAAGCCGGATTCGGGCGCGGGCGAGGCCCTGAACGCTATCGCTGACAAGCTGGTTGTTCGTCGCGAGTCGCTCGCAGGCAAGTCGCTCGGCTTGGGCGTGACTCCGAAGTAGGCCTTCGCTTTACGACGATCACAGCGACGCCCCCTCCCCGGTAGTTTCGGTGCCGGGAAGGGGGCGTCTGCTTTTGTGGCTGCGGTGTCTGGGGCGTATGTGTTGCTGGTGGTGTTTTCGGTGGTGCATCCATCAAAGCGGCTGCGTGCACTTACTGACTAGGTTTATGACACTTTCGTGGCAAAATTTGTGCTCAAAGTGTCATAAACCTAGTCAGTAACTTGCGGTCGGGCACGGTTTGCAACCTCTATAGGTTGTCGTCGTCGACCCAGGCCTGCACCCCACGGGGCTGCTGAGGTTGTTGCGGTTGTTGCGGCTGCTGTGGTGTTTGTTGCGCTTGCTGTTGGCGGGCCTGGGCAACTGGATCCTGCCAAGTTCCCGGCTGCTGGGCTGGCTGCTGAGCCGACTGCGGGAGCGGCTGCTGCGACGGAGCCGGCTGCACTGGCTGGTTCGTATTGGACTGCTGGTACTGCTGACCCGCAGGCCCGGCCGCTCCTGCCGCTCCTGCAGCTCCGGCTGCACCAGTTCCGCCACCACCCGCTGCGGGCTTACCGGAGAGCATGTCCAGGTAGGTGTCATCGCCGTCGAAAAGCGTCCTGGTGATGGCGGTCTTCGGGTTGAGACGACGGAGATCGTTGAGCTCCTGCAGCGGCTTGCGAAGATCATCGAAGTCTTCACCGAACTCGTCCGAGAGGTTATCGCGTGCGTCATTGATTGCGGTGCGCGCAGCCAGAAGCAATGCGCGGACGTCCTCAATTACCTTCGGCAACCGCTCAGGTCCGATGAGAATTAGTCCGAGGATAAAGAGGACAAGAATCTCGCCCCAGCCAACATTAGAAAACACGTTATACCACCTTAGTTACAGTGCACCTCGCATGCAGCATTGCGCGGCCAAATCCACCAAATCTGCCAAATCCGCAGAAACCAGCCGAAACCGGTCGAAACCAGCGCCCCCCTACTCCGGCGTGATCTTCGCCTCCAGCTCGGCTCCGTGACGAACGATTTTCAATACCGCCTCATTACCAGCGCCAACAGTCCACAGCGCCACCGTGAGCTCATCTGCGGACGATACCGCGCGGTCTCCCACAGCCGTAATCACATCGCCTTCCTGCAGACCTTCCCGGTCGGCAACGCCTCCCGGCAGGATGCTGGCAATCTCGGCACCAGTCAGTGCGCCATTGGAAACCGTGCGCGCTGTCACGCCAATCCCCGGATGAACCGGCTGCTCACCGGCGATGAGCTGCTCAGCGATGGCAACGGCTGAATTGATTGGAATCGCAAAGCCCAACCCCTGTGAGCCACCCGAACTACTGAAAATCACCGTATTAATACCGATAATGGCACCGCGGATATCCACCAGCGGACCACCGGAGTTACCCGGGTTGATGGAGGCATCGGTCTGAATCGCATCGGCGTAGCCGTCCGTGTCAGTCCCTTCAGCGGCCAGGCGCACCGGCCGATTAAGCGCGGAGACAATTCCCGAGGTCACCGTGCCGCCCAGCCCCTGCGGCGAGCCCATCGCAATCACTGTGTCACCGACCGCAACCGCGTTGGAATCACCAAGCTGCGCCACGGTCAGCCCCGCAACATCTTCGACCTTAATTACGGCGAGGTCGGTCTTCGGGTCGCGGCCAATAATCTTGGCCGGCACCTCTTTCAGCTTGCCGCCGTCCCAAAACGTTACGGAGACCTGCATATCCTGCCGGTCCGCCACCGCCGAAACGACGTGGTTATTCGTCAAAATATGACCGTCACCATCAATGACAAACCCCGAGCCCACGCCCGAGACCTCACCGGCACTGACCGCAATCGACACCACCGCGGGACGAAGAGCCTCCGCCACCTTGCCGATTTCGGTCAAATCACCGTTGCCCGGCCGCCCCTCGATCTGCTGCAGCTCCACACGCTGGTAGTCCGAGCGGAAAGTCTTGCCAGCCCAACCGCCAACAAAGCCACCAACACCGCCAATGAGCAGCACCACGGCCGACGATGCCGCAATCACACGCCACGGCACCTCGCGGCCAAAAATCACTTCCCGCGCGCTGACGCGGGGAGCCGTCTTCGGGCGAGGCTTCTTTTTCGCTTCGGGTTTGCGGGCTGGACGCCCCGTCGTCATGCGTGACGACGAATCCTGCCACGGCGAATACTCTTGGGCGGTGGCTCTGGGGTCGTCGTCAAGCTTCTGCCCTGGAGCACGCTGTAACCCACCAGTTGCGGCGGCACGATCGGCGTCCGGGGCAAACGCGGAATCATCGAAAGAGCGATGTTTGCCCACTAGTGACTACCACCTTTACGAAAACCACGAACGATCTGCTCCAACGCAGCGCTCAGCGACTCCGGCGGACGGTGCGCGAGATGCCGCGCCGACCGATGGGGCTCTGAGTCCTCGCAACTGCCTGCGAAATCAGCAATACGTGCGCGCAGCTCAGCTGGAATGTGCAAGGGCGCGCTATCACGCAGACGCTTGGCTGCCTGCCGCTGCTTCGCGACCTCCCGGCGACACTCCGGACATGCCATCAGGTGCGCCTGCGCACGACGCTCAGCTACGACCGACAACTCGCCGTCAACAAAAGCGGCAATTGCCTCGGTGCCGAGATGCTCCGTTGACAAAAAACGCTTGTCATCGCCCTGCTGAATCACAGACTGCAGCACCTCCAGAAATCGCACCTATTTAACTAGCCCCACAATAGCCGCTCCCGCGGATTGAGTGCGGGAAATCTAGCCTGCGGTGACCGACTCCGGCAGCTCCTGTCGTTCCTTCTCCAGGCGCTCCAACGTCGCCCGCAAGCTGGAACGTGCCCGGTGAATACGCGAACGCACAGTGCCCATCTTGAGCCCAAGGGTGCTGGCAATTTCCTCGTAGGTCAGCCCCACCACATCACAGAGGACAACCACCGCGCGATAGTCCGGCTGCAGCTCAGCCAGCGCGATTTCCAAATCCGGGTCGAGCATCGCGTCATCGACGGCCTGCTCCGGCGTCTTCAGCGTGCCCGGGACACGGTCGTAGTTCTCCGGCAACGCCTCCATCCGGATGACCTGCCGGTGCCGGACCATATCCAAAAACAGGTTAGTGGTAATCCGGTGCAGCCAGCCTTCAAAAGTGCCGGGACGGTATGACTTCAGCGAGCGGAACACACGCATGAATGTTTCCTGCGTCAGGTCTTCCGCGTCCTGCTGGTTACCAGTTAACCGATATGCGAGCCCATAAACACTATCCGCGTGGGCCTGGACCAGCTCCGACCACGACGGCATCTCCCCCACACCTGCGTCAAAAGCCGCGGTGCCGGACAGTTGCTCAGTTACGTCAGCGGACGCGGCGTCCTCGCGGCTGGCGCCTACGCTGACTCGTTCGGACTTGACTCGTTCGGGCATGAGGTTCAGTGTTCCTTACCAACCTTAGGTTTGTAGTGACCTTACCCTGAAAATAGTTTGAGAGTCCAGACAAACTTGAGGCTTGTTTACCCACCTAGTCCGGCACTGACCGGCGCGCCCCGCTGCCCTGCCCGAAGTTTTTTCCTACGCTATAGAACGTGTCCGAAACGAGTTCTTCTGCTACCCCGCTATCCGCACGTGACGCTATTGCACAGCACGTCAACAACACGACCGTAGTCTCCGAGGCCCTTGAAAGCGCCCGAGAGAGCGCTCGCGAATACGGAGTTGCCGTCCCCGATACGATGACCGGCGCCGCTTTGACCTCGCTCATGGCTCTGACCAGTGCCCGCCGCGACGGTCACCCCGCCGCTGTCATCGCATCGCCTGCGGCAGGCGTAGTCGGTTTGCACCTGGCCGCCGGCCTCGGCGATGACGGCGTTCTCACCTGCATCGACCCGGAGCTCGAGCACCAGTCTCTGGCGAAGTCCGCTTTCCGAGCCGCAGGCATCCGCCCCAACCGACAGCGCTTCCTGCCTTCGCAGCCGCTGGAGGTCATGGATCGACTGGCCGCCGACTCCTACGACTTGGTCTACTTGGACGTCGCCCCGGCGATCCTCCGCGCCGCCCAGGAAAAGGCCTGGCCGCTGCTTCGCTCCGGTGGCGCGCTCGTCCTGACCGGCGCGCTCCTCGACGGCACTGTCGCTGACTCGTCACGCACTGACCGTGACACCGTCGCTGCCCGTGAAGCCGACGAATATATGCTCCAGCTTGACGACGCTTACGTGATGCGCCTACCTCTAGCAGCTGGCACCACTGTGCTGGTGAAGAAGTAGTTTTCTACTGTTGGCCGGCTGGCTAGCGGCAGCGGTGGGCCGAGCCGAGTTACTGACTGCGTTTATGACAGCGGCGGCGGGTCAAGCCAAGTTACTGACTGCGTTTATGACAAAAGTGACC